>NZ_JBXTSN010000021.1:0-95523 GCF_057158775.1 Antribacter sp. NEAU-D49 | reverse complement strand
ACGGCCCGTACTTCGCAGGCACGTCCCGCCACGGCGTCCCGGCCCGCAGCCGCCACAGAATCCCGTTGATCACCTGCCGGTGATCACGCCACTGCCCGCCACGCCCGGACGAGACCGGCAGCAGCGGCTCGATCCGCGCCCACGCCGCATCCGTCAACTCACCCCGACCAACACCCACAACCCGGACATTACAGAACCAGTGACCAGGCCATTCACAGGACAGGCCCTAGGCCGCGTTCCGGAACCTGTCAGCGGCCACATTGCATACTCATGCGAAAGTCTGCATACTTTCTGCCATGTCCAAGGTCCTCACCTCCCTCCCCGTCGGCGAGCGCGTCGGCCTCGCCTTCTCCGGTGGTCTCGACACGTCGGTGGCGGTCGCGTGGATGCGCGACAAGGGCGCTGTCCCCTGCACGTACACCGCCGACATCGGCCAGTACGACGAGCCCGACATCGCCTCGGTCCCCGGCCGTGCCACCACGTACGGCGCGGAGATCGCGCGCCTCGTGGACTGCCGTGAGGCCCTGGTGGAGGAGGGCCTGGCTGCGCTGACGTGCGGGGCGTTCCACATCCGCTCGGGTGGGCGGGCCTACTTCAACACCACGCCGATCGGTCGCGCCGTTACCGGCACGCTCCTGGTCCGGGCCATGCTCGAGGACGACGTCCAGATCTGGGGTGACGGCTCCACGTTCAAGGGCAACGACATCGAGCGTTTCTACCGCTACGGCCTGCTCGCCAACCCCCACCTGCGGATCTACAAGCCGTGGCTGGATGCCGACTTCGTCACGGAGCTCGGCGGCCGCAAGGAGATGTCCGAGTGGCTGGCCTCGCGTGATCTGCCCTACCGCGACAGCGCGGAGAAGGCGTACTCGACGGACGCCAACATCTGGGGCGCCACGCACGAGGCCAAGACCCTGGAGCACCTGGACACCGGCGTGGAGAGCGTCGAGCCCATCATGGGCGTGCGGTTCTGGGACCCGGCCGTCGAGATCGCCACGGAGGACGTGACGATCGGCTTCGACCAGGGCCGCCCGGTCACGATCAACGGCAAGGAGTTCGCCTCGCCGGTCGATCTGGTGATGGAGGCCAACGCGATCGGCGGGCGCCACGGCCTGGGCATGTCCGACCAGATCGAGAACCGCATCATCGAGGCCAAGAGCCGCGGCATCTACGAGGCGCCCGGCATGGCCCTGCTGCACGTGGTGTACGAGCGCCTGGTCAACGCCATCCACAACGAGGACACCGTCGCTCAGTACCACAACGAGGGCCGCCGCCTCGGCCGGCTGATGTACGAGGGCCGCTGGCTGGACCCGCAGGCCCTCATGGTCCGCGAGTCGCTGCAGCGCTGGGTCGGCGCGGCCGTCACGGGCGAGGTGACTCTGCGGCTGCGGCGCGGCGAGGACTACTCGATCCTCGACACCACGGGTCCCGCCTTCAGCTACCACCCCGACAAGCTCTCCATGGAGCGCACCGAGGACTCGGCGTTCGGCCCGGTGGACCGCATCGGCCAGCTCACGATGCGCAACCTCGACATCGCCGACTCGCGCGCCAAGCTGGAGCAGTACGCGGGCCTGGGTCTCATCGGGGCGGGCGGTCCGGCGATCGGCGCCGCCCAGGCGGCGGCGACCGGGCTCATCGGCAGCATGCCGCAGGGCGGCGCGGAGGCTATCGCCTCCCGCGGCGAGGTGTCGGAGGACGAGGAGATGCTGGACCGCGCCGCGATGGAGGCCGGCACGGACTGACGTCCGGCGCGGAACGGCCTCCAACGACGCCGACCAGCGAGAACGGCAGCTACCGACGACGGCGGCACGGCGGGATACCCGCCCCGGTGCGAAACTGACCGGGGCGGGCACCCGCCCCGAGCCGCCGACGCCGAGGAGACCGGATGACCGCCGACCCGTACGTCCTGCTCGGGGGCGGCCTCGCGACCGCCCGTGCCGCGGAGGCGCTGCGCGACGAGGGCTACGACGGCGACCTCGTCGTCGTGACAGGAGAAGCGCACCGGCCGTACGAGAGGCCGCCGCTCTCCAAGGGCTACCTGCGGGGAGACGACGACCGGGAGTCGGTGTTCCCGCTCGACGAGTCCTGGTACGCGAACCAGGGGGTCGAGGTGCGAACCTCGGTCACCGCGGTCGGTCTCGCCCCCGGCGACCACCGGCTCACGCTGGCCGACGGCAGCGGGCTCACCTACGCCAAGCTCCTCCTCGCCACCGGGTCGACCCCGCGAGCGCTCGACGTACCGGGCATGGACCTCTCCGGAGTGCACTACCTGCGCACCCTGGACGACGCCGACCGGCTGTCGGGGCGGCTACTCGACGCGTCGCTCGAGGGCGCCGGCCGGGTCGCCGTCATCGGCGACGGCTGGATCGGCATGGAGGTAGCGGCGTCCGCCCGGCAGCTGGGCCTGAACGTGACCGTGATCGGGCGGGGCAGCGTGCCGCTCGGCCGCGTCCTCGGGCCCGAGCTCGCCGCGGTCTTCCGCGACCTCCACGAGGAGCAGGACGTGCGGCTGGTGCCTCGGGCCACGGTGGCGGCCCTCTCGCACACCGACGGCTGGGTCACGGGTGTGGACCTGGCCGACGGGTCCCACGTCGGCGCGGACGTCGTCGTGGTGGGGGTCGGCGTCGCGCCGAACGTGGGGCTCGCCGAGGCGGGCGGCCTGACGCTCCGGTCCCCGTCCGAGGGGGGCGGGATCGCCGTGTCGGGCACCCTTGCCACCTCCCACCCGGACGTGTTCGCCGCTGGTGACGTGGCCAGCGTCCCGTCGCCCCACTACGGTCGCCCCCTCCGGGTCGAGCACTGGTCGGCCGCTCAGGAAGGCGGCGCTCACGCCGGGCGCGCGATGCTCGGGGTCGGCGGCGACTATGACCGCCTGCCGTACTTCTACAGCGACCAGTACGACCTGGGGATGGAGTACGTGGGCTGGGTCGACGTCCCCGGTGGCTACGACGACGTGGTGATCTCCGGCTCGCTGGAGAACCGGGAGCTGGTGGCTTTCTGGGTCGCCGACGGCCGGGTCGCCGCGGGCATGGCGGTGAACGTCTGGGAGCAGACCGAGCGCATCGAGGAGCTGATCCGCTCTGGGCGCCAGGTGTCCCGCGACGAGCTCGAAGGATTTACGGCGTAACAGATCTCTGGCACCATTCGGCGGGTGAATCCACGCTCGAGGACTGTCATCACGCTCTTCAGCGCCCTGGGTGCGCTATATGTTCTCGCCGCGGCGATCACCGTGTTCTGAGACGTTCTGCACTCACCCTGTTCACACAGGCCGCGGTTCTCTACGATTCGATCCGTTCGTCAGACCAATCGAAGGAGAATCCGTTGTCCGAGCCCATGCCGGCCGCCGTACCGCCGCAGCCGCTCTCCGATGCCGAGGCCAGGCAGTGGGCAGGACTCGCCCACCTGCTCGGCGGCATCTTCATCCTGATCGCGCCGCTCGTGATCTGGCTCGTCTTCAAGGACCGTAGCGCCTACGTGGACGCCGAGGGCAAGAAGGCCCTCAACTGGTCTCTCTGGGCGACCATCGGCCTCGTCGTGTCGTACGTGTTCCTCAGCTGGATCTTCCTCGGTTTCCTCACAGGTCCGGCCATCCAGGTGATCGCACTGATCTACGGCATCATCAACTTCACTAACGTGAACTCCGGCAAGCCGACCAGCTATCTGGTGAACGCGCCGATCGTGAAGTGATCCGACCGGACCACACCACGGGGCCGCTCACCACACGGTGAGCGGCCCCGTGCCGTTCGACCCGCCGTCAGGACGCGAGCGCCCGCCGCTCCCGCACCGCGGCCGCCAGCTCCCGCAGCAGCGTCTCCGTGGTGTCCCAGTCCATGCACTTGTCGGTCACCGACTGGCCGTAGGTGAGCTCCGCCAGCGGCGCCGGCTTCTGCGCACCCGCCACCAGGAACGACTCCATCATCAGGCCGGTGATCCCCTGCTCCCCCACGGCGAGCCGCTCGGCCACCTCACGCACCACGCCCGCCTGGCGCACGTGGTCCTTGCCCGAGTTTCCGTGCGACGCGTCCACCACCACGCCGGTCTCGACCGCCCCGCCGAGGCCCGAGGTGCGCGCCACGGCGAGGGCGGCCGCGACGTCGTCGGCCCCGTAGTTGGGGCCGCTGCGGCCGCCGCGCAGGATGACGTGGCAGTCGGGGTTGCCGGCCGTGGCCACCGCCGCGGCCCGGCCCTGGGCGTCGGCACCGAAGAACACGTGCTCGCTCGCCGCGGTGACGCAGCCGTCCACGGCGATCTGCACGTCACCGTCGGTGGCGTTCTTGAACCCGACGGGCATCGACAGCCCGGAGGCGAGCTGCCGGTGCACCTGCGACTCCGCGTTGCGTGCGCCGATGGCGCCCCACGTCACGGCGTCCGCGATGTACTGCGGGCTGGTGGGCTCCAGGAACTCGCACGCCGCCGGCACGCCCGCGTCGAGGACGCCGAGCAGCACCTCGCGGGCGAGGCGCAGGCCGTGGTGCACGTCGTGGCTGCCGTCGAGGTGCGGGTCGTTGATGAGACCCTTCCACCCCACGGTGGTGCGGGGCTTCTCGAAGTACACGCGCATGACGGTCAGGAGGTCTCCCGCGAGCTCCTGGCCCAGGGCGGACAGGCGGCGAGCGTAGTCGAGCGCCGCCCGGGCGTCGTGCACCGAACAGGGGCCGACGATCACGAGCAGCCGGTCGTCGTCGCCCGCCAGCACGTCACGCACCTCGCGGCGGGACGTGGTGACGAGGTCGCTCTGCTCGGTGCTGAGCGGCAGCTCGGCGAGGAGGTCCTGCGGCGCGGGGAGGGCGTCGAGGGCGCGGATGCGCAGGTCGGACGTGCGGGCTCGCAGCTCGCCGCGCGACCCGGGCGGGGTGCTCGCGGCGGGATCGGTATCAGCGGGAGTGGCGGCGGCCGTGGGGGTCATGATCAAGGCTCCTGATGAGGTGTGACGGCGGTTCCGGGTACGTGCGGGAAGTCCCAGACGGTGCCGCCACCGCCTCGTGGTCCGGAGCGGCCCGTCTGTTCAAGACGAAGGGCCCGGACACTGTGGTGTCCAAGGCCCAGGTGGCTCCGGTGAAGGTTGGTCAGGCTGACGCCCGCCAGGCTCCACCAGGAGCCGGCGTAAAGCGCCAATACCAACGGTTGATCACGGAGCGACGGTAGCACCCCGTCCCTGGGCCTTGTCCACCGCAGTCCATCATCCGGTCGGCGTGCTCGCGTGCCGCGGCCGGGACCTCCGACGGAGCGCCCCGACCGCCCAGAGCACGACGCCGACCGCGATCGCGCCCACCACGACCTTCTGGAACACGCCCACACCGTCCTCCACCAGGTGCCACCGCTCCCCCAGCAGGTAGCCCGCCCCGACAAGGACTGTGTTCCAGAGCGCACTCCCAAGGGTGGTGAGCGTCACGAACCGCGCCAGCCCCATCCGGGCCACGCCCGCGGGGACCGAGACGAGGCTGCGCACGATCGGCACGAGCCGCCCGATCAGCACCGCGCGGTCACCGTGCCGTTCGAACCACGCCTCGGCCCGGTCGAGGTCCTCCAGCGCGACGAGCGGCATCCGGTCGACCACCCGGCGCAGACGGTCCCTGCCGAGGACCGCCCCCAGCCCGTACAGGGCCAGGGCGCCCACGAGGGATCCGGCGGTCGTCCAGACGAGCACCTCCCACAGCACCAGGTCGCCCCGCGCAGCGGTGAAACCGGCGAGCGGGAGGATCAGCTCGCTCGGGAGCGGCGGGAACAGGTTCTCCGCCGCGATCGCGACACCGGCGCCCGGGGCGCCCAGCGTCTCCATCAGGCCCGTCGCCCACTCGGCGACACGTGAAGTCAGGTCGTTCGTCATGACCACGACGCTAGGGACCCTGCCCTGGAGCGCGGGATGGGCCGAACCGCACGACGAGGGCGGTGACCTGCACAGACCGGTGCGGTTTTCCGCAGTCCGCGCCCGCCCGCCGCTCCCTATCCTGGCCGGGTGACCCCTCGCCCCGACGCCCCCGCCGCACCACTGTGGCGCAGCTCCCCGGCGCGGATGCTGCAGGGCACGCTCCTCGGGACCGCGTCGTGGCCCGCGGACCTCGTCGCCGCGGTCGTCGCCCTGGCTCACCCCGGCGGCCGGTGGCCGGCCGCCCTGGTGCGGTGGCACCGGCGTCGGACCGCCGTCCTCCTCGGGTGGGCCGACCCGGGCACGGCGGTGCGACCGGGCCGCACCGCGGCCTACCTCGCCTGTCGCGTGGGCGTGGGACTGGTCGGCACGGCGGTGCTGGCCATCCTGGCCTACGGGATCTTCGCCGTGGCGGCCGTGCTGCTGTCATGGCTGTTCGACGTCCGGGTCACCGTCTACGACGACGCCTTGGGCGAGGGGCAGGTGACCACCGCGACGGTTCTCGCCCTGCTCGTCCCCGGCCTGGTGCTGCTCTACCTGAACCTCATGGGGCTCCTCGGCGTCGGCCTGCTGGACCGGGCGATCGCCGCGACCTGGCTCGCCCCCTCGCGGAGCGAGCGGCTGGCCGCACAGGTCGCCGACCTCACGGTCAGCCGGGCCGATCTCCTCACCGCCCTCGACGCGGAGCGGTCGCGGATCGAGCGCGACCTGCACGACGGCGTCCAGCAGCGTGCGGTCGCGCTCGGCCTGCTCGTGGGCCGGGCCCGGCGTCTGGCCGACGCCGACGGCCCCGCCCGGCGGCTCCTCGACCAGGCCGCCGCCGAGGCGGACGCGCTGGTCGCGGACCTCCGCGAGGTCGCCTGGCGGGTGCGTCCCACCACCCTGGACACCCACGGCCTGGCTCCCGTGCTGCAGCAGCTCGCCGAGCGCAGCACCCCGCCGGCCACCCTGGTGTGGCCCGGCCCGCGGCGCCTGCCGGCGGCTGTCGAGACCTGCGTCTACTACGTGGTCGCGGAGGCACTGACCAACGTCGGGCGGCACGCCCACGCGTCCGGCGCGGAGATCCGGGTCGCGGTCGGCCCGGCCGAGATGGCGGTCACGGTGTCCGACGACGGCGTGGGCGGCGCCACCGTACGCCCTGGCCACGGTCTCGCCGGGCTGACGGGACGGGTCGCCGCGGCGGGCGGGACCCTGGCCGTCGACAGCCCGCCGGGCGGCCCCACGACCCTGGAGGTGACGCTGCCGTGCGTGTGATGCTGGCGGAAGACTCGACCCTGCTCCGGGAGGGCCTGCGCAGCCTGCTGGCCGACGAGGGGCACGACGTGACGGCGGCCGTGGGCGACGCCCGGGAGCTGCTCGCACGGCTCGCCGTCGACCCTCCGGACGTGGTCTGCGTGGACGTGCGCATGCCGCCCACCCACACGGACGAGGGAGTCCGAGCCGCGGCCGAGATCCGCCGCCGCTGGCCGAAGGTGGGCATCCTGGTCCTGTCGCAGTACGTCGAGCGCGAGTTCACGGCCCAGCTCATGGCCGACGACGCGGCCGGCGTCGGCTACCTGCTCAAGGATCGGGTGATGGCCGTCGACGAGTTCCTCGACGCGCTCGCCCGCGTGCGGCAGGGCGGGCTGGTGCTCGACCCCGAGGTGGTGCGCCAGCTCCTGCGCGACACGTCCCACACCGACCCGCTGGGTCACCTGACGGACCGCGAGCGCGCAGTGCTCGAGCAGATGGCCCAGGGCCGCACGAACGCCGGCGTGGCGCGCGCCCTCCACATCTCCACCTCGGCGGTGGAGAAGCACTCCAACGCCATCTTCGACAAGCTGCGGCTCGCGGCCGACGGCGGCTACAACCGCCGGGTGCTGGCGATCCTGCGCTACCTGGAGACCTGACGCCGGGCCCGCGCCCGGCGCGCGGCGCCCGGCGCGCGCCCGGCCCGCGCCCGGCGCGCGCCGATAGGCTCGCCGCATGCCTGTCCCGGAGTACATCCTCGGCCTGCGCGAGCGGGTCGGTCACGACCTGCTGTGGCTTCCCGGCGTGAACGCCGTCGTGCTGGACGACGACGGTCGTGTGCTCCTGGGCGAGCGCAGCGACAACGGCCGCTGGTCGCTGATCGCGGGGTTCCTGGAGCCGGGCGAGCAGCCCGCGGCCGGGATCGTCCGGGAGGTGCTCGAGGAGACGGGGGTCGCGGTACGGGTGGAGGGCCTGGCCGGCGTCGGGACGAACGACGAGACCGTCTACCCGAACGGCGACCGGGCCCAGTACCTGACGCTCACCTTCTTGTGCCGGCCCGAGTCGCCCGAGGCTGCCGCGGCGCTGCACGTGGCCGACGACGAGTCGCTCGCCGTCGGCTGGTTCGCCCCGGACGACCTGCCGGAGAACCTGGGGCGCAACGTGCGCCACCATCTCGCCCTGGGGCTTCGGCTCGCCGCCGACCCGGCGGCGGGCGCCTGGTTCGCGCCGTAGCCGGACGTGGCTCCGTCCGGCGGCCGGATCAGCGGGCGTACCGCTCCACGAACGTCTTGAGGATCCGGAACGGCTCCGTGACGGACGCCGCGCGGGCCCGGGCCTCGACCGCCTCGGCCTCGCCGGGCGGGAAGTACCCGAACCCCTGGTAGACATCGATCCGCTGGAGGATGCCGTCGAGGTCCAGCTCCGGGTGGAACTGGGTGGCGTACAGGTTCTCCCGCACGCGGAACATCTGGACGGGGCACGCGGCTGAGGTCGCGAGACGCACCGCGCCGGGCGGCAGCGTCCGGACCGCTTCCTTGTGCCCCACGTATGCCTCGAACGTGGCGGGCATCCCGGCGAGCAGCGGGTCGTCCGCGCCCTCGGGCGTGAGCTGGACGGTCACGGGTCCCACGGGCTCGGCGAAGGTGCCGTCGACGACGGCCCCCTGGTGGGCACCGAGCGTGCCCACGCCGTAGCAGGCGCCGAGGAACGGGAAGTCCCTGGCCACGACCTCGTCGAGGAGCCCCGCGACCTCCGCCTCGACCCGCCGCTGGACCGGGCCCCTGCGCTCCGGCGCCTCCGCCACGTTGAACGGGCTGCCGCCGATCAGCACGCCCGAGTAGTCGTCGAGGTCCACCGGCGGGAGCGGGCGGGACTCCAGCCGCACGCGGTGCAGCTCGCGCGGCCGGAGCCCGCCGTACCGGAGGAACGCCTCGTACTCACCGTCGGCCGCGACGTCCTCCGCGCGGGTGGCGAGCAGCAGGAACGGCTTCATGGTCCGAGGGTAAGGGCTGACCCGTCAGCGCGGCCTCAGGTCCACCGGAACAGCTTCACGCCCAGCGGGAAGAGGACGGCGGTCCAGACCACCATCACGACGACCTGCACAGTGGGGAACACCTCTCCCGTCATGACCTCCCCGAGCCAGCCGATGGTCATCCCCTGTGCGGACGCGCCGATCGGCGTGAACTTCGCCAGCGTCTCCAGCCAGTCCGGCATCGCCGGACCGGGCGTCCAGACCCCGCTGACCAGCATCGACGGGAAGTACAGGAGCATGCCGACGCCTGAGGCCGTGGTGCCGCGCGGAGCACGTGCCGAGACCAGCAACCCGAGCGAGTACATCGCGGCCACGCCGAGGACGAAGCTGAGCAGCACCACCCCGGGGTTCTCCGGCAGTGGCACACCGAACGCGAGCATCGCCCCGGCGACGGCAAGCAGTGAAGCAACGAGCACCGCAGCGAGGTTGATCACCAGGTGCACCCCGACGATCGCCTGCGGACGCATCGGGGTGGTCGCCAGCCGGCGTAGCACGCCCTTCTCCCGGAACGTCGCGAAGGTCACCGGGATCACCGTCAGCGCGACGGTAGCGATCGAGAGCGCGAGCACCGTGGGGAGGTAGAAGGACATCGCCGACTCGTCGTTCCACGGGGGCGGCGCGTCCGTCATAGGGCCCCGCAGTCCCGGGATCAGGTAGCCAAACCCGACCAGGAGGACCGCCGGGAAGGCGAGCGCGAAGAACACCGCGACCGGCTCCCGGAGCCAGACCTTTGCCTCCGTGCTGAGCAGAGTGCCGAAACCGCGGTTCACGCCGCCACCTCCTCGGTGGTCTCGTCCTGGTACGTCCGGCCGGTGAACTGGACGAACACGTCCTCGAGCGACCTCGAGACGGTGCGGACGTCCTCGGGCACGAGGTCCTCAGCAGCCAGTGCCTGGACCACCGCGAACAGGACCGTGCGGGTGCCCGTCACCTCGATCTCACTGCCCACGCGGCTGGCCGACTCGACGTCGGCGCCACCCGCTGCGAGCGCCACCAGGACCTCGAGGGCCCGGTCGGTGTGGCTCGGGGAGAAGCGAAGCCGGACAGCTCGGGGTCCGCCGAGCCCGTCGATGAGGTCGGCCGGGGTGCCCTCGGCGACGACCGTGCCGCCGTCGATGATGACGAGCCGGTCGCAGAGGCGCTCGGCCTCGTCCATGAAGTGCGTGACCAGCAGGACCGTCACCCCGCTGTCGCGGACCTTCTCCACGAGGTCCCAGGTCGCGCGCCGTGCGGCGGGGTCGAGGCCTGTGGTGAGCTCGTCGAGGATGGCGACCTCCGGGTTGCCCACGAGGGCGAGCGCGATGGACAGCCTCTGCTTCTGCCCGCCGGAGAGGTTGGCGAACTGGACGCCTCGATGCTCGGCGAGGTCGAGGAGGCGGAGCAGCTCCTCCACGTCGGCGGGGCGTTGGTAGAACGCCGCGAACTGCCGCATGGCCTCGTCGACGGTGATCTTGTCGTGCAGCGCCGACTCCTGGAGCTGGACGCCGACGCTCTCCCGGATCGACGCGGGGTCGGTCTGCGGGTCGCGTCCGAGCACGCGGATGTCGCCGGCGTCGGCGCCACGCAGGCCTGCGACGCACTCGACCGTGGTGGTCTTTCCGGCGCCGTTGGGACCGAGGATGCCGAAGATCTCGCCGCGGGCCACGGTGAACGAGACGTCATCGACCGCGATCTTGGTCGTTCCGCCAGGTCCTGGGTAGGTCTTGCGCAGGTGACGCACGTCGACGACGGGCGGTGTGGGGTCTGTCATGGGTGCACTCCTCCTCGGGAGCTGCCTATCGAGCCGGGCTGATGGGGATGTCGCGGACGAGCAGGTGGAGCAGCAGTGCGGCGGCAGCGAAAGCTGCCGCGGTGACGGCGGCGGTCAGCAGCGCGCCGGGGAGACCGCCCGGGACTGCGCTGTGGAAGGCTTCGCCGAGGTTGCCCGAACCGCGTCCCACGTCGGCCAGGGCCACTGGGACAAGCGCCGGGACGAGCAGTGCCGAGCCCCACAAGCCGCCGAGCCGGCGGTACCCGGCGGCGACGGCGACACCCACGAGCAGGTAGGCGCCGACGGTCAGTGCCTCGCCGACGAGCGTGGTGGCCATCCCCGGGCCGGTGATCCGTGCCGCGGGCCTGGCCCCGCTCAGCGCCGGCAGCACCAGGAACCGCTCGGCGAGCAGGAGCACGAAGGTGACGACGCCGAAGGCCGCGCCGACGGACCAGGCTGCCCGCACCGTGCCCCGCACGAACGACCCACGGGTGCCACCCGCCGCCACGTGGGGGGCGAGCAGGGAGAGCGGGACGAGCAGGCCCAGCACGACGGCGAACCATCGCGCTCCGTCGACCACCGGCATCAGGGAGCCGCTGTCGAGCGTCCCGGACCGGAGCCGGACCACCGTGATTCCGACGGTCACGATCAGGATGGTCGCCCAGAGCCCCGCGCTCAGGACCAGGAGCGGCGCGGCGACGAACTGCTCGACGACCTTCTCAGGGCGGCGCCGGGCCGTGGAGTGATCCGTCTCGGGCATGGTGTCCCCCTCAGCCCTGGACCGGTCGCGGGGTCGCACCGCGGATCAGCTGGTGGAGGGCGGCCAGTGCGGCGGCGAGGCCGGCGAGGGCGAGGACCACCCCGAGCAGGGCGCCGGGGAGCCCGTCGGGAATGACCCCCTCGAGCAGCCACCCGAAGGTGCCACGGCCCGACCCCAGCTCCGCAACTGCGAGGGGCAGGCAGCCGACCACGGGGGCGAGGACCGCCACCGGGACGACGGCTACGGAAGGCAGGGAGGCACGGGACCACTCGGCGAGGCGGAGGTAGAAGAACCCCACCGCCGCGCCGGTGACGAAGTAGGTGGCGTGCGTGAAGCCCTCGGCAACGAGCACCCGTCCGGCCTCGGGCACGAGCCCGGAGTCCCCGCCGGTCCACGACTCGCCGAGCGCGTCGAGCACGAGCCGCTCCACGACCTGGAGGACCGCGACGGCGACCGCGAAGACGAACCCGCAGAACACCGCGGCCCGGGCGGCGCCGTCCGCGAGGCTCCGGCGCGTGCCGCCGGCCGCCAGGTGGAGCGGGAGGTAGGCCAGCGGCATGATGATGCCGAGGACGAACAGGAACCAGCGTGGCGCCGTCGTCGTGTGGATGATCGTGGTGCCCTCGACATCGCCCAGGACCTGCAGCGTGATCAGCACCGCCGCGACGACGATCATGATCCCCCAGAACCAGAGGCCGACCACGAGCGTCCCGCCGGCCAGGGCGTTCTCCGCCGCCTTCGCCGCGCGGCGGTGCGCCACCGCGGCCTGCTCGTCCAGTGCCGTGCTCATCGGGCCACCTCCTCGGCACCGGTACGGCGGGTCAGGTGCACGAACAGGTCCTGCAGGGGGACTGCCCCCGTGCTGACCCCGGCCGCCTGCGCGGCCTCCCGTCGTGACGCGTCCAGCGCGCCGTCCACCGTCACCTCGACGGTGGGGCCGAGCTGCTGCCGGTTCAGCACCGTCAGCCCGTCGGTCACGGAGTCGACGGCGGGGGCCGGGCCGGTGAATCGCACTCCGCGGGCCCGGACGGCGTCGGCGGACTCGGCGAGGAGCACCCGGCCGCGGTCGAGGATCACGACGTCCTCGAACAGCCGCTCCACCTCCTCGACCAGGTGGCTCGACAGGAGGATGGTGCGCGGGTGCGCGGCGTAGTCGGTGAGGAGCTCCTCGTAGAACGCGTACCGCGTGGGCGCGTCCATGCCGAGATAGACCTCGTCGAAGATCGTCAGCGGGGCACGGGACGCGAGCCCGACGACAGCCCCCACGACCGACCGCTTGCCGCGGGACAGCGCCGAGGGCTTGGACTTCTCGTCCACCTCGAAGAGGTCGAGCAGGCGGGACGCGAGGTCGGCGTCCCAGCCGGGCCGCAGGCTCGCGTAGTACTTGAAGGTCTCCTTGACCGCCTCGTCCGTGAGCACGTCACCGCCCTCGCGGACGAGCTGCACCGCAGAGGTCACGGCGGGGTTCTCCCACGGGTCGGCCTCCGATCCCTCGGTGCCCACCAGCACCGATCCCGAGGTGGGCCGCCGGAAGGCGGCGAGCAGCGAGAGGAGCGTGGTCTTCCCTGCACCGTTGCGGCCCAGCAGGCCGGTGATCACGCCGGGGCGGATCGTGAGGGAGACCTGGTCGAGCGCCGGAGCCACGGGCGCTGCCGCCCGGGACCGGTTCGCGAAGCGCACGGTCACGTCCTGGAGCCGCGCTCCGAAGGGCGTGCTCATGGGTGTACCTCCACAGTCGTCTGGGGGCCGCGGCCCCATACGTAGTCGACGATCGCCTCTCGCGGGATCGACAACAGGTCTGCCTGGACGAGCGCCGGCCCCAGCACGTCCTCGAAGTAGCGCGTGCGGAACTGCTCCAGGAGCTTGTCCCGCGCACCGGGAGCCACGAACATGCCGAGACCCCGCCGCTTGTAGAGCACGCCCTCGTCGACGAGCTGGGCGAACGCCTTCTGAGCGGTCGCCGGATTGATGCGGAAGGTCGTGGCGAACTGCGTGGTGGACATGACTTGCTCCTCCTCGGCCAGCTCGCCCGCAAGCACCTGCGCGCGGATCATCTGGGCGATCTGCACATAGATGGGTTCGGGTCCGTCGAACACGCGGCCTCCCCCTGGGTTCGGTGGTTCATTACTCGACTAATGAACCACAGACCCGGGTCGCCACGCAACCCCCAAAACGGCTGTGGGTATGGATACGGCGTGAATCCAGGCTCGGATTCACGCCGTATCCATACCCACAGCGGGACAGCGGGGACGCGTCACTCCGCGTCGGCGGCCTCCAGCACGCTCAGCTCCGCAAGGTCCGCGGCCACGAGCTCCGCGATCTGCACGGCGTTGAGCGCCGCGCCCTTGCGCAGGTTGTCGTTCGACACGAAGAACACCAGTCCGCGCCCGTCGGGCACCGACTGGTCCGTGCGGATGCGGCCCACGAACGAGGGGTCGGCACCGGCCGCCTGCAGCGGGTTGGGCACGTCCGCGAGCGCCACGCCGGGCGCACCCTCCAGCAGCGCGCGGGCCTCCTCGGGCGAGATCGCCCGCGCGAACTCGGCGTGGATCGCCAGCGAGTGGCCCGTGAACACGGGCACGCGCACGCACGTGCCGGCCACGGCCAGCGACGGCAGGCCCAGGATCTTGCGGGACTCGTTGCGGAGCTTCTGCTCCTCGTCGGTCTCGCCCGACCCGTCATCCACGAGCGAGCCGGCCAGCGGCAGCACGTTGAAGGCGATGGGTGCCACGTACTTGACGGGGTCGGGGAAGGCGACCGCCCTGCCGTCGTGCACCAGGCCGCCCAGCGTGTCCTGGCCGACGGCGGCGCGGACCTGGCCCTCGAGCTCCTCCGCCCCCGCGAGACCGGACCCGGAGACCGCCTGGTAGGTGGCCACCTTCAGGCGCTCGAGGCCCGCCGCGTCGGCGAGGGGCTTCAGCACGGGCATCGCGGCCATGGTGGTGCAGTTGGGGTTGGCGACGATGCCCTTGACCGCGTCGCCGATCGCCTCCGGGTTGACCTCCGCGACCACGAGCGGAACCTCGGGGTCGAGCCGCCAGGCCGACGAGTTGTCGACGACGACGGCGCCCGCCTCCGCAAAACGCGGCGCGTGCTCGCGGGACGTGGACCCGCCCGCGGAGAACAGGGCGATGTCGATGTCGGCGAGGTCGTCGGTGGCCACGGCCGCCGTGTCCTCGACCGGCACGTCGACCCCCGCGAACGGGAGCGTGGTCCCGGCGGAGCGGGCCGACGCGAAGAACCGGACGGACGCCACGGGGAACTCGCGCTCCTCCAGCAGGCGGCGCATGACGGCGCCCACCTGACCGGTCGCGCCCACGACCGCCACGTTGACCCCGACGGGGTTCACCTCGACCATGTCAGCGCCCCGTTCCCGCGTAGACGACGGCCTCGCCGTCGGTGGCGTCGAGCCCGAAGGCGCTGTGGACGGCGCGCACGGCGTCGTCGAGCGAGTCCTCGCGGGTCACGACCGAGATGCGGATCTCCGAGGTGGAGATCATCTCGATGTTGATGCCGGCGTCGCGCAGCGCGCCGAAGAGCCGGGCCGAGACGCCCGGGTGCGACCGCATGCCGGCGCCCACGAGCGACAGCTTGCCGATCTGGTCGTCGTACTGCAGCGACGCGAAGCCGATCTCGGCCTGCACGCCGGCGAGCGCGGCCATGGTGGCCGGGCCGTCGCCGTCGGGCAGGGTGAACGAGATGTCGGTGAGGCCGGTCGCGGCCGCCGACACGTTCTGGACGATCATGTCGATGTTGGCGCCGGCACCGGCGACGACCTCGAAGATGCGCGCTGCGGTGCCCGGCACGTCCGGGACGCCGACGACGGTGATCTTGGACTCCGACCGGTCGTGCGCCACGCCGGAGATGATGGGGGCTTCCACTGCTGCTTCCTCCTGGGGAGCGGGGGCGGGGACGCCGGGCACCGGCGTGCGGGTGGCCTCGGCGGCCGTGACGAGCGTGCCGGACACGGCGCTGAACGAGCTGCGCACGTGCACCGGGACGCCGTAGCGCCGCGCGTACTCCACGCTGCGCAGGGCCAGCACCTTGGCGCCGCTGGCCGCCAGCTCCAGCATCTCCTCGTAGGTGACGCGCTCGATCTTGCGGGCGGCGGGGACGATGCGCGGGTCGGCCGTGAACACGCCGTCCACGTCGGTGTAGATCTCGCAGACGTCGGCGCCCAGGCCCGCGGCGAGCGCCACGGCCGTGGTGTCGGAGCCGCCGCGACCGAGGGTGGTGACGTCGTTGGTCTCCGACGTGACGCCCTGGAAGCCGGCGACGATCGCCACCTGGCCCTTCTCGATGGTCTCGCGGATGCGGTGTGGCACCACGTCCACGATCCGGGCCCGGCCGTGCACCGCGTCGGTCATGACACCGGCCTGCTGGCCCGTGAACGACTTGGCCTTGACCCCGAGGTTGTTGATCGCCATCGCCAGGAGCGCCATGGAGATGCGCTCGCCCGCCGTGAGGAGGATGTCGAGCTCCCGCTGCGGCGGGAGGGGGGTGATCTGCTGCGCGAGGTCGAGGAGCTCGTCGGTGGTGTCGCCCATGGCGGAGACCACCACCACGACGTCGTTGCCCGCCCGCTTGGCCTCGGCGATCCGCTTGGCGACCCGCTTGACGCTGTGCGCGTCGGCCACCGAGGATCCGCCGTACTTCTGCACGACAAGTGCCATGCTCGCTACCAATCTGTCGCCGGCCTCCGTCTCTCTCAACGGCCCGCCGGGTGCGTGTGCTTGCCCGTCGATGGTACGACCCGCTCAGCGCGTCAGGACATCCCATCCCAGCCTGCAGACGAGCGCGGTCACGACCAGCACGAACACCACGCGCACGAAGCGCGAGCCCCGCGCCACCGCCATGCGGGCGCCGATGTACGCCCCCACCAGGTTGGCCACCCCCAGGCCGAGGCCGAGCCCCCAGATGACGGCGCCGCTCGGCACGAAGAAGATGAGCGCGCCCGCGTTGGTGGCGAAGTTCACGATCTTGGCGATGGCCGACGCCGGCAGGAACGAGTACCCGAGGACGCTCACCAGGGAGATGACGAGGAAGGTGCCGGTCCCCGGCCCGAGCAGCCCGTCGTAGGAGCCGATGACGAGGCCGATGGCTGCCGCGATCCGCTTGTGGCCGTTGCCCACCCAGCGCAGGTCGTCGTGGGAGCCGACGCTCGGCTTGAACAGCGTCCACAGCAGCACGCCGACGAGGACCACGAGGATGATCGGCGTGAAGAGGTCGGCCGGGATGCGCGATGCGAGCGCGGCCCCGCCAACGGCGCCCGCGAGGGCGGTGACCGCCATCGGGGCCGCGGTGCGCAGGTCGGGCTGCACCCGCCGGTAATAGGTGATGGCGCTGGTGGAGGTGCCCATGATGCTGCCGAGCTTGTTGGTCGCGAGGGCCTGGACCGGCGTGATCCCGGGAACCAGGAGGAGCGCGGGCAGCTGGATGAGCCCGCCCCCGCCCACCACGGCGTCGACCCAGCCGGCAGTGAGGCCGGCGAGGAGAAGGAGGACGATGGTCAGGACGTCGAGCTCGAGCACAGGGGCATCCTCCCCCACGCACGCCTGTGGGTGACGGCCCGTAGGCTGGGGGCCGTGTACGAAGGCGCGGTCCAGGACCTGATCGACGAGCTCGGCCGGCTACCCGGCGTGGGCCCCAAGAGCGCGCAGCGGATCGCGTTCCACCTGCTCGCCGCGGAGGGCCATGAGGTCAAGCGCCTCGTGGACGCGCTGACCGAGGTCAAGGCGCGGGTCCGGTTCTGCGAGCTGTGCGGCAACGTGGCCGAGGCCGAGCGGTGCCGCATCTGCGCGGACCCGCGGCGCAGCGACGAGGTCATCTGCGTGGTCGAGGAGCCCAAGGACGTGGTGGCCGTGGAGCGCACCCGCGAGTTCCGCGGGAGGTACCACGTGCTCGGCGGCGCCATCAACCCGATGGAGAACGTGGGCCCCGACGACCTGCGCATCAAGGAGCTGCTGACCCGCCTCGCCGACGGCGCCGTCAAGGAGGTCATCCTCGCGATGGACCCCAATGTCGAGGGCGAGGCGACGGCGACCTATCTTGCCCGCCTCATCGGGCCCATCGGTATCACAGTCTCGAGGCTGGCCTCCGGCCTGCCGGTCGGGGGAGACTTGGAGTACGCGGACGAGGTCACGCTCGGCCGGGCGTTCGAGGGACGCCGGGTCGTCGGCAGCTGACCGGCGCGCACACGACGACGGGCAGGGTGGTCCAGGTGAGCGAGATCGCAGCAGGCTCCGACCTCAGGGAGGTCGCGGACCAGGTGTCCGGGCAGGCGCGCACGTTCCTGAGCACCGTGACGCAGGTCGCGGCGGGCGCGCTCCCGGGGGCGGAGCTGCCGCTCCTGATCCTCGCCACGTCCGACCTGCTGTCTGCCGGGGCGCGCCTCGCCGCGATCGTCGACGTGGTGCCGCTGGAGCGGTTCGAGCCCGACGCCGGCCCGGACACCGACATGGACCCGCTGCGCGAGGCGCTGGGCAAGATGTTCGACGGGTTCGACGAGTACTCCGAGGTGGTCGACCCGGTGCTCGGCCCGGACGTCGAGAGCACCACCCTGTCCGGAGAGCTCGCCTGCGTTGCCGAGGCGGTGGCCAAGGGCCTGCAGCACTTCGACGGCGGGCACGAGCTCGAGGCCCTGTGGTGGTGGCAGTTCTCCTACTTCTCGCTGTGGGGCGAGCGCGCCGCGTCGGCCCTCCGCGTGCTCCAGGCGGTCCTGGCGCACCTGCGCCTCGACGTGGAGGACGACGTCGCCACCGAGGCGGAGTACGACGCCCTCCACGCCTGACGTCCTAGGCGACCCGCGTGCCCTGCGGGAGCACCCGCTGCGGGGTGCGCAGGCGGTTCACGGCCACCACGACCGCACCGCCGGCGAGCAGGAGCTGCAGCCCGAGGCCCCACGGCCACACCATCGCGTCGGTGGGCTCGACCTCCTCGACGGGTGAGTCGGCGGCAGACGCGCCCCAGCACCAGTCCTGCTCGGGGGACGGCCCCGTCCGGGCGTACCGCACCCCGTACTGAAGCATCTGCAGCATGTTCCCGGACTCACCGATCTCGTCGGGATCACCGAGCGGCTGCGCGTCCGCGACCACGACGAACGGGTTGGGAGCGAGGAGCCACCAGGTGCGCTCGCTGTGCCACACGTCGATCGTCTGGGTCTGCCACTCGCAGTCCGACGGGGCCGAGTCGGTCTCCCACCCCTCGTCGGTCACGGTCCACACCCGCACCTGCTCCGGCGTGGTCGTCAGCGGGACCATCAACCCGAACACCACCGGCAGCACCACCGTCAGCGAGCCGATGGTCAGATAGGTCAGCACCGCCGACCCGGACGTCTTGGCGACCAGTGCCGAGAAGCCGAGGCCGATCGCGCAGACCACCCCCAGGACGACCGTCAGCACGAGCAGCGTCGTCACGATGGAGAGGGGCTCCACGCCCCCGGCAATCACCGCCCACACGATGAACGGCACGCTCGCCACGAGGAACGCCAGCGCGGCGGCCCACGCGGCGAGCAGCTTGCCGAGCACGATCTCCGCCGGGGTGAGCAGCGTGACCTGGAGGGTGGCCAGCGTGCCCGCGTTCCGGTCGCCGTTGATGGACGCGGCCGTGAGGGTGGGCGCGACGAGGAGCCCGAGGAACAGCACGAAGAACACGACGATGCCGAAGATCAGC
This sequence comes from Antribacter sp. NEAU-D49, assembly GCF_057158775.1. Taxonomy (NCBI): domain Bacteria; kingdom Bacillati; phylum Actinomycetota; class Actinomycetes; order Micrococcales; family Promicromonosporaceae; genus Antribacter; species Antribacter sp. NEAU-D49. The sequence continues at coordinate 76,214 of NZ_JBXTSN010000021.1, read as the reverse complement.
CCGCCGGGTTCGTCGTTCCCGCCGCCGATCGCCGGGATCGCGCCCGTGGCGAGCACGGTGATGCCGCCCACCGCGACGAACCACACGGCGAGCGCGATCTTCCACCGGGTGGACCGGAGCCGCTGCCGGAGCTCGAGCTGGGCGACGGTCCGCAGTCCGTGCCAGGTGAGCGACCAGGTGCCGCGAGTGGTCTCCACGTTCATCGCCGCTCCTCCTCGAGGGCCAGGTAGGCCTGTTCCAGCACGCCGCCCGCAGGGGCGAGGCTCACGACGGGCACCTCGGCGGCGACGGCGTCACGCAGGAGCGCGGCCGCTGCCGCGTCGCCGGCCAGGCTCACGAGGACCGCCCCGCCGTCCTCCGTGCGGTACGCCAGGCCCGCGCTGTCGAGCCAGGTGGTCAGCGGTACCGGGTCCAGCGCCGTGAGGCGCCACTCCCGGGCCTCGCCGGCCGCGCCGGTCACGGACTGGGTGGCGACCGTGCGCCCGCCAGAGATGAACACGGCGTCGTCGGCCATCTCGTCAAGCTCGGTCAGCACGTGCGACGACACCAGCACCGTCTTGCCCGACGCCGCAAGCTGCCGCACCAGGACCCGCAGGTCCACGCGGGACCGCGGGTCCAGGCCCGACGCCGGCTCGTCCAGGAGCAGCACCTCGGGGTCGTGCACCAGCGCCCGGGCCAGCCCGAGCCGCTGCTTCTGGCCGCGGGACAGCACGTGGGCCGGCGCGTCGGCGAGGTCGCCGAGGTGCACGAGCGTCAGCAGCTCCGCCGCCCGCGCCTCACCCGCGGCTCGGTCCATCCGGTACGCGGCGGCCACCGTGGTGAGCACCTCGCGCGCCGTCAGGGAGTCCCAGGTGCCGAACACGTCGGGCATCCAGCCCGTGCGCGACCGCGCCGCGTAGCTCTCCGTCACCGGGTCGAACCCGGCGATCCGGATGCTCCCCGCGTCGGGCTGCAACAGCCCCGCGAGCATGAGCAGAAGGGTCGTCTTGCCCGACCCGTTGGGCCCGATCAGCGCGGTGACGCGACCTGGTTCAGCGACCAGGCCCACGTCAGCCACGGCCTGAACGCTGCCGAACGCACGCCGCACGCCCTGCGTGCGGATCCCACCACCCTCGGTGACCATGCGGCGAGCGTATCCGTCACCGCCCACGCCCCCGTCAGCCCACGGGATGATCTTGGCCCAGGTCAGACGCCCAGCAAGGTCAGCTCCTCGTCGAGGAGCCGCGTGAGGTGATCCCGGCGCCCCTCGTGCCCCGCCCCGTCCATCCCGCGGCTGGGCATCTCGACGATCATCAGCACGTACAGCCACACGCGGTACAGCGCGAGCCGGGTGCGCGCCTGCGTGTCCAGCGCCAGCGGCACCCCGGCCACCTGGGCGTACCCCGCGAGCAGCGGGTGGTCCGGCTCCTCCTCGATCCGCCGGAAGAGCACCGGGGAGACGAGATCGACCAGCGGGTCGCCGAACAGGTAGCGCTCCCCGTCCACGAGCCCGGACATCCGCTGCTCGACGACGGCGCCGTCGTCGCCCCCGTCGCCGGGGACCGCCAGGACGTTCCCGTCCCACAGGTCGAAATGCAGCAGGGCCGGCCGGTCCACCGGGTCCAGCACGGGGCCGTGCCGGTCGAGCGCCGCTCGGACCCGTCGCTCGGCGACGTGAGCCGACGGGAGACCCCACGCCTCGGCGTCGGACAGCAAGGAGCCGACGATCCCGACGAACGCCTCCCGCCAGGTGGTGCCGTGCGGGCGCGCACCGCTGTAGCCGAACCGGTCGCCGGTGATGCGGTGGACCGCCGCGAGCGCGGCGCCCACGTCGCGCCGGACGGGCGCCGTGGCGTCCGCGGGCAGGTCGGTGAGCGGCGTGCCCGGAAGGAAGGTCGTGAGCACCCAGTCCGCGCCCGTCTCCGGCGTCCCCTTCGCGGACCCGCGCGCCAGGACGCGCGGCACCGGTACCTCCGGCGCGCCCGCCGCGACGAGGCGGAGATAGTCCGCCTCCGCGGCGACCAGGCCGGCCTCGTAGGTGAGCAGCCGGGTGCCGGGCGGCGGCCCCACCTTCAGCACGAGGGCCGACGACGGCTCGGCGCCGGGCACCGCGACCGGCTCGCCCAGGTCCGCACGCCACACCGCCGCGAACCCGCCGCCGGCGAGCTCGGTGCATCGCACCACCTCGGCACCGGCGGTCTCCCCGACGGCTCTGCTGACGAGGCGGGCAACCTGCTCCGGCCGGAGGTCCTGCTGTGTGGGGCTGCGCACCGGCCCATCCTGCCTTCCCGCCGCGGGTGAGCGGAAGTTCGGGTCCTGCTGTCGATTTTCCGGGCGTCACGCGTCATCGTGGTGAGGGCCGACCGGTCCTCAGGTCCACCGAGGAGGAACCATGACCGAGTACGTGATCCTGCTGCCGGGGAACGAGCAGCCGTGGCTGGAGGCCACCCCTGAGCAGCGTGCCGAGGTCTACGGCCGGCACACCGAGTTCTCCCGCACGCTCGCGGAGCGCGGGCACACCATCACGGGAGGGGCGGAGCTGGCGCCGTCGTCGCAGGCCAAGGTAGTCCGCGGCGACGGGACCATCACCGACGGTCCCTACGCGGAGACCGTGGAGCAGCTCACCGGGTTCTACGTCGTCGAGACGGACGACCTGGACGACCTGCTGCGGATCTGTGCCCTGGTCGCCGGCCCGGACGGCGTCGAGGTGCGGGAGTGCCTGCGGGGCGACCAGACGACGGAGGACGCGGGCCAGGCGGCGGGCGCCACCGCATGAAGTACCTGCTCCTGCTCGCTGAGGACCCCGCCGTCTGGGAGAGCGCCTCCGACGACGCGGTGCTCGAGTACCACCGCGCCCACATGGCGTTCCACCGGGCGGTGCGGGAGCGAGGGACGCTCATCGTGTCGGAGGCGCTCGCCGGTGTGGAGTCCGCGACCACCGTGCGCCACGTCGACGGGAACGTGACCCTGACCGACGGCCCGTTCGCCGAGACGGTGGAGCACGTCGCCGGGTTCTACCTCATCGACGCGCCCGACCTGGACGCGGTCACGGAGGCCTGCGCCCTCCTGCCGCCGTCGTACGCGATCGAGATCCGTCCGGTCGTGACGATCGAGGTCTCCGACGGGTGACAACCCTCGAGACCGCCTTCCGCGACCAGTGGGGCCGGCTCCTGGCCCTGCTGGTCGCGCGGTACCGGCGCCTCGACCTGGCCGAGGACGGCCTCGCCGACGCCTTCGAGGCCGCTGCCCGCACGTGGCCCGACGGCGCGCCCGCCAACCCGGCGGCCTGGCTCCTCACGGCCGCCCGGCGCCGCATCCTCGACCGGCTGCGTGCGGAGGCGGTCGCCGCCCGTAAGGAGCCGCTGCTCGTGGTCGACGAGGAGCTGCGCCTGAGTGCGCAGCAGGCCATGGCCGACCCGGTGCACCTGGGTGGCCCGACCGCCGTCGGGCCGCAGGTGGACCCCGACGACGCGGCCCTGCTGCGGCTGGTGCTGCTCTGCGCGCACCCGTCGCTGGCTCCGGAAGCCGCCGCGGCCCTGTCCCTGCGGCTCGTGCTCGGCGTGCCGACGGCCGAGGTGGCGCGTCTCTTCCTCGTGCCCGAGCCCACGATGGCCGCCCGGCTCACCCGGGCGAAGCGTCGCCTCGCCGCCGTGGGGGCGCCCCTCGCGATCCCCGCGCCCGAACGGCTGGGAGAGCGGGTCGCGGTGGTGGCGTCGGTCGCGTACCTGGCATTCACCGCGGGCTACGCGCCGGGCACGGGGGACGAGGTGGTGCGGGCGTCGCTCGCCGAGCCGGCCGTCCGGCTGGTGCAGGTGGTCCGGACACTGCTGCCCGGGCGGCCCGTGCTGGACGCGCTGCTCGCGCTCGTCCTGTTGCAGCACGCCCGTCGCGGCGCGCGCACAGGGGCCGACGGCGAGCCCGTGCTCCTCCCCGACCAGGACCGGGACCTCTGGCGGCACGACGAGATCGCGGAGGCGCTGGACCTGCTGACGCCGCTGGTCGAGCGGGAGGCGGAGATGTTCGGGGCTGGGGGCGGCGGCTCGGGTGCTGATGGTGTCGGCTCGGGTGCGGGCGGCGGCGCGGGCGCGGGCGCTGATGGTGCGCGCGAGGCGCGGCTCGCGCGGGAGTACTTTCTCCAGGCGCTGGTGGCGGCGGAGCACGCCGTCGCGCCCACGGCGGCGGCGACGAGGTGGGACCGTATCACCGCCGCGTACGCGGAGCTGGAGTCCTTGACCGGGTCGCCGGTGGTACGGCTGAACCGCGCGGTCGCCGTGGCGGAGGCGTCGGGCGCGGAGGCGTCGGGCGCGGAGGCGTCGGGCGCGGAGGCCGGGCTCGACGACCTGCTCCCCCGGTCCCACCGGCTGCCTTCGGTGCGGGCTGAGCTGCTCACACGGGTCGGGAAGGTCATCGAGGCGCGCGCTCAGTATGACCGGGCCCTGGAGCTGTGCGGCAACGAGCGTGAGCGGGCCCAGCTGACGGCGCGGCGGGACGCGTTGCGCAGGTGACCCGGCCGCAACGGCGGGCGGGCCCGGGACAGTGAGGGCCTGCCCGGATGATCGGCAATTCGTCGGATGATCGGCAACTCGGGCTGCCGATCATCCGACGAATTGCCGATCACATGGCCGGACTCAGGCACGCAGCCGGGCGCGCGCCTCCATGAGTGCGAAGCCCAGCAGGTTGAGACCGCGCCATCGCGACGGGTTCCCGGCGTCGACGTGTCCCGCGCCCATGCCGATGCCCCACACCCGGTCCCGCGGGCTGGCCTCGACGAGCACCCGGTCGCCCGTCCGAAGCAGGTAGTCGCGCAAGACGGGGTCCGACGAGAACTTGTGGACGCTCCCCCACACGACGATCTCGAAGCGCTCCCGCTGCCACACGGCGTCGTCGAAGTGCCGCACGGTGCGGCCCGCGGCCTTGGCCAGCGCCGGGTTGGGGGCGTCGATCGCCTGCCACTCGGCGTCCTTGTCCCGAAAGAGCCGCGCCTTCTCCGCCATCATCCAGTGCTCGGCCGTCGCGTACGGGATCCCGTCGACCGTGAACGACGCCGGCCACCACTGGCTCAGGCACCCGCGGCCCGGAGTCCCGTCCGGCTCAGGCTGGTGTCCCCAGAAGAACAGGTACTTCACGGGCACGCCGGCATCGGCGAGAGCGACCAGGTCGGCGACGGACCGTGCATCGGCGGGCGTGGCGGGCAGGCTCATGCGTGGAGTGTGCCAGCAGCCACTGACGTTCCCGACCCGGCATGATCGGCAGTTTGGTGCGTGATCGGCAGTTCGAACTGCCGATCACGCACCAAACTGCCGATCACGGGGGCGGGCGGCCCGTCGGGACTCACCCCATAGCCAGCAGGCTCAGGAAAGCCTCCTCCGCGCGCGCCCACTCGCGTTCGCGCGCCGGGTCCTCGCGCGCCGACTCCAGCCCCGGCAGCGACGCCTCGGCGGCGGTCAGCTCGGCGTCCACGAACGCCCGCAGCACCGGCGGCACGGGCGCGGCGCCCATCTCCCGGGTGCGCGCCTTGGTGGCGACGAGGTCCTCGATCGCGGCCCGGACGTCGTCGGGCACCGTGACCTCGTCGAGGAGGGTACCCAGCGCCATGGGCGGCACCGCCGCCCCGTCGTGCTCGCGCAGCCAGACCAGCGTGACGGCGGGGCGGAGGGCGTAGAAGAACTTCTTGACGGAACCGCCCGCGTCGAGCAGTCCGAGCTGGTTCCGGGCGATGTGCACGTGGTGCCGCACGAGCGCGGCCCGGTCCACCACGTCGTCCGCGACGGCGAGCAGCTCGTCCGGGAGGGTGGCATCACCCCGGTACACGATGGGCGAGCGCAGCCACTCCCCCACCGTCGCGTTGCCCTTGACCATGAGCCCGAGCGCTTTGCGGACGTCCCAGCCGTTGACGTCGAAGACCTTGTCGAGCGGCGTCTCGATCACGTCGCGGCGGCGGCGAAGACCCAGGTAGTCCTCGACCCGGCTGACGTACAGGAAGCGGCAGTCGTAGTCGGAGTCGGGCGATGGGAAGCCCCACGCCCGGCTCCCGCTCTCGATGGCCCACAGGACGCGGACGCCGTAGTCGGTCTCGACACGGTCGAGTCGGTCGTCGATGGCTGCGACCACGGCAGGGTCCATCGAGTCAGGGATGCTGCGCACGCCCCGACCGTAACGCGTCGCCGGATTTCAGGTGTCGCGGCCCGGTCGCCCTCTGCTTGGCTCGGGCGATGACTCCCGACCATCTCCTGACCGCCTTCCACGAGCAGGTCCGGCTGGCCGACCGGGACGCGAACCCGGCCGACGTCGTCGAGCACGACGGGCCCGTCCGGCGCTGCTACCCGCCGGAGGTGGGGGCGCGGACGGCCTACGTCGAGTCGCCGGAGGGCCTCGGCGACGACCCCGACGCGGCCATCGCCCGCCAGCGCGACTTCTTCCTCGACCGCGGCCAGCCGGTCGAGTGGAAGACGTACGCCTACGACGAGCCCGCCGACCTCGGGGCGCGCCTCGTCGCGGCCGGCTTCGTCCGAGAGGACGACGAGGCGCTGATCCTCGGCGAGGCGGCGCACGTCGTGGAGGTGGCCTCGCCCCTCCCGGCGGGGCTCACGGTCCGCGCGGTGGAGGACGACGCCGACGTCGACCGGCTCGCCGACCTGCACGACCTGGTGTGGCCCGGCTCGCGCACCGCCGCCGAGCGCTTCCGGGACGAGCTGCACGCCCGGCCCGACCTGGTGATGGGCTGCCTCGTCGAGGAGTCCCGCGGAGGCCCGGTGCTCTGCGGGTCCTGGCTGCGGCTGGTCGAGGGCACCGGCTTCGGCGGGCTGTGGGGCGGTGCGACGCACCCGGACTGGCGCCACCGTGGCCTGTACCGCGCCACGGTGGCGCACCGCGCCCGCCTCGCGCTCGACGCCGGCCACCCGTACCTGCGGGTCGACGCGTCCCCCGGCTCCTGGCCGGTCCTGGAGCGCGCCGGGCTGCACCAGGTGTCGACGACGACGCCGTACGTGCTGCCGCTCAGCCGGCCGTCGTAGCCGCTGCCCGGCCCGTGGTGTCGAGGCGACGGTTCTCGCCGCCGAAGGACACGTTCTGGTCGAGCGTCACGGCCACGGTTGCGCCCCCGTCACGGAAGCGGAGCGTGAGCGTCCAGCCGAACGGCGAGCCGGTGTCGACCATCCGGACGCGCAGGGTCGCGTCGTCGGCCCAGGCGTACGCCGAGGCGAGGCGGACGGGCCGGTCGGCGAGCACGACGTCGGCCGCCGCCCACGCGCCGTGCTCCGCCAGGACGGTCCGCACAGACTCACGGACGTTCTCCGTGAGGGCGAGCCCGTCGCCCTCTCGCGTCACTGTGAGCGAGCTGAGGCCCTGACGGTTCTCCGGCAGCTCGTACGTCACGCCGAGCACGGATTCCTCGAGGGGCGACGTGGCAGCGCCCTCGGGCGTGCGGAGGGCGACCTCCCAGGTGACTCCCTCGCGAGGTGCGGCGGGGCCGGAAGGTGCGGGACCGGCGTCCGGCACGGTGTAGCCCGCCTCGGCCGCGGCCTCGGGGTCGAGCGACGGGAGGAGCGCGGCCCACACCGCGTCCTGGACGGACTGGAGGTGCTGGATGCCTGAGGTGATGGCGAGGACGAGGTCGTGCTCGGGCCAGACGATCGCGTACTGGCCGAACGCGCCGTCGGCGCGGTAGGCGCCGAAGCGCGAGCGCCAGAACTGGTAGCCGTAGCCCTGGCGCCACTCCGGCCAGTCCGGGTGCTCGCTGACGACCTGCGCCGACGTGGCCTCCGCGATCCACTCGGCGGGGACCAGCTGCCGGCCCTCCCACTCGCCGTGCTGCAGGTAGAGCTGCCCGAAAGCCGCGAGCTCCTCCGTGGTGATCGACAGCCCGTAGCCGCCTACGTCCAGGCCGTCGGGGTCCTGCTCCCACGTGGCGTGCGTGATGCCGAGCGGCTCGAACAGGCGGGGGCCCAGGTAGTCGACGAGCCGCTGTCCGGCGAGCCGCTGCACGATCACGCCCGCGAGATAGGTGGCACCCGTGTTGTAGACGAACCGTGAGCCCGGCTCCAGGTCCACGGGCATCGCGAGGATCTGGCGCACCCAGTCGCCGCCCTCGCGGCCGATCGAGGTGGTGTCGACGGCCTCCATCGTGGACATCGCGTGGCCGGAGGTCATGGTGAGGAGGTGACGCACCCGCATGGCGGCGAGGTTCGCGGAGGGTTCCGCCGGTGCCTCGGCCGAAAGGTGGTCGATCACCCGGTCGTCCAGCGAGAGCAGGCCCTCGTGGACGGCCAGGCCCACTGCCGTGGACGCGAAGCTCTTGCTCACGGAGAACATCACGTGGGGCAGGCCGGGCCCGTACGGGTCCCACCAGCCCTCGGCGACGACGGCGCCGTGGCGGAGCAGCATGAAGCTGTGGACCTCGTCGAGACCGTCCAGGCCGGCGACGAGCCGGCTCACGGCGGCAGGGTCCAGGCCCTGCGACTCGGGGGTGGCACGGGGAAGGCTGCGCGTCATCGCGATCCTCTCGAAGAACGGGGGTGCAGACATTGTCAGCCCCCGACGACCTCCACCTCGTACCCGTCCTCGTCCGCGAGATAGGCCGCGTAGTGCTCGGGCCCGCCCGCGTGCGGGTGCCGGTCTGCGAACATCAGCGCCCAGCCGTGGGCGGGCGCCTCCTCGACGAGGGAGTCCACCTCCTCGTGCGTGCCGCCGTGGAACGCAAGGTGGTTGAGGCCGGGCCGGGTGCGGTCGTGGTCCGACGACGTCAGCGCCGGGCTCTGCTCGACCACCACGTAGGTGCTCCCCAGGATCCAGCTCACGCCGTGCTCCCACCGCTGGTGCTCGGCGTACCCGAGCCGGGTGAGGAGCCAGCCCCACGACCGCTCCGCCCGGGCCAGGTCGGGCACCCAGAGCTCGACGTGGTGGAGGGCACCGCGCGTCATCCCGACACCGCCGCGATGACGCGGCCGAGGCTGCGGTGCAGCGCCTCGAGCTCGGGCACCGACATGCCAAGGCGTTCCATGACCGCAGGAGGGACGGCGAGCGCCTGCTCCCGCAGGTCACGGCCGGTTGCGGTGAGCTCGACGGCGAGGGCGCGCTCGTCGCGCGGGTCGCGGCGCCGCACCACGTACCCGGCGGCCTCCAGCCGCTTGAGCAGCGGAGACAACGTGCCTGGATCGAGCTGCAGCAGCCCGCTGAGCTGCTTGACCGACAGGGGCGACCGTTCCCACAGCGCCAGCATCACGAGGTACTGCGGGTGCGTGAGGCCCATCGGCTCCAGCAGCGGCCGGTAGATCGCGATGACGCTGCGCGAGGCGACGGCCAGCGCGAAGCAGACCTGCCGGTCGAGCGCCAGCAGGTCCGGGGTTGGCGCCTCGGTGTCAGTCATGTTGACCAGACTATCACTTGGGGTACAAACTATTGGCACACCAACTGATAGGAGACGCGGATGCGCGACCGCGACGGCCTCACCCTCTGGTACCGGATCACCTGGCGGCTCAACTGGCTGCTGCTGCACGTGGCCGGGCCTGCCCAGCAGTCGGGCGACGCCGACCCGCGCCGCCGCCTCGAGCGAGAGCGCGCCGAGCGCGTGGCCCGCTACCGGGCAGGCCAGTAGGCGCGCTCAGTGCCCGGCGGCGGCAAGCAGGTCGAGCGACAGCGGCGCGATCGGGTGGCTCGTGACAGGCGCCGCGGGATCGATCCAGACGAGCTCCGCCAGCTCGGCCCGGACGTGGACCTCCACGCCGTCATCCAGCCGAACCAGGTACGCCCAGGCGTCGACCTCGTGGTCGGGCTCGTTCGCCGCCCGCGCGGAGAAGCGCCCGAGGGGCTCCGCCGCCGCGGGCTCGAGCACGACGCCCACCTCTTCCTCGAACTCGCGCAGCAGCGCGGTCAGCGGCTCCTCACCCGGCTCGATCTTGCCGCCCACCTGCATGAACGCGCTCGTACCGCGCTTGCGCACGAGCAGGTGCCGCCCGTCGGGGCGCACCACCACCGCCGCGACGATGCGCAACGTCGTGACCGGCACGCCCATCAGCCCTGCTCGATGATCTCGTCGATCACGGTGCCGCCAAGCACCTGCACCACGAGCGGCACCCCCATCAACCCGTTCGAGGCGATGTCGGGGTCGTCCGCGGACGGCTCGTCGTAGTCGGGCTCCACCCCGCCGCCCGACGACGTCCCAGTCGCCCCGGGCGCCCGGCCCGCCGCCGCGCCGTTGCTCGCCCCACCCGCCGGCCCGCTCGCCTGCGCCCCGCGCTGCTGCGCCTGACGCAGCATCTCGCGGGCGCGTGCGGCGCCGGTGGCCGGGACAGCGCTCGTCGGGGCGGGGGTGGAGGTCGGGGCAGGGCTCGCCGGGGCGGGCCGCGGCTCGCGGTGGGCGGGTGCAGCCGCGGGCTCTTCGAAGACCGGTGGCGGCTCGGGCGCGTCGTCGTAGTCCGGGGGCGGCTCGGTCATCGAGACGCCCGCGAGCCAGGCCTCGTCGGCCACCGTGGCGGCCGACGGGCGCTCGGCGACAGCGACGGCCGCCGGTGCCGGTGCCGGTGCCGGTGCCGGTGCCGGTGCCGGTGCCGGTGCCGGTGCGACGGATACCGTCGCGCGCGTACCGCGGCCCGCCACCTGCGCGGACGCCACCCCCGGGGCCGAGACGGTCGCCTGGACGACGCCGCCGTTCCCGCCGGGCGGCGCGACCTCAGGCCAGGCCGTGTCCGCCGCGGGGGCCGCCGGACGAGACGGGCCGGGGGGCGACGCTGCCGTGGCGGGCCCGGGGTCCGGCGCGCTCGGCGCGGGCGACCCCCCACCTCCCGAGGGCGGCGGCACGTCGCCGACGACGGCCTCGACCTTCACGGTGATGCCGAGCGTCTGGTAGACCGCATCCTCGACGGCGCTCACGTGCCGCTGGCTCGAAAAGGCACGGGCGATGCCCTCCGTGGCGAAGGCGAGCCGGAGCACCCCGCCCTCCAGCGCCGCGACCTGCGCGTTAGGCCCCACCAGCGACCACGTGACCCGAGCACTCGCCAGGGTGCCGAGCACCTCGTCCCAGCGCCGGCGCACCACCTCGGTGGTCATACCGGCGGAGGCAGGAGCGGAAGAGGGTGCGGAAGCAGCGGTCGCCGGCGCCACCGGCTCAGCGGCCGCGGGCTCAGCGGCCGCGGGCTCGGGAGCCGCGGGCTGGGGAGCCGCGGGCTCCGGAACCACGGGCGCGGCAGGAGTCGGCGTCGCGGCGACAGGCTCAGCCGCCGGAGCCGGCTCGGGCGTCACCACGCGCTCCGCAGGCGCGGGAGCCGGCTCCGGCGTGCGCGCCGCAACCACCGGCGCCGTCGCCCCTCCCTGTCCGCTGCGCGCCGCTCGGCGCGCCTCGAGCGCGGCGCGCGCCGCGGCAGCGCCGGAGAGGCCGCTCGCCGCCCCCGGTACCTCGGCGTCCGCACCGGGAACCGACACCGGAGCCCCGCCCGCACCCGCACCCGCGACCAGCCCTCCGCGCTCCAGCCGCTCGATACGGGCGGCGAGCCCGGCCGCGCCGTCGTCGGCGCCGGGCAGGAGGAGCCGCGCGCAGAGCAGCTCGAGGTGCAGGCGCGGGGACGTGGCGCCGGTCATCTCGGTGAGGGCGGCGTTGACGAGGTCGGCCGCGCGGGACAGCTCGGCGATCCCCAGCCGGGAGGCCTGCACGCCCATGCGTTCGAGCTGGTCGGCGGGCACGCCGCGCAGCACGGCGTCGGCCTCGTCGCCCGAGACGGCGATGACGATGAGGTCGCGCAGCCGCTCCAGCACGTCTTCCACGAACCGGCGCGGCTCGTGACCGGTCGCGATGACCTGGTCCACCACCCGGAAGATCGACGCGCCGTCGCGCGCGGCCAGCGCGTCCACCACGTCGTCGAGGAGCGAGGCGTGCGTGAACCCGAGCAGGCCCACCGCCAGGTCGTAGTCGACGATGCCGCCGGTGGCACCGGCGATGAGCTGGTCCATCACGGACAGGGAGTCCCGGACGGACCCGCCGCCCGCGCGGGTGACCAGCGGCACGACGCCCGCACCCACCTCGACGCCCTCGGCCCGGCACAGCTGCTCCAGGTACGGGCCCAGCACGTCCGGCGGGACGAGCCGGAACGGGTAGTGGTGCGTGCGGGACCGGATGGTGCCGATCACCTTGTCCGGCTCGGTCGTGGCGAAGATGAACTTGATGTGCGGCGGCGGCTCCTCGACGATCTTGAGGAGCGCGTTGAAGCCCGCCGGCGAGACCATGTGCGCCTCGTCGACGATGAAGATCTTGTACCGGTCGCGCGCGGGCGCGAACGTGGCACGCTCGCGCAGGTCGCGGGCGTCGTCCACACCACCGTGGGACGCCGCGTCGATCTCGACCACGTCCAGCGACCCGGACCCGCCGCGCGCCAGCTCGACGCACGACTCGCACTCGCCGCACGGCAGGTCGAGCGGCTTCTCGGGGGTGTTGCGCGCGCAGTTGAGCGTGCGGGCCAGGATCCGCGCAGACGTGGTCTTGCCGCAGCCTCGCGGCCCGGAGAACAGGTAGGCGTGACTCACGCGCCCGGTCCGCAGCGCCTGCATCAGGGGACCGGTGACGTGCTCCTGACCGATGACCTCGGCGAACGTCTCGGGCCGGTAGCGGCGGTAGAGGGCGGTGCTCACCCCCGCAACGATAGACGGCCTGACTGACACACGGGGCGTCGTCGCCCACGACGACGGGAGCCCGCAGGCCGGACGGCCTGCGGGCTCCCGCTGAGGACTAGCTCACGGACGGTCGATCGTGAAGACCGGGGACGTCCAGCTGACCAGGTGGTCCGGGTTCGACGCGTCGCCGCCGGCCTTGAGGGCGGTCGCCACGACGTAGTAGTCGCCGTCGGGCACCGTCTTGGTGACGACGCCGTCTCCCGTCGACTTCGTCACCGTGCCGCCGAAGGCGAACGGGGTGAAGGTGTTGTCGCCGGAGTTGCGGGCAATGCCCTCGTCCGTCTGGAACACCTTGTTGAACACCGGGTTGAACGGCTTCCCGGTGCGGGCGGAGTACAGCACGATCTCGTAGTCCTCGACCTGGTGGTCGAAGTTCACGAGGAAGTACGGCACGTCCGGCAGGCCGTCGACCGTCTGGAGCGAGAACGACGCGCCGTCCTCCTCGAACGTCTCCCACGACGAGGCGTCGGAGACGCAGTCGAGACCGATGAAGTCGGCGCACGCGGTGACGGTCCCCAGGTTGGAGAAGCCGATCGGCTCGATCGCCTGGTAGTCCGCGCCGTACCCGGCGTACGGGACGGAGTACGAGGCGCCCGTGGACGACGTCGCGACCACGAAACCGCCGTAGACGAAGTGGTCCTCATCGGTCACGTCAGCGGGAAGCGTGACCGTCACGTCGACAGAGCCGGACGCACCGGGCGCCAGCGTGAGGCTCGGCACCGAGAACGTCGCGGCCGCCGCGTACGACGACAGGCTGGGCGCGAACGTGCTGCCGAAGGTCGACAGGGCCGCCTTGTGGGCGAACGTGAACGTCTGCGCCTCGTCGGTCGTGTTTGTGACCGTCACCGTCCGGGTACCGCCGTAGCCCTCGCCGAGCGACAGCTTGCCCGGGGTGAGCGCCGCGCCGGCAAGGACCGACCCGTCGACGTCGACCATGCCCGCGCCCTGCTTGGAGACGAGCTCCGGGAACGCGGTGGTGGAGTACGTGATCGTGTCGGCGTTGTTCTGCAGCACGTCGCGAACCTCGTCCGCCGCGAGGTCGGGGTGCGCCTCGAGGAGGATCGCCACGGCGCCCGCCACGTGCGGCGCCGCCATCGACGTCCCGGAGAGCACGGCGTAGGCGCCCTTCTCCAGGGGGTAGGTCGAGTTGATGTTGCCGCCCGGCGCGGTGATGTCGGGCTTCAGCGTGAGGTCGGGCGAGAGCCCGATCGAGCTGAAGGACGAGATCTTGCCGCCGGTGGGCGACACGACGGTGGTCGTCTCGTCCGTCCAGGTCGCGGACACCTCGGCGCCCGCTGCGATCGCCGCCTTGATCTCGTTGCCGGAGGCCAGCGAGATGCCGACGCCGGGAACCCCGCGGTCCACCACGCCGCCACCCGAGAACAGGCCGGGCACGTTGTTGTGGATGAACACTGCGGAGGCTCCGGCCTCGACCGCCTGCCGGTACTTCGTGTCGAAGGAGCACGAGACGTTGGGGTTCGGCGTGCCGCGCGAGATGAGCGCAGCCTTTCCGGTCAGGTCGACCGTGATCGGGTCGCCGGCCTCGGCACAGCCGAACCCGACGGCGACGATGGGGTCGGTGGTACCCGAGGTGGGCGGCGCCGCGACGGTGGAGAGGAGCGTCCACGGCAGGTCGGAACCGGTGGAGAGCACAGCCTTGTTCGCCGGCGAGTGGGTGTTGTCCGCGGACGCCACGCCGATCACCTTCTCGCCCATGCCAGGGGCACCGCCGGACCAGAGGCCGCTCGCGCCGCTGTTCCCGAACGACGCGACCACGACCATGCCCTCGTCCACAAGGCGGTCGGACGCCGTGGCGGTGGGGTAGTTGGGCCACGTGAAGGCGGAGCCGATGGACATGTTGAGCACGTCCATGCCGTCGGCGAGCGCCCGCTCCATGGCGGCGATCATGACGTCGGCGGAGGTGGAGCCCTCGCAGCCGAAGACGCGGTACGCGCCGAACGTCACGCCGGGCGCGACGCCGGTGACCTCGCCGTCGGCACCGATGATGCCGGCCACGTGGGTGCCGTGGCCCTGGCAGTCGTCCGGGACAGCGTCCGGGTGCGGCACCCGGGCAGCGGCGTCCGGTGAGCCCTCGTCGTAGGCGTCGCCCACGAAGTCCCAGCCGGCGACCACGCGCGCGCTGGGGAAGCCGGGGCCGCCCAGGTCCGGGTGGTCGAGGTCGATGCCGGTGTCCATGACGGCGACCTTGACGCCCGCACCGGTCAGGCCCAGCTCGTTCTGGGCCACGTCCGCTCCGGTCATCGCGAGGGCGGTCGCGAGGTCAGGCACCGATGCCTGCTGGTTCTCCGGGATCGCGACCGAGACCATGGGGTACACGGCCTTGACGCCCTTCAGGGCCCGGACGGCGGCGATCTGGGAGGAGTCGGCGTCCACCGAGAACCCGTTGAACAGCGACGTGAACGCACGGCGCTCGGTCAGCCTGACGCCGTTCGCCTTCGCGGACGAGCGGAACGCGGCGTGCTGGCCCCGGACGGCGAGCGATGAGGCGCCCGCCGCCGTGGGCTCGCCCTCGAGCTCGACGAACCAGCGGCCCGCCGTCTCGGCGACCAGGCCGTCGTCGGTGACGGGAGCGTCGTACAGCGGCGCAAGCTCGGTGAGTCCCGCCGGGTCGGCTGTCGCTGTAGTGGGCACCGCCAGCGCTGCGGCGACGATGCCGAGCGCGGCCAGTGCGCCGATGGTGCGGTGTCGTGGCAGATTCATGCGCACAACTCTCCTTCGTGGAGGTGGGAAGGTTGCGCACACACTAGGGCAAAGGTCACCGCCGCAGCGCGCGTCGAGCCAGCGAGTTGCCGAGCCACTGCACCATCTGGACGATCAGGACGATCAGCACGACGACGACCGCCGTCACCACCCAGTCGTACTGCCGGTAGCCGTGCACGATCGCGAAGTCGCCCAGACCGCCCGCGCCCAGGTACCCGCCGATCGCCGACATGTCCAGCACGCCGACGAACAGGAACGTGTAGCCGAGGATCAGCGGCGCGAGCGCCTCGGGGATCAGCACGGTGCGGACGATCCGCAGCGGCGACGCCCCCATCGCCCGCGCGGCCTCGACCACGCCCGGGTCGATCGTCACGAGGTTCTGCTCCACGAGGCGCGCGAACACGAACGACGCCATGAAGCACATGGCGAACGTGAACGCCTCGATCCCGATCGTCCGTCCGATCACGGCCCGCGTCAGCGGCCCGAGGGCCACGAGGAAGATGATGAACGGCACCGGCCGCACCACGTTCACGGCCAGGTTGAGCACGGCGAACACGACCCGGTTCGCCAGGAGGTTCCCCGGCCGCGTGAGGTACAGCCCGAGCCCGAGCGCCAGCCCGAGGAACCCGCCCACCACCAGCGTGATGAGCACCATGTACGCCGTCTGCCCGAAGGCCTCGGCCAGCAGCGGCCCCAGCCTGTCCCACGTCATCGCTCGGCCCTCCCGTGGTCGTCCACCAGGGTGACGGCGCGGAGCGCCACCACCGCGTCCTCCACCGCGCCGGCGTCGCCGACAAGCTCGAGGGTGAGCGACCCGTAGGGCCGCTCCGCCACCTCGGTGATGCCGCCGTAGACGACCGTCCCGTCCACGCCGTGCTCCCGGAGCACCCGCGTGATCAGGGCCGACGACCCGGCGACCTCGTCCACACCCACCGTGACGATCCGCCCCGCGTGCCGGGTGCGGAGCCGCTCCAGCACGGCGGGCGACGGCCGGTCGCGCAGCGCGGTGGCCACGAACCGGCGCGTCACGTCGTGCGCCGGGGCGCTGAAGACCTGGTAGGCCTCCCCCACCTCGACGACCCGCCCGTGCTCCATCACCGCGACGCGGTGGCAGATGGAGCGCACCACGTCCATCTCGTGCGTGATCACCACGACGGTGATCCCCAGCTCGCGGTTGACCCGCTGGAGCAGGGCGAGCACGTCCTGCGTGGTCTCGGGGTCCAGGGCCGACGTCGCCTCGTCGGCCAGCAGGATGCGCGGGTTCGTCGCGAGCGCGCGGGCGATGCCGACGCGCTGCTTCTGCCCGCCCGACAGGGTGGACGGGTAGGCCCCTGCCTTCTCGGAGATGCCGACGAACTCGAGCAGCTCGGCCACGCGGGCATCGCGCCGTTCGCGCGGCCAGCCCGCCACCTCGAGCGGGTAGACCACGTTCCCCGCGACCGTCCGGGACGACAGCAGGTTGAACTGCTGGAAGATCATCCCGATGCCCGCCCGGACCGGGCGCAGGCGCGCCTCGCCCAGGGACGCGAGCGAGACGCCGTCGACCACCACGTCGCCCGACGTGACTGTCTCCAGGGCGTTGACGAGCCGCACCAGGGTGGACTTGCCCGCCCCGGAGTAGCCGATCACGCCGAAGATCTCGCCCTCGCGCACGTCGAGGGAGACGCTGTCGACCGCTCGCACCTCGCGGCCGCGGCCGCGAGGTGCGGGAAAGACCTTGGTGGCCTCGCGGAAGGAGATGATGGCGCTCATCAGCCCTGCGCCCGCAGGTTCTCCTCGATGCCGGCCAGGATCTCCTGGAGCTCGGCCGGCTCGTTGTCCTTGATCACGCCTGTACCACCGGACGCCTCCAGCACGCCCTCCTCGATCTCGGGGCTGTGGAAGATCTCCACGAGCCGGGCGAGCCGCTCGTCGTCGGCGTCCTCGGCGCGGGCGACCCACACGTTGATGTAGGGCTCGGCCGCGGCGGAGTCCGGGTCGTCGGAGAACAGGGCGTCGTCGGCGGTCAGCCCGGCGTCACCGACGAAGTCGTTGTTGATGATCGACGCGTCCACGTCCTGGAGCGCGAGCGCCGTCTGGGCGGCGTCGACCGGGGTGACCGTGACGCGCGACTCGTCCTCGACCACGTCGGCCGGGGTGGAGAAGGAGCTCCCGCCGTCGCGCAGGGTGAGGAGCCCCGCCTCCTGGAGCACCAGCAGGGCCCGAGCCTGGTTGGTCTCGTCGTTGGGGATGGCGACCTCGCCCCCGTCGGGGATCTCGTCGACCGACCCGTGCTTCGCCGAGTAGAGGCCCAGCGGGTAGACGGCGGTGGCACCGACGGGCGTGAGGTCGCTCTCGGAGCTCACGTTGTAGCCGGCGAGGAACTGCAGGTGCTGGAACTGGTTGAGGTCCAGGTCGCCGTCGGTGAGGCCCTGGTTGGGGAGCTGGTAGTCGGAGAAGTTGACCAGCTCCACGGTGATGCCCTCCTCCGCGGCCTGGTCGACGAACGTGTCCCAGTAGTCCTCGCCGGACGAGACGACGCCGACGCGGATCGGGTCCTCGGCGGTCCCGGCGGCGGGGCCGTCCGGCTCGGACGAGCAGGCGGACAGGGCGAGCGCGGTCGCGGAGACGAGGGCGGCGAGGGGGACCAGACGGGTGCGAGACATGGGAGTCCTTCGGTGGGAGGCGCGCGGGTGCGCGCGCGGGAGGGCGGCCTGGGTAGGCCTGGGGAGAGAGGGAGCGGCGGGCCACGGCCATCAGCGACGTGGCGAGCGCGCGGGGCGCGGTCCGGGCGGAGAGCCCGACGCGCGGCAGGTCAGACGGACGGACCCGCGGTCAGCGGCTGCACATTCGCCCGCGCGACATGCTGCGACAGCACGCGGCGGCGCGACACCAGGAGGTGCGGCACGGCTGCGGGGCAGCAGTCAGGATGCGGGACATGCCGCCATCATGCGCCGGTTCCCGGCGGGCAGACCAACTCGCGGCCCGAAAATCCCACCATGCGAACGTCTCAGCAACCACATGGTGGACAAGTGGCGGAATGCTGCGGCTCCCGGGGACGTGTGGCCCTCGACACAGCGCGGCGCGGCGCCCGGTGGAGGACATGAAGGACCCCTCGCACACCCACCAGAGCTCACTTACCCTTGCTGCCTTCCGGCCCTGGGGGAGTTCGGCGAGATAGTGCCGCACGAGGGGTCTGCCCCCAGCCTAGCCCAGCGAGGGCCCGCTCCTCGAATCGGCCCGATTCGTTGGCACGGCTCCACGTCCGGTATCCTCGTGAGGCCGCGCCCGGTCTGACCTGGCGCGAGGAGGATTCGCCTAGTGGCCTATGGCGCACGCTTGGAAAGCGTGTTGGGTTAACAGCCCTCGGGGGTTCGAATCCCCCATCCTCCGCAGACCGAAGCGCCCGCCCCGCAAGGGACGGGCGCTTCGTCGTTCCAGGAGCGGTCAGCTCGCCCGGCGGCGTGAGCGGAGCGCCACGCCGAGCGCCCCGGCCCCGAGCGCCAGGCCGGTCCCGCCCAGGACGCGCCCGAGCGGATCGGTGCCCGACGGCGGGGCGGCCGCCTCAGGCGCGACGCTCACCTCAGGCGTCGCCGCAGCCAGGTCCTCGCCCTCCGCCGCCGTCGTGGTGAACGACGGCGCCGGCAGCTCCGGCTCCTCCCCGTCCACCGGCACGTCGGCCCAGTCGACGACCGACCCGTCGGTGTACGTCTGGTGGGCGGGGAGCACCACGTCGGTGCCCTCGCCGGGCAGCATGCCCACGCGGATCGCGAGCTCCTGGTACTGGTGGGGCGGGATCTCGCTGCCGGGCCGGGCGGTCCAGACCACCCGGAACGGCGCCTCGGTCAGGGTGGTGCCGTCGACGTCGACCGGCTCGGGCAGCGCGCCGCGCTCGACGGTGACGTCCCAGCCCGGCACCGCCTTGGCCGACACGGAGAGGAACGGCTCCGCGGTCGGCAGGTCGACCACCACCTGGGAGGTGGAGGCCGTGTCGGACTCGGTGGGCACGCGGAACGTGAGCGAGGCACGCCCGCCCGCGGCGGTCGTGTCCGGGTTGACGGTCACGTGGGCCGACGCCACGGCGGCCGGGAGCACGACCAGTGCGACGGCGGCCGGCAGGGCCAGGGCGAGCCGGACACGCCGTCGGGCCGAGGCGGGGGAAGGGGCAGAGGCAGGCGCAGGGCGCCCGTGGGTGGGCAGGGTGGAGCGGGTCATGGTGATCCTTCGTTCGCAGCCGGGTGTGGGAGAGCGCGCGACGGCGCGCCTCGCCCGGCCGCGTCAGGCTGCCAGGGCGAAGGCGCTCGTCAGGGCTCCGCACGGCGGGCCGCGGCTCGGCGCGACCCCGAGGTCGGCGGAGCGGGCCACCACGGGCCGGGCCGCCACGAAGGGGACGGCCGGAGGCGTCGTCAACGGCACGACGACCAGGCTCAGCGGGCGCACCCACCAGGTGGCGAGCCACCAGACGCCGCGCTCCACGCCCACGAGGAGCGCGACGGCGGCCACCGTCGCAACGGCGTGCCACCCGGCCATGGCCGGGTCCAGGAGCTCGGTGGGCGGGGCGTGGCAGGCGCCGGTGGTCAGCACCGCTCCCCCGCCGTGCCCGGCAAGGTGGCCGCCCCCGGCGTCCACCGTGGGACCGCCGGGCAGCGTACGCACGGCAGCGAGCGACGCCGTGCAGCCGGCCCCCGCGAGGAAGGCGAAGACCTGGTGGAAGACCACCTGCGCCAGGCCCACCAGCGCCAGGCCGGCGGGCAGGCGGATCTGACGCCTGGCGGCCACCGAGGTGGCCGCCAGGGTCAGTGCGGCGAGGGCCGCGAGAACCTCGCCGGGAGGCAGGTGGCCGTCGGCGCGCAGGTGGGCGGCCGCGGAGAGTGCGACCACGACGGCCGCCCACAGGAGCGCGCGGCCGAACCGCACGGCTCCTGAGGACGGCGTCAGCACGCCCCGACCTTACGCCCCCGACGACCTACCCGGGACAGCGAACCTGCCGGTCAGCCGACGTTCACCGTGCAGGGCTCACCGTTCAGCGTCGCGTAGCCCGGCTCGAAGGCGGGACCGCTCGCGTTGAAGCCGAACGACGTGCGCTCGCCCGGGTCGAGCGTGCGCACCCAGCGCGAGTGCCCCGCGGTCACGATGGTGCCGTCCTGGCTCCAGTCGGCGCTCCAGCTGCGCGTGAGCTCCGTGCCGGTCGGCAGGTCGAAGCGCAGCGTCCAGTCGGAGACCGGCGCGGTCCCGGTGTTGGTGAGCAGCACCTGCGTCGTGAAGCCGGTGCGCCACGTGCCGTGCACCGTGTACTCGACGGCGCACTGCTGCGGCTCGACAGGCGTGGCCGCCAGCTCGATGAGCTCGCGTGCCTGCTCCACGAACCAGCCGCCGGCACGGGGGGCCTGGATGCCGCGCTCGGGGTCGAGCGGGCCGCCGGTGCCGCGGTAGCACTGGCCGTCCGACTCACCGGGGACCTTGATCCACAGGTGCGCGTCGACGAGCTCGTTGCCCGTGTCGAGCGTGGGCACGCTGCCCAGGCCACGTGCCGGCGGGTTGCACCAGACCTCGGGGTCGCTGTACACGCCCTCCGGTGCCGCCCACGGGCCCCGGCCGTTGCGCGACGTGTCGATGACGAAGTGCGCCGTGGGCTCCACGCCGCCGAGGATGGACTCGTAGCGCGAGTCGACCCCCGAGGTGTTGAGCGCCGGATCGGGGTTGCCCGCGGACCACTCGGCGTTGTTGTTCATCGCCACGCCCGACCAGCCCGTCGCCGGGCCGCCGTTCCAGTACTGGTTGCCGCAGCTGCCGTAGTCGCCCGGGTTGACCTCGGTGACGTACGCGATGCACTGCGAGACCCACGTGCCGTAGGCCGTGAGGTTGGCCGTGAACTGGTAGTTGGAGGCGTTCAGGAAGAAGCCGTCCGTACGCTCGACGCCCGCGCGCACCAGCCGCGAGGCGTTGTCGCCCACGTTCAGCCAGCCGCTGTGGCCGGCGTCGAGGTAGACCTTCACGCCGGGAAGCGCGGCGAACGCGTCAACCGCGTAGTTGAGCATGTCGAACCGCTCCTGCGCGGCCGTGGCCGGGTTCGCCTCGGCGGGCTGGCACCACTCCTGCGTGCCCTCGATGGTGGTGTAGTGCGGGATGATCCCGAGCCCGTCGGGCTCGAGGATCACGAGGGCCTCGCCGTCGCCGATGCCCTCCACGACGCCGTCGATCCAGGCCTCGTACTCGGCGGGGGTGGTGGCTCCGCCCGACGAGTACTGGGCGCAGTCACGGAACGGGATGTTGTACGCCACCAGGGTGGGCAGCGCGTTCTCGGCCTCGGCGCGGGACACGACGTCGGCCGCCTGCGCGGCGACCGCCTCGGGCGAGCCGGAGGTGAGCCAGGTGGCTGTGGGGAAGCTGCCCAGCAGCTGGGCGTCGGCCTTGGCCTGTCCGGTGAGCCCGGCAGCCGCGGAGTACGTCGAGCTGAACGGGTCGACGTACAGACCGGGCGACGGCTCCGCGGTGGCCGCGGGGGCGGCCGTCGCGGGAGCGCTGAGGAAGGCGCCCGCGGCGAGGACGGCGGCGCCGGCCAGGACTGCTGCGGGACGGCGCACAGGGGTGCTCCTGTGGTGGTGCATGAGATCTCCTTCGACCTGCAGAGTGCGAAGACAGCTGTGTCTTGCGTGCCCGCGGGTGGGAGGTGTGGTAGCGCTCCCACCCGCAGGCTGGGTACCAGCCTGGCAAGTGGCGCACCTCACGTCAAGGGTGCGGGGCCCTCAGCCGGCAGCAGCGGGGGCCGGCTGAGGGGTGATCTCGTCCACGGGAAGGCAGTCCGGGGCATTCTCGAGCGGCCGGTCCGCCTGGATCTCGACCTCCTCCTCGGGGACCGGGGAGTCGAACTCCACCCCTGGGAGCAGGTCGACTGTCGCGTCCTGGCGGGAGTCCAGCACCAGGCGGGCATCCGGGACGTGCGCCCACAGCGTGTACGCCGCCGTGATGCCCGGGACGCCGAACCGCAGCTCCGTGACGGTGAGGGTCTGGTCGAAGTTGCCCGGCTCGGCGACCATCGTGAACTGTCGCTCGGCCAGCACGTCGTGGTAGGCCTTCGCCACGCCTGCCTGGCCGGACGCGTTGAGCACCCGCACCTGGACGTCCGGGTAGGCCACGGGCAGGGCGCCGTCGGGCTGCCCCTCGACTGCGGGGAGGCACGGCGCGGGCAGCGCCTCCGTGCCGGTGCCCGGCGACTTGAGCGGCCGGTCGAACGGCGAGCTGATAGCCCCCGAGTACACGGCCAGGGAGAAGATGCCGCAGAGCGCCAGGAACGCGATCAGCACCCCGAAGATCACGGCCTGGCGCTCGTGCTCGCGGCGGCGGCGGTCGGTGCGCGCCTGGTCGTAGGTCGGGACAGTCACGCGACGAACTTACCGGAGAACGACCCCCCGGACCGCGTCAGCAGCGGGGTCCTGGACGTCAGCGGAGGACCAGCACCCGGGCGTGCAGCACCGGGCGCTGGTGCAGCGCCGCCCGGACCGCCCGGTGCAGGCCGTCCTCCAGGTAGAGCACGCCCTCGAACTCCACGACGTGGGCGAACAGGTCGCCGTAGAACGTGGAGTCCTCGGACAGGAGGTTGTCGAGGTCGAGGGTCCGCTTGGTGGTCACCAGCTCGTCGAGCCGGACCTGGCGGGGCGGCACGTCCACCCAGTCCCGGGTCCGCGTCCGTCCGTGGTCAGGATACGGACGGCCGTCTCCTACGGCCTTGAAGATCATGGGTTCATCCTAGAGGTGGCCCCTACTGCGGCACGTCCCGGCGCCGGAAGCCGACGAACGCGGCGGCGAAGAGCACGACCGCGACCACCGACAGCCCGACCAGGTGCGACGCCTCGACCTCCTCCGTCAGGGTGTGGGGCACCCACCAGAACGGCGAGAGCCCACGCGCCCAGTCGGGCAGGCCGAACAGGTCGGCGAACATGCCCACGACGAGCATGTAGGCCAGGAGCGCCCACAGCAGCGGCGTGGCGCGTGGCAACCACGCGTAGAGGGCCGCCGCGGCGCCGATCAGCACGGCGAGCGCCGGGAGGTGGACCGCGCCGAAGAGCGCGTAGTCGCCGAACGTCGGCTCCGTCAGGCCGGCTACGACGCCGCCGAGCCAGATCGCGAGGGCGCCGGTCATCATGACGACGACCGTGCCGAGCCCGGCGACGACGAGGGTCCCGGCGAGCCACCGCGACCGTGACACCGGGGCTGAGAGCATGAGCTCGGCCCGGCCGGCCGCCTCCTCCGCCTTGGCGCGCAGCGTCATGGACAGCGCGTATCCGGCGGCGCAGAGGCCCACGTACAGCCCGACGATGCCCACGAAGGCGTTGACCATGTCGCCCTCTGTGCCGAGCACCGCGCCGTAGAGGGGGTTGTCCGCCATGCTCTCCATCAGGTCCGGGACGGCCTCCAGGATGGCGCCGCACGCGAACCACATGGCGCCGAGCCCCAGGGTGGTCCACCCGAAGGCCGCACGCTGCTGCACCCAGGCGACGGCGACCGGCCCGCGCAGCGACGGGAGGGCCTCGGGGCGCCCGCCGCGGGTGGCGACGAGCCCGCCGCCGAAGTCCCGGCGGGAGGCGAGGAACGCGGCCAGCAGGAGCAGCAGCACGATGGCGGCGAGCGACAGCACCAGCGGCCACCACCGAAGGTCCACGAACGGCCGGGACTGCTGCGCCCAGGCGATCGGCGAGAGCCACGAGACCCAGCTCCCGTGCGGTTCCTGGATGTCGCCCAGAGCGCGCGCCACGAACGCCGCGCCGAAGACGGCCAGGGCGAGACCGGTGGCGCCCCGGCTGTGCTCGGTGACCTGGCAGGCGACGAGGGCGACGGCGCCGAACACCAGCGCCGCAAGGCCGATCGCGGTGGTCATGACGAACGCGTCGGCGGCGGGGAGCCCGCCGGAGACCAGCACGGCACCGGTGACCAGGGCGATCATGGCGTTGACGACCAGGACCGTCAGGAGCGCCGCGACGGAGGGCGCGTGCCGGCCGACGGCACCCGCCCGGACCAGCTCGGACCGGCCGCTCTCCTCCTCGGCGCGCGTGTGCCGCACCACCTCGAGGATGCTCATGACCGCGAGGGTCATGACGATCCAGAGGATGAGCTCGTTGGCGAGGGCGGCGCCCACCGTGTAGTCGTCGAGGCCGTAGCCGGGACCGGCCATGGAGATCATGGCGGGGGTCCGCATGAGCTGGGCACGGGCCGCGAGGTCGTCCGCGTCGAGGAGCGTGTACTCCCCCATGGACGCCGCGTAGAGCAGGACGACCGACGCCGTCCACACGAGGAGCCGCACCCGGTCGCGCCGGAGCATGAACCGCACCAGCCTGCCGGTGCCCGCCAGGGTGTCGGCGCTCATCGCGCGTCCGCCGCGACGGCGTCGCCGTAGTGGCGCATGAAGAGCTCCTCGAGCGACGGCGGGGCCGCGGTGAGGCTGTGCACGTCGAGCTCGCCGAGCAGGCGGAGCACCGCCCCGATCCGGGTGTTGTCGACGTCGAAGGTGACGCGCGTGCCGCCGTCGGCCGGGGTGGCCACCAGGTCGTGCACCCCCTCGGCCGAGGCCACCGCTGCCGGGTCACCGGTCACGACCGCCGTGACGCTGGAGCGCGTGAGGTGCCGCAGGGAGTCCAGCGTGCCGGACTCGACCGCCACGCCGTTGCGGATGATGGTGACGGTGTCGCACACCTTCTCCACCTCGCTCAGGATGTGGCTGGACAGCAGCACCGAGACGCCGTCGGCCTTGGCCTGGCGCACGTAGTCCGTGAAGACCGCCTCCATCAGGGGGTCCAGGCCCGAGGTGGGCTCGTCCAGGACGAGGAGGTCCGCCCGGGAGGCGAAGGCCGCCACGAGCGCGACCTTCTGCCGGTTGCCCTTCGAGTAGGTGCGCGCCTTCTTGGTGGGGTCGAGCTCGAAGCGCTCGAGCAGCTCGGCCTTGCGCGCGGCGTCGGCGCGGCCGCGGAGCCGGGTGAGGAGGTCGATCGCCTCGCCGCCGGTGAGGTTGGGCCACAGGCTGACGTCGCCGGGCACGTAGGCGAGCCGGCGGTGGAGGGCCACCGCGTCACGCCAGACGTCGCCGCCGAAGAGGCGGGCGGTGCCGGCGTCGGCCCGGAGGAGGCCCAGGAGGACGCGGATCGTGGTCGACTTGCCGGCCCCGTTGGGGCCGAGGAACCCGGCCACCTCTCCGGGGCGGACCGTCAGGTCGAGGCCGTCGAGGGCCTTGACCTGTCCGAAGGACTTGGACAGGCCGCGGATCTCGACCGCGGGCGTGCTGGGGCTGGTCATGGGCTCTTCGCTCTCTGTTGTCGTCAGCTTCCGGGTTCCGCGCCAGGAGCGCCGGGCGGGTCGGGGACGTACATCAGGTAGTCGTCGAGCATGCGCCGCGTGGTGAGGAAGCCCTCCGTGTACAGCTCCAGCGCCGGGAGGGCGATGCGGTCGAAGTAGGTGGTGACGACGCTCGTGAGGTCGTCAAGGGTCTCCGTCGGCGAGAGCACGACCTCGGCGAGGAGTGCGCCCAGCGAGCTCATGGTGAGATAGCGCGCCCGAGCCTCCTCGTCGACGCTCGGCTTGATCAGGCCCGCGGCGACGCCCTCCCGCAGGTACTCGACGGCGTCCTGGATCATGTGCTCCACGAACGCCCGGCCCACCGGGCCGCCGGCCTGGAGGCTGCGCAGCACATAGCCCACCAGCGGTGCGCGGTCGGCGACCGTCGCGATCTCCGCCAGGAACGTGGCCGGCCCGGACTGCGTCGACAGGACGTCGCGCTTGGCGGTCCGGATGAGGCCGAGCACGTGCTCGTCGCACTCCGCCCGGAGCCCGTCCTTGGACCCGAAGTGGTGCAGCACCAGCCCGGGGCTCACCCCGGCGTCGGCGGCGATGGTCCGGACCGGGACAGCGAACCCCTCCACCGCGAAGCGCGCCACGGCCGCGTCCCGGATCCGGGCGCGTGCCGTGAGGTCGCTACGGTCTGGGGCTGAACGCATGTTCAGCAGACTACTCATGCGTTCAGCCGCAGGGAAGCCCTGCTCAGCGTGTCGTGACGGCCGTGCCGCGCCAGCGGGAGACGGCCCGCATGAGGTGGTAGATCCCGAGCGCCGCGGCGGTGCCGAGGGCGATGCCCTCGAAGGTGAGCCCGCCGGCCACCCAGGTGTAGTTCGCGATGCCGATGACCAGCGGCACGGCGGCGGTGGTGAGGTTGACCGGGTCGGAGAAGTCGACGCGGTTCTGCACCCAGATGCGCGCGCCGAGCACGCCGATCATCCCGTAGAGCATGGTGGTGACACCGCCCAGGACGCCCTGCGGGACAGTGTTGATCAGCTCGCCGAACTTGGGCGAGAGGCTCAGCACGAGCGCGCCCGCGGCAGCGACCCAGTAGGCGGCGGTCGAGTAGACCCGGGTGGCCGCCATGACCCCGATGTTCTCCGCGTACGTGGTGGTGCCCGAGCCGCCGCCCACACCCGCGAGGGTGGTCGCGACGCCGTCGGCGAAGAGGGCACGCCCGGTCACGTCGTCGAAGTCCTGGCCGGTCATCGCGGCCACGGACTTCACGTGCCCCACGTTCTCCGCGACCAGCACGAGCACCACCGGGAGGAAGAGCCCGAGCACCGACAGGTCGAACGACGGCGCGGTGAACTGCGGCAGGCCGAACCACGCCGCCTCACGGACCGCCGTGAAGTCCACCTCGCCGCGCACCACGGCGAACGCGTAGCCCACCAGCACGCCCAGCAGGATGGAGAGGCGGCCCAGGATGCCCTTGAACAGCACCGAGATGAGGATCACGGCAGCGAGCGTCACCACGGCGGTGACCGGCGAGACCTTGAAGTTGTTCCAGGCGGCCGGAGCCAGGTTGAGGCCGATGAGGGCCACGATGACGCCCGTCACGACCGGCGGCATCACCACGTCGATCCAGCGCGCCCCGGCGAAGTGCACCACGGCGCCCACCGCCATGAGCGCCAGGCCGGTGACGAGGATGCCGCCCACGGCGACCGACTGACCGCCGGCCGCCGTGGCCGCGCCGATCGGAGCGAGGAACGCGAAGCTGGAGCCCAGGTAGCTCGGCAGGCGGTTCCCGGTGATCAGCAGGAACGCCACGGTGCCGATCGCCGAGAAGAACAGCGTCGTGGCCGGCGGGAAGCCGGTCAGGATCGGCACCAGGAACGTGGCGCCGAACATGGCGACGATGTGCTGCAGGCCGATGCCGATGGTGCGCGGCCACGTGAGCCGTTCCCCGGGGGCGACGACCTCGCCCGGCGCGACGCGCGCCCCGTCGCCGTGGGTAGTCCAGCCCAGCTTCATTCCGACTCCTCAGGGTTGTTCAGGGTGCTCAGCCGAGCTGCGGCCGCACCTCACGGGCGACCAGGTCCAGGTGATCGAGGTCGTGCAGGTCCAGCACCTGCAGGTAGACGCGCGACAGGCCGGCGTCGCGCAGGGCGACGAGACGCTCCGCCGCCTCCGCGACGGTGCCGGCGACGCCGTGCTCGCGGAGCTCCGCGGGCTCCCGGCCGATCGCCGCGGCCCGGCGGGTGAACTCCGCCTCGTCCGCGCCGACGGCGACCACGAGCGCAGCCGAGAAGGTCAGCGTCCCCGGGTCGCGCCCGGCGTCCTTGCACGCGGCCCGGATCACGTCGAGCCGTGCGGGGATGGAGTCGATCTCCGGGAACGCGAGGTTGAACTCGTCGGCGAACCGGGCGGCCAGCGCCGGCGTGCGGCGAGGCCCGCCGCCGCCCACGATCACCGGGATCTTCTCCTGCGCGGGCTTGGGCAGCGCGGGCGAGTCGGTCAGCGTGTAGTGCTCGCCCTCGAACGAGTACGTCGAGCCCACCGGCGTGCCCCACAGGCCGGTGAGCACCTCGAGCTGCTCCTCGAGCAGGCCGAAGCGCTTGGCCGGGAAGGGGATGCCGTACGCGGCGTGCTCGGCCTCGAACCAGCCGGCGCCGAGGCCGAGCTCGACGCGCCCGCCCGACATCTGGTCCACCTGGGCCACCTGGATCGCGAGGACGCCGGGGTGGCGGAACGTCGCCGACGAGACGAGCGTGCCGAGCCGCACGGTCGACGTCTCGCGGGCGAGCCCCGCCAGCGTGGTCCACGCGTCGGTGGGGCCGGGCAGGCCGTCGCCGCCCATCGCGAGGTAGTGGTCGGACCGGAAGAACGCGCTGAACCCGAGCGCCTCGGTCGCCTGCGCGACGGCGAGCTGGTCGTCGTAGGACGCGCCCTGCTGGGGCTCGGTGAAGATGCGGAGGTCGAGGGTCATGAGAACTCGGGCCTTTCGGTACGGCTGCGCTTGAGCTCGAAGAAGTGGGGGTACGCCGCGAGCGCCAGCGCCCCCTCGAAGATCCGCAGCGCGTCCTCGCCGCGGGGGATGCGGGTCAGCACCGGGCCGAAGAAGGCGACGCCGTCGACGTGGAGGGTCGGCGTGCCGACGTCCTCCCCGACGGGGGCCATGCCGGCCTTGTGGCTGAGGGCGAGGGCCTCGTCGTAGGCGTCGGAGCCTGCGGCGTCGGCCAGGGCTGGGGGCAGCCCCGCCTCGGCGAGCGCCGCGGCGGCGACGGACGCGTAGTCCGTGTCGCCCTGGTTGTGGATCCGGGTGCCGGCAGCGGTGTAGAAGGCCGAGAAGGCCTCGGGGCCGTGGTCGGCCTGGACCGCGGCGGCCACGCGGCCGATCCCGCGCGACGCGTCGATCTTGGCGCGGTAGTCGGCGGGGAGCTCACGATCCTTGTTGAGCAGGTACAGGCTCATCAGCTTGAACGTGAGCTCGACCTCGCGCTGCGCCGCGACCTCGAGGGCCCAGCGGGACGTGATCCAGGCGAAGGGGCACAGGGGGTCGACGTACACGTCGACGACGGGAACGGTTGACTCGGTCACGATCCGCACCCTAACGCGACCAGAGGCGCGGTAGCCTGCCTGGCATGACTGCCGTTCGTACTCACACGCACGCGCAGGCGGTCGACGCCGCGATCGACCTCTTCACCCGGCAGGGGTACGAGAGGACCACCGTCGAGGAGATCGCCGACGCCGCGCGCGTGAGCAGGGCGACGTTCTTCCGCCGGTTCCGCTCCAAGGAGGACGTCGTCTTCGCGGACCACGAGCTGCTGCTCGAGGAGGTGGTCGTGATGCTGGCCGCGACCCGCCCGGAGGCACGGCAGAGCGAGGAGTCGATGGCCGACGTCGGCCGCGCCTGGGACCCCGACGTGGACCCCTACCTGGAGGTCTGCCGGGCGGCCCGGATGGTGTTCGACCACCACGTGGGCCAGCGGGAGACGTCCCTGGCCCGCTACGCCCTGCTCCAGCAGGTGCCTCAGCTGCGCGACCGCGAGCTCGTGACGACGCACCGGTACGAGCGGGCCTTCACGCACTACCTGCGCGACACCCTGTCGCCCGACCGGTCCACGTCGACCGCGTCGATCGCGTTCGCCGCCTCGGTCGTGGCCGTGCACAACGCGATCCTGCGGCGCTGGCTCCGCAACCCCGGCCTGGACCTGCGGCCGGACCTCGAGGAGGCGTTCGCCGACCTGCGCCGTGCGGCGATCCTGGGCTCCGGCGGGACGGCTCCGGCGGGCGGCCAGGCGCCGACGGGCCGCCGGGTCGTCGTCGCCGTCGTGGACGCCGCCGCGGGCGCCGACGAGGTGGCCCGCGCCGTGCGCGACGCGCTCGGCTGAACGGCTTTCTCCCGCGGAATGCCGCCGTGGCATCCTGTGTTCCAGTAGTCGTTGTGCATCACGCACGCACGTGCTCCGGGGTCGGTGTAATTCCGAGCCGGCGGTGACAGTCCGCGACCCGCGCTTCGGTGCGGTTGACCTGGTGGAACTCCAGGACCGACGGTGAAAGTCCGGATGGGAGGAAGCACGTCGGCGCGCCCCTGCCCTGGGGCGTGCCGTTCCCCGGTGTCCCGTTGCGGCAGACCGGGAGGAACCATGGACATCATCCGCTGGCTGTTCGACGCCACGTTCACCGTCGGCACGGAGCACATCCTGTGGCGCGAGGTGATCGGGAACGCGTTCGGCCTCGCCTCGGCGCTCGGCGGCCTGCGCCGCAAGGTGTGGGCCTGGCCCGTCGGCATCGTGGGGAATGTGCTCCTCTTCACAGTGTTCCTGGGCTCGTGGTTCGGCGGCTCGCCGCTGCCCGACATGCTCGGGCAGGCGGGGCGCCAGGTCATGTTCATCGCCGTCTCCGTCTACGGCTGGGTCCGCTGGCGCCAGGCGCAGCAGGCCGACGGCGGCGCGGGGGCCGTCGCGGTGCACCCGCGGTGGGCGTCGTGGGCCGAGCGGGCGGGGATCGTCGTCGCGATGGCGGCCGGCACGTTCGGCTTCGCCTGGGTCTTCGGCCGGCTCGGCTCCTGGGCCCCGCTGCCCGACGCGTGGATCTTCATGGGCTCCCTCCTCGCCACCTACGGCATGGCGAAGGGGTGGGTCGAGTTCTGGCTGATCTGGGTGGCGGTCGACGCCGTCGGGGTGCCGCTGCTGCTCGCAGGCGGGTACTACGCGACGGCCGCGATGTACCTGTTCTACGGCGGCTTCACCCTCGTGGGCTTCTTCGTCTGGTGGCGGGTGAACCGCCTGGAGCGCCTCGCGTCGGCGGGGGCCGCGGACGGTGAGCCGGTGCGGGCGTGACGGGGCCCGCTCTGCCCGGCCGCCCCGTCCGGGTCGGGGTCGTCGGCTCGGGCTTCCGGGCCCGGACGATGCTGCGCGTGCTCCATGCTCTCCCGGGCCGCTTCGAGGTGGCGGGGGTCGCCACCCGCAACGCGGCCGACCGGGAGGCCCTCGCCACGTCCGGCCTCCCGGCGGCAGGCCTCCCGGGGCTGCCGGCCCCGGTGTTCGCCTCCCCCGACGACCTCGTGGCGGGCGGCGCGCCGGACTTCGTGGCGCTGACCCTGCCCGCGGGCGCGGCCCAGCCGGTGGTCCGGTCGCTCGCGGCGGCGGGTGTGCCCGTGCTCCAGGAGACGCCCGCCGCGGGGACCGTCCCCGAGCTGGCGGCGCTCCAGGAGCTGGTCGACGGCGGCGCGTGCATCCAGGTCGCCGAGCAGTACCACCTGGAGCCGCTGGTCTCCGCCCAGCTCGCGGTCGCCGCGTCGGGCCTGCTGGGTGCGGTGACCGACGCGCACGTGAGCGTGGCCCACGACTACCACGGCCTGTCGGTGCTGCGCCGGGCGCTCGGCGCCACCGCCGACGACGCGGTGATCACGGCCCGCCGCGACGTGCGCCGCATCGCCGCGAGCCCCGGCCGGGAGGGTGACCCCGAGGGCCTGTCGCTCGTCGGCACCGTGCACAGCACCGCGTGGCTCGACCTCGGCGACCGGCTCGGCGTCTACGAGTTCGACGACCAGCAGTACCGCTCCTGGGTGCGCTCGCCCACGCTCGTGGTGCGCGGCCCGCTCGGCGAGGTCCGCGACGAGACGGTCCGCTACGTCACCCCCGACGGCACCCCGGTCCGGTCGCGCCTGGAGCGGGTCGCCGCCGGCGGGGCAGGCAGCCACGAGGGTCTCTTCCTGCGCGGATACCTGTTCGAGGGCCGGTGGGCCGACCGGAACGACCTGCTCCCGGCCCGTCTCGCCGACGACGAGCTGTCGATCGCGCGCCTCTTCGACCGCATGGGCCGGCACGTGCTGGCCGGCGGCCCGGCGCCCTACGAGGTGGCCGAGGCAGCGCAGGACCAGTACCTCCAGCTCGAGGTGCGGCGGGCCGCAGAGACCGGCCTCCCGGTCCGGACGTCCCCGCAGCCGTGGGCGCACTGGCGCGGCTGCCCGGGCCACGGAGAGACACGCCCAGTGATACGCAGTCTCGCTTGACCTGATACCACGTACCGGCGCACGATGACTTCATGACGCAGACTCCTGGGGTGACGGCGCCCGCCTACGACGTGGCTCAGCCGCTCGACATCGACTTCGCCGGTGCGTTCGCCGGGATCACGGAGGAGGAGCGGGCCCACCAGCTCGCCGTCCGCCAGTTCGTGCAGGACGAGGTCCTGCCGGTCATCGACGGCTACTGGGAGCGTGCCGAGGTCCCCTTCGACCTCGTCAAGCGCCTGGCCGAGCTGGACTTCCTGCGCGACGGCGTGGACGTGCCCGGCCACCCCACGGTCAGCCTGATGGCCGAGGGCCTCGCCGCCATGGAGATGTCGCGCGGCGACGCGTCGGTCTCCACGATCTGCGGCGTGCAGGGCGGCCTGGCGCTGCGCTCGATCGTCATGCTCGGCTCCCCGGAGCAGGTGGAGCGCTGGGCCGAGCCCATGGCGCGCGGGGAGATCCTGGGTGCCTTCGCGCTGACCGAGCCCACCCACGGCTCGGACTCGGTGTCGCTCGAGACCACGGCCGTGAAGACGGTCCGGGACGGCGTGGAGGGCTACGTCCTCAACGGCGAGAAGAAGTGGATCGGCTTCGGTTCGTGCGGCGACATCACGGTGGTGTGGGCGCGCCTCGTCGGCGAGGGCGGCGACAACCAGGTGCACGGCTTCGTCGTGCCGCAGGACGCCCCCGGCTACACGGGCACCACCATCGAGGGCAAGGTGTCGCTGCGCGCCATCTGGCAGGCCCACATCCTGCTGGAGGACGTGTTCGTCCCGGCCGAGAACGCCCTCGTCGGCGCCCGGTCGTTCAAGGACACCAGCCGGGTGCTGTTCGCGACGCGCCTGGGGGTCGCCTGGTCCGCCGTCGGCCAGGCCGTGGCCTGCTACGAGGCCGCGGTGGCGTACTCGAAGCAGCGCATCCAGTTCGGCCGCCCGCTGGCGGCGAGCCAGATGGTGCAGGAGCGCCTGGCGAAGATGCTCTCCACCCTCACCCAGATGCAGCTGCTCGTGGCGCAGCTGACCCGTCTCGACGAGGCCGGCAAGCTCACCGGGCCGCAGGCGTCGCTCGCCAAGTACACGACCACGCGCGGGGCCCGAGAGATCGCCGCGTCCGCGCGCGACATGCTGGGCGGGAACGGCATCCTGCTGCAGAACCGGGTGGCCCGGCACTTCGCCGACATCGAGGCCCTGCACACGTACGAGGGCACCGAGAGCGTCCAGGCGCTCATCCTGGGCCGCGAGATCACTGGTCTTTCCGCCTTCGTGTGACCGTCCGTTCCCGCGGACCGGGGGTTAGCCCTACCCTCGGTCTGTGGGACCACCGGGTGCCCTTCCCCGCAGGCCACGGCCTACTGTCGGTCGCATGGAGAATCCCCGTGCCGCCGCCGAGGCACCCTCGCCGGACCTGGCGCTGGTCGCGCCCGGCTGGGCGTCCCGAGACGGCTTCTTCGCGGCGCCGTTCTCCCCGGCCACCTGGCGGGCCGTCGCCCAGGTCTGGGTCAGCTGGGCCTGGATGCTGACGGCCGGTCTCGTCGTGGTCGTCCTCGTCTCCGCCGGTGCCGGGGCCGTGCCCGCCCTGGGCGCAGGCCTGCCGCTGCTGGTGCTCGCCCTGTACGCCGCCCGCTGGTTCGCCGCGACCGAGCGCGCCCGCCTCCTGCTGCAGACCGGCGTGGACGTGGGGCGCCCGGAGTACCGGACGCCCCGCCGCGCCGGGGTCTGGGCCGCCTGGTGGACCGTCCTCACCGACGGCCGCACCTGGGCGCACGTCCT
The DNA here is from genome assembly GCF_057158775.1 of Antribacter sp. NEAU-D49. Classification (NCBI taxonomy): domain Bacteria; kingdom Bacillati; phylum Actinomycetota; class Actinomycetes; order Micrococcales; family Promicromonosporaceae; genus Antribacter; species Antribacter sp. NEAU-D49. Next base: position 42,332 of record NZ_JBXTSN010000021.1, on the reverse strand, counting down.
CTACGCGTTCGTGGGCGTCCTGCTCACCTCGGTCACGGCCGGCCTCTCCATGACCGCGGCCGGCGGGGCTGTGGCCTTCCTCCTGTTCCCCGGCTGGGGTCGGACCGACCTCGACCTCGGCCTCGACGACCAGCCGTTCGTCGTCGAGGCGGCCGGAGCGGTGGGCGCCGGGCTCGTCCTGACCTGGGTCGCCGCGCTCGCCGCCCAGGGCGGCACCCTGCTCCTGGTGCGCCTGGCGCGGACCCTGCTCGGCCCGTCGGCCTCGCAGGCGGCGCGCGCCGCGCAGCAGGTGGCCGAGCGCCGCGCCGTCGTGCTCCAGACCACCCGCACCCTCGCCGTCGACGCCGCCGACACAGAGCGCCGCCGCATCGAGCGCGACCTGCACGACGGCGCGCAGCAGCGCCTCGTCGCCCTGGGCGTCGAGCTCGGCAGCGCCCGGCGCCGGGCCGCCGCCGACCCGGAGGCCGCTGCTGCCGCCCTGGAGCACGCGCACCGCGAGATCAAGGAGACGCTCTCCGAGCTGCGTGACCTGGTGCGCGGCATCCACCCCGCCGTGCTCGCCGACCGCGGGCTCGACGCCGCGCTCTCGTCCCTCGCGGCCCGCAGCCCCGTGCCCGTCCGCGTCGACGTCCCCGACCCGGACTCCCTGACCCAGGCCGGCCCCACAGCGCAGGCCGCCGCGTACTTCGTCGTCGCCGAGGCCCTCACCAACGTGGCCAAGCACGCCGACGCGCAGAGCGCGGCGGTCCTTGCGGAGATCGTCCCGGGCGCGCCCTGCCGGCTGCGCGTCGTCGTGTCCGACGACGGCTGCGGGGGCGCCGACCTCGCCGCCGGCAGCGGGCTGCTCGGCCTGCGCGGCCGCGTGGCTGCCCTCGACGGCACGTTCCAGCTCTCGAGCCCTGCCGGTGCCGGCACCCGTCTCACCGTGGAGGTGCCGTGCGCATCCTGATCGCCGAGGACTCCGTCCTCCTCCTGGACGGGCTCACCCGTCTGCTCACGACCGAGGGGCACGAGGTCGAGGGCTTCCGCACGGCGGACGAGCTGGTCCACGCGCTCTCCGCGCCGGACGCCGTCCTGCCCGACGCGCTGATCACCGACGTCCGGATGCCGCCGTCCCACACCGACGAGGGCCTCCGTGCCGCGGTGCACCTCCGCAGCCTGCACCCCGACCTGCCTGTCCTGGTGCTCTCGCAGTACGTGGAGCAGCGCTACGCCTCCGAGCTGTTCGCCCGCGGCGCACGCGGCCTGGGCTACGTGCTCAAGGACCGCGTGGCCGACGTCGACGAGTTCCTCGACGCCCTCGCCCGCGTGGCCGCGGGCGGGACGGTCGTGGACCCCGAGGTCGTGACCCAGATCCTCACCCGGACCCGCCGCACGGGCCTGGACGCCCTGACGCCGCGCGAGCGCGAGGTGCTCGCGCTCATGGCCGAGGGCCGGTCCAACAGCGCCATCGCCGAACGTCTCGTGGTGGGCCTGCCCGCCGTCGAGAAGCACGTCACGTCCATCCTCGGGAAGCTCGGGCTCCCCCCGGACTCGGACGACCATCGCCGCGTGCTCGCGGTCCTGCGCTGGCTCGAGCACCAGCCCAACTGAAGGAGTCCCTCATGACCATCGTCGACAGTCCCCCCGACACGCGCCCCGGCACCACCCCGGGCGGACGCGTCCTCCTCTGGGTCGGTATCGGCCTCGCCGCCCTGGGCGCGCTGTGGGGTGCGCTCTTCGTCGTCGACCTGACGATGACCCGCACCGAGACCGTCCACGAGACCTACTCGCCTGTCGGCACCGTCGAGCTGGTCGCGGACGGCCACGTCACGGTCGTGGCGGCGGAGGGCGACATCGAGGTGGACCGGGTCGCCCGGCTCGGCCTCGTGAGCCCGGAGTTCCGGGCCGACGAGCGCAGCGACCGGCTCGTGCTGTCGCACGAGTGCCGCGGCTGGCTGTCCTGGCGGTGCTCGGGCTCCTTCGAGGTGACCGTCCCGGCGGACACCGAGGTGGTGGTCCGCACCTCGAACGGCCGCATCGAGGCGACGGGCCTGGCGCGCGACCTCGACGTGGCGTCGAGCAACGGGCGGATCGAGGTCACGGCGATCGACGGCGACGTCGCCGCCCGCTCGAGCAACGGCCGCGTCACCGTCCGCGACGCGAGCGGCGAGGTCGAGGCCACGTCGAGCAACGGGGACATCGAGGTCGTGGACGCGGGCGGCGCGGTGGTCGCCCGGTCGAACAACGGCGACGTCGCGGTGCGCGACGTGGACGGCGAGGCCGAGGCCGTGACGGACAACGGCGAGGTCGAGGTCGAGGGCGTGACCGGCGACGTCCGGGCCGAGAGCAGCAACGGCGACGTCACCGTGTACGGGACCGACGAGCCTGTGGCGCTGACGATCAGCACGTCCAACGGCAGCCAGGTCATCGAGGCGCCCACCGACCCGGCTGCCGACCGGACGGTGCGGATCACGAGCAGCAACGGCGACGTGTCGTACCTCGCCCGAGCCGCCGGCTGACTCAGCCGCCCGTGAGCGTGAGCCACAGCAGCGTCACGTTGAGCGCCACGATCACCGCCGCGACCACCCAGGCCACCGCCTGGGTGGTCGCGGCGTTCCGGTGCTCGCCCAGGAGGGCGCGGTCCCGGGTCAGGACCACGAGCGGGATCATCGCGAACGGGATGCCGAAGCTGAGCACCACCTGGCTCACGACGAGCAGCCACGTGGGCGACAGGCCCGTGGTCAGCAGCACGATCGCCGGGATCAGCGTGACGAGCCGGCGGGCGAGCAGCGGTACCCGCACCTTGAGCAGGCCCGCCATGATCTCGGCGCCCGCGTAGGCGCCGACGGAGGTCGAGGCGAGGCCCGACGCGAGGAGACCCACGGCGAAGAGCACGGCGATCACCGGGCCGAGGGTGCCCGCGATGGCCGCGTATGCCCCCTCGATCGAGTCCGTGCCCGCGGTGCCGCCCAGGTTCGCCGCGGCGAGCAGCAGCATGCCGATGTTCACGCCGCCCGCGAGCAGGAGCGCCAGTACGACGTCGTACCGGGTGGCCCGGAGGAGCTGCCGCACGCGGGTCTGCCCCGGCTCGGGCCCTTCCTCGGGGTGGTGCCGGTCGCGGGCGAGCGACGAGTGCAGGTAGATGGCGTGCGGCATCACGGTGGCGCCGAGCATGGAGGCGGCGAGCAGGACGGAGTCGGTCCCCGCGAGCCGGGGCACGAGCCCGCCGAGCACCCCGGCCGGGTCCGGCGGCGCGAAGAACAGGCCGGCGCAGAAGCCGACCGTGAGGATCACCAGCATCGAGGTGATGACCGCCTCGAAGGCCCGCTGGCCACGCCGTTGCTGGATCGCGAGGAGCAGGAGCGACACCAGACCGGTGATGAGCCCGCCCGCCACGAGAGGCACGCCGAACAGGAGGTGGAGGGCGATCGCGCCACCGATCACCTCGGCGAGGTCCGTGGCGGCCGCCACCACCTCCGCCTGCACCCAGTAGGCGAGCCGGGCCGGGCGTGGCAGCCGCTCCCCGAGCACCTGCGGCAGGGAGCGGCCGGTGACGACCCCGAGCTTGGCGGACAGGTACTGGACCAGCACCGCCATCGCGTTGGCCGCGACGAGGACCCACACGAGGAGGTACCCGAACCGGGCGCCGGCCGTGAGGTTCGCCGCCACGTTGCCCGGGTCCACGTAGGCGATCGCAGCGACGAACGCGGGGCCGAGGAGCATCACGAGGCGGGCGCCGTGCAGGCGGCGCGTCGCGATCGGGACCTGGTGCACTGATCCTCCATAAAGTTCGGTGACCCGAACTCTAACTCGCGGTCACCCGTTTTGCACCACGCGACGCCCGCCGGTGGCAGGATGTCCGCGTGGCCGACCCGACGAGCGACACCGACCCGACCCCGACGACCCGCCCCGCGACGCGACTGGGCGCCGCCGGCCACCTCGCCGCGCGCGTGCTGGGGTCGTGGCCCGCGCTCTGGCTCGGGTTCGCCCTGGTCCACGTGTACCTCATCCAGCAGGCCTGGCTCTGGGAGCCGCAGATCTACGGCGACGTGGCGCTGTACGAGTGGTGGGCGCGGAACGGCCTCGACGCCGGCTGGTGGCCTGTCTTCGACGGCGAGTTCGTCTACCCCGTCGGAGCGCTGATCCCCATCACGCTCCCCGCCCTGTGGACCCAGGACGCCGAGGGTTACAAGATCGCGTGGACCTCGATGGTCACCATGCTCGACGCCCTCTCGCTCCTGGCGCTCGGGTCCACCCGGCCGCGCGGCCGGATCGCCGCCTGGTCCTGGCTCGTCTTCCTCGTGGCGCTCGGGCCCATCTTCCTGGGGCGGCTCGACGGCGTCATCGCGCCGTTCATCCTGGTCTCGCTCCTGATCGCCGCGCGCCACCCGGCCGCCGCGATGGCGCTCGCCACGGTGGGCGCCTGGATCAAGATCGCCCCCGGGGCCGTCGCCGTCGCGCTCCTGGCCGTGAGCCGCCGCCCCCTGCGTGAGGTCGTGCTGCCCGGCGCCGCAGTCACCGCCGTGGCCGTCGGCTGGGCGCTGATCGGCGGCTCCGGCACCCGGGTGCTCGACGTGTTCGGCGAGCAGGGCGCCCGCGGCCTCCAGGTCGAGTCGGTGGCGGCCACCCCGTTCGTCGTCGCGCACCGCTGGGACCCGACGATCCTCATCGAGTTCAACGACCAGATCTTCACCTACGAGGTGCTGACCGACGGCGCCGCACGGGTCGCCGCCGCGCTCGACGTGGTGCTCCCGATCGCGGTGCTCCTGGTCGCGGCCCTCACGTGGTGGGCGGGCCGCCGTCGTCCCGACCGGCTGCAGGACGTGCTGCTCCTGGGCGCCGCGGCCCAGCTGCTCGCCCTGATCGTCTTCAACAAGGTGGGCTCCCCGCAGTTCATCGCGTGGATCGGCCCGCCGCTCGTGGCCGGGATCGCCCTGTCCCAGCTGCGAGGCCTCGCGTTCCTGCGCACCTGGGCGCCGCCCCTGCTGGTGGCGCTGGTGATCGGCCGCCTGACCTTCGAGATCTTCCCCGCCCAGTACGGCGAGTTCCTCGGCGGCTGGCCGCACATGGTCTGGATCGGCGGGATCCGCAACGGCCTCATCGTGGTGCTGCTCCTGGGCGCCGTGGTCCGGCTCTTCCAGCTCGCGCTGGGGGCGACGCCGTTCGCGCGTCCGGTCGCGGACGAACCGGAAGCCACGGAGAAGCCGGAACCCACCGAGGAACCTGAGACCACGGCCGGCGCCACGCCGTGACCTGCCCGGCCTCGCCGGGCCGTCACCATACCGTCGCCCGCCGTTCTCCGGTTCGCCGCCCAGAACTCCCCCAGTCGTCACCGTCGGCTGGTCAAGTTTTTCTTGTGCGCGTAGCTATCGTGGCAGAGAGCTTCCTCCCGCAGGTCAACGGCGTCACCAACTCCGTCCTGCGCGTGCTCGAACACCTGGAGCGGCGGGGCGACGAGGCTCTCGTGCTCGCCCCTGACGCCGACTCTGGCCCGGTGCCGCCCTTCGTCAACGGCGCCCCGGTGGTCGAGCTCGGGTCCATCGGGCTGCCGGGCTACCCGGACGTGCGGCTCGTCGTCGGCAAGAAGTGGCGCACCGAGCGCACCCTCGCGGCGTTCGCGCCCGACGTGGTGCACCTGGCGTCGCCCTTCGTCCTGGGCTGGCAGGGCGTGCTCGCGGCCGAGCAGCTGCGGCTGCCCACGGTCGCCGTCTACCAGACCGAGGTGCCCGGGTACGCGGCGCGCTACGGGCTGCCCCACCTCGAGTCGCTGCTCTGGCGGCGCGTCAAGAACATCCACGAGCGCGCCACCCTCAACCTCGCGCCGTCCACGGCGACGATGACGCACCTGGCCCGCCGCGGCATCCCCAACCTCCGGCTCTGGGGCCGCGGGGTGGACACCACCACGTTCCACCCCCGGTTCCGCGACCCGGCCTGGCGGGCCCGTGTCGGCGCAGGCCGCGACGTGCTCGTCGGCTACGTGGGGCGGCTCGCCGCCGAGAAGCAGGTCGAGGCCCTCGCCGTGCTGTCCGACCTGCCCGGCGTGCGCCTCGTCGTCGTCGGCGACGGGCCGGAGCGGGCCGACCTGCAGGAGATCCTGCCCGACGCGCACTTCACGGGCCTGCTCCGCGGGGCCGAGCTGTCCCGTGCGATGGCGAGCCTCGACGTCTTCGTCCACCCGGGCGAGCTCGAGACGTTCGGCCAGACCCTCCAGGAGGCGCACGCCAGCGGCGTTCCCGTGGTGGCCCCGGCCGCCGGCGGCCCGCTCGACATCGTGCGCCACTCGCACGACGGCTGGCTCTACCCGCCCGGCGACCACCAGGCGCTGCGCGGCCACGTGGCCGACCTCGTGGGCGACGAGCGCAAGCGCCAGGCGTTCGGCGAGGCCGCGCGCGAGCACGCCGCCAGCCGGTCCTGGCACGATGTGTGCGAGGACCTCGTAGGACACTACGAGCACGCGATACGCGTGCATGAACGGGCCGGGTCAGCGGAGGTATGACGTGCGGATAGTCCACGTCGCGAACTTCTACGGGCCGCGCTCCGGAGGCATCCGCACCGCCATGCACGCTCTCGCCGCGCAGTACCTGCGGCGGGGGCACGAGCCGGTGCTCGTGGTGCCCGGAGAGCGGTCCGGGGTCGCGGTCGTGGACGACGTCCGGGTGGTGACCGTCGCCGCGCCGCGCGTCCCGTTCAGCGGCGGCTACCGCGCCGTGGCCCGCCCGGCGCAGGTCCACCGCCTCCTCGACGCCCTCCAGCCGGACCGGCTCGAGGTGAGCGACCGCACCACCCTGGTCGGCACCGGCACCTGGGCGCACGAGGCCGGGGTGCCGTCGGTCCTCCTGCTGCACGAGCGGGTCGACGGCGTCCTGCGGGCCTTCCTCCCCGGCGGCGGGCCCGACGGCCGCATCCGCGAGGTGGGCGCCCGCACCATGCCCCGGCTCGCCGACACCTACAACGCGCGGACGCTCCCCCTGTACGACCGGCTCGTGGCCACCACCGGGTACGCGGCCGCCGAGGTGGAGCGGCTGCGCGCCCGCCCCGGTACCCAGCGGTCCGGCCTGCGCCTCCCGCCCCTGCACCGCGTGCCGCTCGGCGTGGACCTCGGCCTCTTCCGGCCCGACCGCCGGTCCACCGCCGCGCGGGACGAGCTTGCACCCCGCGGGACGGCGCTCGTCGTGGTCGCCAGCCGGCTCTCGAAGGAGAAGCGGGTCGACCTGGCCGTCGACGCCGCGGCCCAGGTGCTGCGCGACGGCCGCCCCGTCCGGCTCGTCGTGGCCGGGGCCGGGCCGCTCCTCCCCGCGCTCCGCCTCCGCGCCGAGCAGGCGGGCCTGCCGAACCGGTTCCTCTCGTTCGTCCCCGACCGGGAGCGTCTCGCGACACTGCTGGCGTGCGCCGACGTCGTCGTCGCCCCCGGGCCGATCGAGACCTTCGGGCTGGCGGCGCTCGAGGCGCTCGCCTCCGGCACACCGGTGGTCTGCTCGTCCACGAGCGCGCTCCCCGAGGTGGTGGCCGACGCCGGAGCCGCCGGCGCGCCCGAGCCCGGCGCGCTCGCCCTCGCCCTGCACGACGTCCTCGACCGCGACCCCGTGGCCCGCCGGGTCGCCGCCCGCGCCCGCGCCGAGCTCTTCCCCTGGGACGCGACGGGCGCGGCGATGGTCGCGCTGCACACCCGGGCGGCGTTCGAGACGCACCTCAGCGTGCCCGAGCTCGCGGTGAGCCCGGTGTGAGGGTGAGTCCGGCGTGATGGTGGCCCTCGGCGACTCGATCACCGTGGGCGTCGGCGACACCGTGGGGCCCGACGCCGTCCACGGGCCCGGCTGGGCCGCGCACCTCGCCGCCCTCCTGCAGGTCGACGCGTTCACCAACCTCGCCACCAACGGCGCCCGGGCCCGGGACGTCCGGCGCGACCAGCTCCCTCGCGCGCTCGCGCTGCGGCCGTCGCTCGCCACCGTCTTCACGGGCGGCAACGATGTGCTGCGCAGCGACTTCGGCGCCCTGGCGGTGGAGCGCGACCTGCGGTCCACCGTCGCCGCCCTGCGAGCCGCCGGGACCGACGTGGTGCTCGCCACCCTGCCCCGGATCGGCCTGTTCGAGCTCGCGCCGACGGTCGTCCGCTCGGTGATGCGGCGGAGGGTGGCCGCACTGAACGCCGCGGTCTCGAACGCGGCCGGGTCGAACATGGCCGGGTCGAACGCGGCGGGGTCTCCCGACGGCCCGTTCGGCCGCCTCCTGGTCGTCGACAGCGTCGCCGCGGTCGCGCCCGCCGGGAAGAGCGCCTGGCACATCGACCGGGTCCACCCCTCGCCCACCGGGCACCGCCACCTCGCCCTGTCGGTCGCCGCGGCGCTGGCGCGCCTGGACCGGCGGTACGCGGCCGTGGACGGGGACGCGGCGCCGGGAGAGGACGCGGCGGTGGCCGGAGGCGAGGCGGTGCCGGGAGGCGACCCGTCCGCCGTCGGGCACCGGCTTGCGGCCCTGCTCCCCGCCGCGCCGCCGCCGCCCAGCCTGCCCGAGCGGGTCGCCTGGCTCGTCACCGCGGGCGTGCCGTGGTGCGTCCGGCGGGGCGGGGACTTCCTGCCCGGGCTGGTGCGGGCCGTGGTCGCGGACCGGCGGGTGAATCTGCTCGTTCACCGGCGGTACACCCCTGCGACATCGGCGCGTCCGGACTGCGACACCCCGGAGCCCTAGCGTCCGCGGCATGTCCCGCTCCCTGAACCTTCTCGCCGTGGGCGCGTGCGCCGGCGGCCTCGTGCTGGGCGCCTTCGCCCTGCCCGCAGCGACCGCCCTGCCCGCCGGTGCGGGTGGGTCGTCCGCCCCCGGCGCCGGTGTCGTCGCCGACCCGGTCACCTACTCCGCCGACCGCGCCGCGCTGTCGCTGCGCCCCCTCGGCTCCTATTCCACGGGCCTGTTCGACGAGGCGTCGGCCGAGATCGTGGCCTACCACGCCAAGAGCGAGCGCCTCTTCTCCGTGAACGCGGAGGCCGGCGAGGTGACGGTCCTCGACGTGTCCCGCGTCACCGCGCCCGCCCGTCTCTTCGCCCTGCAGACCACGGGCGTCCCCGCCGCCGACGGCTCGACGGTGCCCGAGGGTGCCGTCGCCAACTCGGTGACCGTCCGCGCCGACGGCCTCGCCGTCGTCGCCGTCGAGGCCCCCGACAAGGTCTCGCAGGGCTGGCTCGTGTTCTTCGACGCGGCCGGCGACGGCGCGGCGCTGGGCGCCGTCCGCGTGGGCGCGCTGCCCGACATGGTGACGATCACGCCCGACGGTCGCACCGCCGTCGTCGCGAACGAGGGCGAGCCCGACGACGACTTCACCGTCGACCCCGAGGGCACCGTCTCCGTCGTGGCGCTGCCCCGCCGCGTCGCGGCACCGGGCCAGTCCGCCGTCCGCACGGCGGACTTCCACGCCTTCGAGGGCGACGCGCTGCCCGCGGGCGTGCGCGTCTTCGGGCCGGACGTCGCCGGCTCCGACGGGTCGCTCACGTACCGCGTCTCGCGGAACCTGGAGCCGGAGTACGTGGCCGTCGACAAGCACTCCGTCACCGCCTACGTGGCACTGCAGGAGGCCAACGCCGTCGCCGAGGTGGACCTCGCGTCCGCGACGGTCACCACGATCCGGCCGCTCGGCAGCAAGGACCACTCCGTCGTGGGGCAGGGCATCGACCCGTCCGACAAGGACGGCGTGGCCGCGATCCGCGAGGTCCCCGTCCAGGGCCTCTACATGCCGGACGGCCTCACCGCCTACACCGTGCGCGGCGAGACCTACCTGGTCTCCGCGAACGAGGGCGACGCCCGCGAGTGGGGCGACTACGCCGAGCCGGCCCGCGTGAAGGACCTGGGCAAGAAGGGCCTCGCCCCCGTCTGCGCCGACTCCCCCGCCGCCGCGCTCCGCGGCGACGCGGACCTCGGACGCCTCAACATCACCACGGCGTCCGGCCTGTCCGACGACGGCACCTGCTACGAGCAGCTGTACTCCTTCGGCAGCCGCTCGTTCTCCATCTGGACCACCGACGGCGAGCTCGTCTTCGATTCGGGCACCGAGCTCGAGGAGATCACGTCCGCCGCGCTCGGCGACGCGTTCAACACGAACCACACCGAGACCAACTTCGAGGGCCGCTCCGACGACAAGGGTCCCGAGCCGGAGAACCTCGCGATCGGTGCCGTGGGTGGCCGGACGTACGCGTTCATCGGGCTGGAGCGCGCCTCGGGCGTGATCGTCTACGACATCAGCTCGCCGGCGCGGTCCGAGTTCGTGACCTACGTGTCGAACCGCGACTACTCCGTCTCCGTCGAGGACGCCGACGACACCTCCGCCGCGCTGGCTGCCGCCGGTGACCTCGGGCCCGAGGGCCTCGCGTTCATCCCCGCCGCCGGCTCGCCGACGCACAAGCCGCTCCTCGCGGTCGCCAACGAGGTGTCCGGCACCACGACGCTGTTCCAGGTGGACCTGGCGCGGGGGCGTGGCTGAGGTTCTGCTCGTCTTGTTCTGACGCTCTCGCCCGACGCCGGTCGGTCGCCTTTCCTGAGAAGGTGACCGGCCGGCGTCGGTCGTCGTGGCGGGGCCGGTGGGCTCCCAGCAGGACGGCGGGTGCCGGTCCGCTTCGAGAACGTCATGGGGCCATGCTTCGCCGCCCGAAGCATGACCCCATGACGTTCTCGAAGCGGACCGGAAATCCCAGGCCCACCACCCCACCCCCGCCGTAGCCTCACGTCATGCCCGATCACGACCCCTATGGCGACCCCGACCTCGTCGCGCTCTACGACCTCGACAACCCCGCCGGAGCCGACCACACCTACTACCGCGCCCTCGCGGACGCCCTGGACGCGCGAACGGTCCTCGACCTCGGCTGCGGCACCGGCCTGCTCACCCGTGCGCTGGCCACGGCGGGGCGGCGGGTGGTCGGCGTCGACCCGAGCCGCACCATGCTCAGCCACGCCCAGGCGCAGCCCGGGGCCGACGCCGTCACCTGGATCCTGGGCGACGCCTCCGCCCTTCCCGGCGACGCGGCGGCGGACCTGGTGGTCTGCACCGGAAACGCGGTCATGCACATCGGACCGGAGGAGCTGCCCGCGGCGCTCGACGCCGTCGTCCACAGCCTTCGCCCCGGCGGCGTGCTCGCGTTCGAGACGCGCAACCCCGCCTTCCGCGAGTGGGAACGATGGACCCGCGAGGCGACCTTCGGCGAGCGGACGACGCACCTCGGCCTCCTGCGCGAGTGGATCGAGGTGACCTCGGCGTCGGACGGCCGGGTCGTCTTCGACGCGCACAACGAGCTCCCGAGCGGCGAGGACCGTGTGTACACGACGGAGCTGCACTTCCGCGACGAGTTCGCGGTGCGTGAAGCGCTGGCCGCCGCCGGCTTCGGCGAGGTCCGCGTCGCGGGCGGCTGGCACGACGAGCCGGTCACCGACGAGTCGCGCGTGCTGGTGGTCAACGCGGTCCGGGGGCCGGCGGCGATCGGCTAGCATCGTCCTGTGACGATGACAGAGACCGAAGCCGATACCAGACGCAGCCTGGAAGCCGCCGCCTGCCTGTTCCACGGCTTCTCCGAACCCGCCCGGCTCGGGATCCTGCGCCACCTCGCCCTCGGTGAGCACCGCGTCGTCGACCTGACCCGGCACCTCGGGCTCGCCCAGTCGACCGTCTCCCAGCACCTCGCCTGCCTGCGTGACTGCGGTCTCGTCGACTCGAGGCCACAGGGACGCGCCTCGGTGTACTCGCTGTCCCACCCGGAGGCCACGCTGGACCTGCTCGCCGCCGCCGAGCGGCTGCTCGGCCTCACCGGCGACGCCGTCGTCCTGTGCCCGGTGTACGGGGTGGACGGGAGCGCGTCATGAGCAGCCCCAACAACCCCACGTCGGTCGAGACCGAGCGGCTGACCCGGCGAGGGCTGCGCCTGGCTCAGGTGACGGTCGGCTACAACGTGGTGGAGGGCGCGGTCGCGATCACGGCGGGCGTCCTGGCGGGGCTGGTCTCCGTGGTGGGGTTCGGCATCGACTCGGCGATCGAGTCGATCTCGGCGGTCCTCGTAGGGCTCCGCCTCGCCGCCCGCCTGCGCCAGGGACCCGACGCCGAGCCCGACGAGCGCAAGGAGAAGCTCACCCTGCGGCTCGTCGCGGTGACGTTCTTCCTCCTCGCCGGCTTCGTCACGGTGGAGGGCGTGCGCGCGCTGCTCACGGGGGAGACGCCGGAGACGTCGCCGCTCGCGATCGGCCTCCTGGTCGCGTCGCTCATCGTGATGCCGCTGCTCGCCGCCGCGAAGGAACGCGTGGGCCGCGCCCTGGGCGGCGACCGCCTGATCCTGGCCGACGCCGCGGAGACCCGCATCTGCGTCCTCCTCTCCGTGTCGACGCTCGCGGGCCTGCTGCTGTTCGCCTGGACGGGCGCCGCCTGGCTCGACCCCGTCGCCGGCTTCGTCATCGCCGTGTTCGCGATCCACGAGGGCAAGGAGGCGTGGGAGGGCGAGCTCGTCGAGGAGCACGACCACGCTTGACCTTCGAGCCGGGTCCAAGGTCTAGCGTCGCAGGCATGAGGATCTCCGAGCTGGCCCGTCGCACCGGGATGCCCGCGACGACGCTCCGCTACTACGAGAAGGAAGGCCTGCTCCCGGCTCCGCGGGCTGGGAACGGCTACCGCGCATACGGTCCGGACGCCGTCGACCGCCTGGCATTCATCGCCCAGGCACGGCACCTCGACCTTCCGCTCGCCGCCGTGCGCGAGCTCGTGACCGCGTGGGAGTCCGAGCCGTGCCACAGCGTCCGGGACGCGTACCGGCCCCTGCTCGTCGAGCGGTCCGCGCAGGTCGCGGAGCGCCTCGTCGCGCTGGGGGCGCTCCGCGACACGCTCGCCCAGGCGGTCGCCCGGCTCGACGCCCTGCCCGAGCGGGACGCGCCCTGCGACGACACGTGCGTCCACCTCGACGGGCCGACGGCGGCCTCGGGCGGGGTCCCTGCGGAGGTCGCCGCTGCGGTGGTCGGGCCTGCGCCGGACGCTGCCGCGGTAGCCGACGCACCCGTCGCCTGCACCCTCGGCGCCGGCGACTACGCCGCCAGGACCGCCGAGTGGCACGCCCTCCTCGCGGGCGCGCTCCTGGAGGAGGTGGCCGACGGCGTCCGCGCCACCCTCCCCCTGGCCGTCCTCGAGCGCACCGCCGCGCTCGCCGCCCAGGAGCAGGGGTGCTGCACCTTCTACTCTTTCCGCCTCGACCTGCGCGGCCCGGTCTTCGACCTCACCATCACGGCGCCGCCCGACGCCGGCCCGCTGCTCGCGGACCTGCTGCCTGCCGACCTGCTGCCCGCCGAGGCCGCGCGGCCCACCGGCCCCGCCTGACACCCTGGTCCCATGACCGTCACGCGCTCGATCATCCTGTTCGTCGCCGCCGCGCTGTTCGAGATCGGCGGCGCCTGGCTGGTGTGGCAAGGCCTACGGGAGCACAAGGGCTGGCTGTGGGTGGGCGCCGGCGTGATCGCGCTCGGGATCTACGGCGTCTTCGCCACCCTGCAGCCGGACGCGAACTTCGGCCGCATCCTCGCCGCATACGGCGGCGTGTTCGTGGCGGGCTCCCTGGCGTGGGGCATGATCGTGGACGGCTTCCGGCCGGACCGGTGGGACGTCGTCGGCGCGCTGATCTGCCTGGCCGGGGTGGGCGTCATCATGTACGCGCCGCGGTAGGAGGGCCGGTGCGCCTGGATCCCGACGAGTGCCGCGAGCGCCTGGGCGCCGCCCGCTCGGCGTACCTCGCGACGGTGGGCGCGGACCTCGCGCCGCACGTCGTGCCCGTGGTCTTCGCGCTGGCCGACGACGTCATCTCGATCGCCATCGACCAGAAGCCCAAGACCACGACGAACCTCCGCCGACTGCGGAACCTCGCCGAGAACCCGCGCGTCGCCGTGCTGTGCGACCACTACGCCGACGACTGGACGCAGCTCTGGTGGGTCCGCGCGGACGGGACCGCCACGGTAGAGGCGGAGGGCCCGGCACGGCAGGCGGCGATCGACCTGCTGACGCGGCGCTACCCGCAGTACGACGACGACCCGCCGCGCGGCCCGGTCATCCGGATCGCGGTGACGCGGTGGACGGGGTGGGCGTTCTCGGACGGGTGATCAGGCGGGGCCGGCCGGGGCGGCTCGGCCGCGGAAGACGTGCTCGCGGTGCCAGGCGAAGTACTCTGCGCGACCGTCCCACCCGGGGATCGCCCGACCGTCGAGGGAGTCGAGGCGCGCGGAGATTGCCGGCGCGACAGCCTCGTCCGTCGCCACGTAGTGACCGTCTGCACCCGTGACGTATCCCAGCTCGAACAGCCAGTCGCACCCGAAGAGACACGCGAGCATGGCGACGTTGGCCAGGTCGCGGCGCTCGTCCTCCGTGCAGGCCGACCGACGCTTGATGTGGGCCGCCCACAGCGCGTTCACGGGCAGCACCTCACCGCAGAGTGCGCAGGGCGCCTCGGTCCGGCCCTGAAGAAGGCCTCGTCGCAGGGTCGGCTGCTCGCCGCGGCGCATCAGTCGGACGGCGAGATCGGTGGGGCCGTCGTAGGTGGCGGGGATGTCGTCGCGACCGACCGGCGCGGCTACGACCGGGTCGCGGGTGGCTCGGCGCTGCTCCGGGCTGGGCGCGTGGGCGAGGTCTCGTTCCAACCTCGTGGCGTCGTCCGTCGTGTATCCCGGCACGTCGAGCAGGAGGCGCATCCGCCTCGTGGTGTTGCCGCCCTTGGCTCCGGGCACCTGACCGATCCGGCCCTGCGAGCGCATCAGAGCCTTGGCGAGGTCGTCGATGTTCGTGATCTCGCCGAGCGGTGCGGGGACGGGGCTGAGCCGGCGGTCGTCCCAGGCGACGTTCTTCGTCCCGCGCGAGTCCACAGCCGCGTCGGTCACCGTCGCCCCGAGGTCGCTCAACCGGCGGAGCAGGATCGTGAACCCGTAGGTGTACTCGGTGTTCCGCGCGCTGGCAGTGCCCACGGTGCCGCCCCGGCTCTCCACCACGAGCGACAGGTCGTCACCGTGCACCTCGATCATGAAGGTCGAGTCGACCTCTGCACCCTCGTCGTCGAACACGCGCACAGCGACACCGTTGCATACATGCAACAGGAGGCGGAAGCACCGGCCCGGCGCTTCTGCTGGTCATAACCCCAGCTGAGCACGGGGGCCCGCCCGTCGCGATCCCTCAACCCCGTAGGCGCTTGCGCAGTGGCCCCATCTTCGGGACGTCGACCCACAGCTGCGAGCTGTTCGGCGTCACACCAGTCCCGTTCACGCGAAACGCATCTACATCGACTTCGTCCAGGAGCGGGGCCATCGACGCCGCGCGCGATGCGGAAATGTGGCCGACCTTCCGGCCGGATGTGCTGAACACAGCAACGGCCGAAGCATCGTGCTCATTGTTTGGTTCGCGGATCAACAGGTACTGACGTCCCCCGAAAGCGCTCCGCTCCGCGGCCTGCAACCAGTGGGCCAGCCCCTTGATCCGAGTACGGGTCGACTCCAGGTCCGTCAGGTCCAGGACGCGGAGCGATCCGGGCTCGACGGTCACCACCTCAACCCGTGCCGCGTCGACAAGCGCGTCGTACTCGTTCGCGACGTCCTCAAAGTCGAGCCCCAAACAGTCCACCTCATGCCAGTTGACACCGCCGTCCGGGTGACGTTCGAAGAGTTCATGTGCGAGTTCTCGTGCAGACTTCGGATTGGCAGCCGCAGTGGCCGTTGGATTCGGACCGCCTGCTGACGACGTCCGGACAGGCCTCTTGAACAGGTCGAATAGCCCCATGCAGGCAAGGTTAGCGACGCAGTCGTTGTCCAGCTGGGCAGGCCGGTGGTCGCACGGAAGTGCAGCCACTCGCAGGAGGACGCCACGGTGCAGGAGGTGGGCGGCCGAGCGAGGTCACGCCTTGCGACCTATATGCCCGGTACCCGATCGCCGTGCATTGCGCAAAGCGTCACGCCCTCCTACTCGGCCAACTGAAGTGAGGCAACGGTTTCCCACACATACATGCGCCGGTCTCGGTGCATCCGGATGAGCGGGACCTGGTCATAGACCGCAGTCGGCGGCTCCGTGTCTGCCTCAACGCCGTTGAGCACCGGGCGAATCGGTGCCGCATCGCTGGGCCCGTTGCCATATGCCACCGAGACATGCGGTCGAAAGCCCTCCTCCGGTTCGGGTGCGGTCCCGAGGACTTCCGCAATCCCCTGGCGGATGAGCCGGCGCAGCTCGGAGAACCGCTTCGGCTCCGACGGCGGCAGGATCAGCGCCTCACGAGAGATGTGCGCCCGGTGGTACGACGCGACGATCGGGCCGAATCCCTGAAGCGCTGTGCCCACGGTTCTGAGGACGGCTTCGACCGTCACGTCGTCGACATCCTCGACGTGACCGAGTCCCTGCAGGGTCATGTGCAGCCACTCGGCCGGGATCGGGTCGAGAGTCGGAAAACCGCTCACGGCCCCCTGGTACGCCTGAGCCAGCTCCACCACACCGGGGTGCTCGGCCTGCGTGATGTGGAACGCGTAGAACCGCGTGCCAACACCCCAGCCCGGACGCCACCACCAGTGATCGCGCATCGCGGGCTGGTCGGCGTACAGGGCGTCGTAGTCGGTCATCAGATGTCGGACTTCGGGTTGGCCGTCTCTGCATGAGCGGGGATGTCGTACTCGTCGACGAACGTCATGCGATCCGCGGGCCAGATCGACTCCGAGACCTCGAGGACTGCGCCGGCTTCGTCCGTCGCAGTGTGCACCACGTGGATCACGTGCTCGCCGATCACGAGCCCGAACAGCTCGGCTTCCTCCATCGCTGCCGGGCGGGCGATCCACCGGTCCACGGCGTGGGCATAGGTCCTTCCCGTCAACTCCTCGACACAGCGGAAGAGAGCCTTGGGCACGACGGCAGGCTCAGCGAGATAGGTGCCCCGCGCGAACTCGGCAGGTAGGTACGAAGCACCGATCTCCTGCAGGTGACCACCCTCGTCGTACAAGTGCCGCCGTCGCACGATCACCTCGGAGCCGGCCGGGACGCCCATGGTGTCGGCGATGTGCACCGGCACGGGGGCTGGCCCGGCAGCGACGATGTCGTGCCGGAGCGCGTTGGTCAGCAGGCCCGACCTGCCTCGAGCGTCGCCATAGCGGCTCCGTGACCGACGCTCCCGGCGCCTGGTCTCGCGCACGAACGTGCCGCTTCCGTGCCGAGACTCGATCAGACCCTCCCCGCGCAGAACTCCGAGGGCCTGGCGCACCGTCGGCACGCTCGTGCTGTTCCGCTCGGCGAGCACAGTCTCCGCGGGCAGACGGTCGCCCGGCTTGTACTCGCCGTCGCGCAGCTGGGCACGGATCGCGTCCGCGATCACGTGGTACTTCTTCGCGCGGGGGCCGACGTCGGCCATCTGCTCACCTTCTCCCTTGACCAACCCACGTCAGGCTATGTCCTCATGAGGACTTGACGACAGTCGGACGTCATGTTGTGCTGGCCTAACTCTTAATGAGGACTTGATGACAGGGGGCACATGACGATCGAGGGCCAGTCACCGGTGAAGCACCCGCACGAGCAGGCGTCCTGACATGGGCCGCGCCGAAGCCCTGTCGCTCGCCTGGGACCTGCTCTCGCGGGCATCGCTCGACCTGCGCAGCACGGTCCGAGCCCTCGATCTCCATGGGCTCACGGTCCACGCGGCCCAGGCCCGGTCGCTGGAGCAGAACACGAACGAGCTCTACCTGCTCGTGCGCATGGAGGCCGACGCGGCGCACCGGGAGCAGAACCCCGACGCGTACGACGAGCACGGCCGCTGGATCGGCAACAACCACAGGGGGCAATGATGGAACGTGGGCCGGGGCAGAGCGGGCTTCCCGCATTCCCCTACGAGGGAGCCGACGCCGCGCGGTGGCTGGCGAACGCGGCCGACGACGTCAGCGCGGCAATGCGCCATCTCGAAGGCATCGAGCCGGCTGCGGCCGGCCACCTGGAGGTGCTTCGAGCCCGTGCTGCCGAGGTCGCGCACGAGGCCCGTCGTCTCGAGGACCGGCCGCGGGGAGACAGGGCCGATGCACTGGTGAACGTCGAGCGCTGCCTCATGCGTGCGGACGAGGAGCTGGGCAAAGCGCTGGAGGCTTACCGAGCGCTCGGCGCGACGGCTATGGCCGACGACGTGGCCGCCCTGGCTCTTCGAGTAGACCGTGCGCTCGGGACCCTCAGCCATCGGGCCACCTCCCGAGCCTGATCGAGGACCCCCGAGAACGCGAGAGCCCCTGCCTGCGTTTCCGCTGGTCAGGGGCTCTTACGCTTACAGAAGGCGGTAGCGGTGAGATTCGAACTCACGGTGGACTTTCACCCACACACGCTTTCGAGGCGTGCTCCTTAGGCCACTCGGACACGCTACCTCGCCCGGGTTGACCGGGCCGTAGAAGGATACCTGGTCCCGGGCCCGAACACCGAATCGTCCCCTTGACCGCCCGGGACGCGGCTGGCTAACCTCATGTCGTCCACGGTTTACAACGTTGTACAGATCGGGACACAGGTCGATGACGACACCGGCGCCACGCGCCGTGGATCGAGAGGAAACACCCCATGAGCCGTTCCCGTCCCCCCGTCCGGATCGCGGCAGCCGCGCTGACCAGCCTTCTCCTGGTCGCGCCAGCGGTGTCGGCGGCCGGCGCCACGACCACCGCGACCACCTCAGCCGGAAGCCCCACAGCCGCGAGCACCAGCACCGCCCCCGGCGGCATCAGCATCACCGGCGAGACCTCGCCCGTCCACGACCCGGCCCTCATCGTCGACGACGAGGACGGCACCTGGTACGTCTACTCCACCGGCCTGGTGAACCGCGAGAACGGCGGCACCATCCAAATCTGGGCGTCCGAGGACGAGGGCACCACCTGGGCCTACGAGGGCACGGTCTGGGACCAGATCCCGGCGTGGATCGACGAGCACTTCGCCGACGGCGACCTGCCCGGCAACCTGTGGGCGCCGGAGATCTACGAGCACGACGGCACGTACTACCTCTACTACTCGGCGAGCCGCTTCGGCACCAACAACTCGCTGACGGCTCTCGCCACGAACACCACCCTGAACCCCGACGACCCCGACTACGAGTGGGTCGACCAGGGCGCGGTCATCACGTCGCCCAACCCGATCGAGAACAACAAGACGTTCAACGCGATCGACGCCGGCATCGTCGAGGACGCCGACGGCACGCCCTACATGGCGATCGGCTCGTTCTGGTACGGCATCTTCATGGTCGAGCTCGAGTGGCCCAGCGGCAAGCTCGCCCCGAACGCCCTCGCGAACGCGAAGCACGTCGTCGACCGCTTCATGCCGGGCAACCCCGTCGAGGCGCCGTTCGTCTACGAGCACGACGGCTGGTACTACATGTTCGTCTCGTTCAACTTCTGCTGCCGCGGCGGCGACAGCACCTACCAGGTGGCTGTGGGCCGCTCACGCAGCGTCACCGGCCCGTTCCTCGACATGGCCGGCCGCGACATGTTCGGTGGCGGCGGCACGGTGATCCTCGAGCAGCACGGCGCGATGGTGGGCCCGGGCGGGCAGTCCGTGCACGACGGCGTCCTCGCCTTCCACTACTACGACGCCCTCAACGAGGCGATCCCCTACTTCCCGACCCTCGGCCTGCACCGCCTCGGCTGGGAGGACGGCTGGCCCGTCGTCGACCAGACGGTCGGCGCGGCCACCATCGCGAGCAGCCCGCAGGACAGCACCGTCCGCCCGGGCCGGGTCGCCACCTTCTCGGCCACGGCCGAGGGCACGCCGCGCCCGCTCGTGCTCTGGGAGACCTCGGCCGACGACGGCGCCACCTGGCAGCCCGCCGACGGCAAGGTCAGCGTCGACGGCACGACGTCGACCCTCAGCCTGGGCCGCGTGAACCCGACCCACGACGGTCTCCTGGTCCGCACGACCGCCACCAACGCGCACGGCCGCGAGACGAGCGAGCCGGCCGAGCTGACGGTCCAGCGCCGCCCGTGACCGGGCACCGCCGGTGACTCACGCAGCACCCGCCTGAACGGCAGAACGTCGGATGATCGGCAGCCCGAGCTGCCGATCATCCGACGTTCTGCCGATCACGGGCCAGTGGGGCACCGGATCACGGGCCCGCAGGGCACCGCATCACGCGCGCCAGGTCACACGCAGGGCGCTCCCGCGTCCCACGCGCCCGTCACGTCGTCGCCGGGCCGCGACCCGACCGTGTACCACATGGCCGTGTAGCTGACCCCGGCCCGCGAGACCACGGCACCCTTGCGGTAGACCGTGTCAGCGGACCACGCCGGAGCGCACTCCTCAGCCGCGGGTGCGGGCGTCACGGTCCCGGTCGGAGCCCAGGGGCCAGCGGCCTCGCCCGGCTCCTGGTTCCGCGTCCACCACTTGGCCTTGTACTCCACGCCGTCGAACGTCACCACGTCACCGCGGGTGTATACCCCGGTCGCGTACCACGGGTTCGCCCCGCCCTCAGCGACGAGCGGTCCCGGCGTCGCAGCCCGGAGCGTGTCGGTCAGCGCGTTGCCGAGCTCGTTCTCGTAGTCACCGGACAGGTCCCAGAAGAACGCGCCGCCGAACCCGTTGACGGCCACGAACTCGGCCTTGTCGGTCACCGAGCGGGGCGTGTCGAGGCTCCACCACTCGTCGCCGTCCCAGCGGTAGCCGGCCATGGCGGTCTCGTCGTAGAACTCCTCGCCCACGTCACGCAGCAGGTTGTAGTTGCGCGTCCCGACGGCGGCACCGGCCGCGGCGCCCGGCGTCGGGTCCGTGACCCCGCTCCAGCCCTGGCCGTACGCGGCGATGCCCAGGTTGATCTGGTCGCCCCGGTACCCGGCGGCGCGGTACGCGCCGAGCAGGTCGTCGGCGGCGAGGCCCCAGTTGGCCCAGGTGCCCGGGGTGTCCGGCCACTCGTACTTGTGCAGGTTGCCCTGGTGGCCCGTCCGGTTCGACACCCAGGTGCCGTGGTAGTCGTAGCCCTGGACGTTGAGGAAGTCGACCACCGCGGACAGCCGGGGGTCCACCCAGCCGCCGTTGGTGCGCGGCGCCCAGCCGGCGGGCGCGAAGCCCGTGATCAGGTAGTCCTCGCCAGTCTCCGCCTCGACGGCGTCGAGCTCGGCGCGCAGCAGCTCCATGAACGCGAGGAAGTTCGCCTTGTCCTCGGCAGGCCGGGGCGAGGGGTGCTCGCCGTCGGCTCCCGGCCACTCCCAGTCGATGTCGATGCCGTCGAAGATGCCGGCCGCGGCGCCCTCGCCGCCCTGCGCCCCGTACACCGGCAGGTTGCCGCGGATGTACAGGTCCACGCACGACTCGACGAGGCGGGCCCGGTTCTCCGGCGTCGACACCGCGTCGGAGAAGTTGTCCGACCAGGTCCAGCCGCCCAGCGAGATGAGCACCTGCAGGTCGGGCGCCACCTCCTTCAGCTTGCGGAGCTGGTTGAAGTTGCCCGCGAGCACCTGGTCGGCCGTGTCGGCCACGCCGTCCACGGAGTCCTCGGCGGAGACCAGGTGCAGGTAGTCGGCAGACGGGTCGCCCTCGATGCCCTCGGGGCCTGTGGTGTCGGCGATGTCGCACACCAGGTCGGTGGTGACGTTGCCGAACGCGTAGTTGAGGTGCGTCAGGTCCTCGACGGTCCCCGTGCGGACCAGGTCGGACACCTGGTAGTCGTTCGACTGGGGGGCCCAGCCGGGGAAGTAGCCCACGGCCTTGTAGCCGTTGATGCCGTCGGCACCCTGGGTGACGGTGCCCGACGGCGCCTCGGGGGCCTTCTGCGGGGAGGCCGCGGTCGCGCTCAGCGCGGCCGGGCCGAGGGTGAGTGCCGCCGCGATGCTTGCGGCGGCCGCGACGCGACGTCTCGTGGTGCTGGGATGGTGGTGGCGCATGGGGGCTCCTTGCGAACGGCCTGTGCCGGACCTCGATGTCGACCGGACGTCTTTGTCCGAGTTGGGACGACCGTAGCGGCCGCACGCGAATAACGCCAGAGTCCTTCCGAATTTCCTCCGGAAGGACTCACCGATGGCGGTCGCCGCTCCCCGTGGGTAAGGTGTGACCCGGTAGCGACTCCTGAGACACGGAACACGCGCCACTCCGAAGAACCCACGCACTCGTGCGTGGGTTCTTGCGTTGACAGGATGGGAGGGGGCCCCATGCTGATCGCTTACCTGGATGAGTTCGGCCATGTCGGGCCCTACATCGAGCACGGGCACCCGAAGTTCGGGCAGCACCCGATCTTCGGCTATGCCGGCTTCGTCCTGCCGGCACAGAACGCGCGCTACCTCGGCGCCGAGTTCAAGCGCGTCAAGACCACGCTGTTCAAGACCGAGATCGAGAGTTCGAAGGCGCCTGCCCAATGGGAGCGCAAAGGCTCCGAGTACTTCAGCACAGGCAGCATCAGGAGCCGTCCCGAGCAGGTCCGAGCCTTCAACGGACTCCTCCGACGCCTCGACTCTTACGACGGCAAACTCTTCTACTACGGCGACGAGAAGGCGCGCGGCACCCTCAAGCAGACCGGTCGTGACTCGGCGACCATCATGAGCGATGCCCTTCGAGAGACGATCAATCGCTTGTGCCGGCACGCTGAGAGCGCGGGCAACGACCTCCTGATCCTCGCGGACGCGTTCACCGACAAGAGCCGACAAGAGTTGGCCGCCAAGATGTATGCCCACATCTACTCCCGGCCGAAGCCCGAGATGAAGCGAGTGATCGAAGCTCCCCTGCACATCGAGAGCAAGCTCAACTCTGGCATCCAGTTCGCCGACTGGATCTGCGGCCTCATCAGTCGGGCCTCACACTTCCAGATGGTCGAGGAATCCGAGTTCGAGTGGTCCGGTCGCACGTTCCGGTCCGCTGTCCACGGTCGACTCACGTACGAGTCGAAGCTCCACCTTCTCGAACGCCCTGACCTGCACAACAGCGAGATCTTCAGCACGCAACCGCGGCACCGCTCACCGGCCCGCGTCGGGCCTTGACCCTGCTGACCCGTACCACGGCCCCGTCGTCCGGCAGAGACCGAACGACGGGGCCGCTTCTGCAGGCCGCGCCCGAAGGTGATCAGGGCTACGGCACCGCGCACGCCGCCGGGTCGTCGAAGTGCCCCGGCGTGGTCGGGAACGCCTTGCCGGTCCCGTGCTGCCCGTTGTCCGACGGCTCCACCACGGCCACCTCGACGAACGCCGAGCTGCCCGGGGTGGTGACGTCGTCCGCGTCCCGGCCCGCGCCGGCCGCGTAGGCCACCGCCCGCAGGAAGGACTTCATCGACGGGCTGTGCTGCCGGATGTCGTTCCAACCTCCGTACGCCGCGTTGCAGTGCGAGTAGAGGTTGAAGGCGCCGTTCCAGTCGATGAGGCGGTCGTCGTGGTCGCTCGGACCGTTGGCCGTCTCGTTGCCCTGCATCACGTCACGGTCCCAGCCGCCGTAGATCCAGTCGGTGCCGTGGTGGTGCTGGTCGTTCGCCGGGTCGGCGTCGTCCGTGTCCGTCATGGCGAACCAGACGCACGGGTCTACCACCGTCCCCGGCACCTCGGCGGGCGCCCCGGAGACCGCGCAGGTGGTTCCCGGCACGTCGGCCGAGCCCCGCGGGTTCCAGTCGAGGATGTCGGCCCCGAGCACGGAGTCCGTGCCGGCCCCCGCCACCGACGAGCCGCCGAACACGAGGTCGAGGTGCTCGTCCTGAGCCCCCCGGTCGGGTGCTCCGTCGGCCAGGCCGCGCCCGCCCCAGACCACGTCGGACCCGGTGCCGCCGAACAGGAAGTCGCCTCCGCTGTCGCCGTTGGCGAGGTCGGCCCCCGCGCCGCCGAAGACCACGTCGTGGTCGTCGCCGCCGCGGATGCGGTCGTTCCCGCCCACCCGGAGGCCCGGGTACGGCATGGGCTGGGCGTCGGTGTCGACCCAGGCCCGGTCCTCGACGTCGGACAGCAGGTCCACCCGCCGGTCCAGCGTCCCGGGCCGCAGGCCCGTGTACGACTCCTGCGGGGTGCCGCTCACCGAGGTGGTGAACGTGCCTTCCGCGGCGGAGTCGATCCACTGGCCGACGACGCCGCCCCGGTCGCCCAGGATCGTGTCCTCGCCGCCCTCGCCCGACAGCGTGTCGTCGCCGAGCTCACCGGTCAGGTCGTCGTTGCCGGCGCCGCCGGTCATGGTGTCGTCGCCGTCCTGGCCCCAGAGCCGGTCGTCGCCGTCTCCGCCGGAGACGGTGTCGCCGCCCCACGCGCCCGCGGGCTCGCAGGTGGTCCGGTCGGGAACCTGCGCGCAGAACCTCGTGGTGCCGTCCTGCCCGGCCGGGACCTTGCCCGGGTCGTGCAGCCGCACCGCGAACAGGCGGGCCGGGTAGGCCGGGTCGGCCACGTTCACCGGGTAGCGGTCCGGCTCGACGCGGTCGGACCAGAGCCCGCCCGCCTCGACCGGGTCGCGGAGGAGCGTGCCGTCGTCGCCGAGGGCCACGTCCGACTCGCCGTCGCCCGCGATGCGGTCGCCCGCGTCGCGGAACCCGGCCAGCGAAGCCCCGCCGATCAGGTCGTCCTGACCGTGCGGGCCCATCTCGGCCTCGGGCGCCGCAGCGCCCGGCCACGTCGCCACCGGGAGCGGCACCTCGACCACGCCCGACGCCGGCTCCCCCGCCTCGGTCAGCGTGAGGACCGGGGCGTCGCCGTAGATCACGTCGCCGGCACCGTCACCCTCCGCGTAGTCGTCGTCCGGGCCGCCCGTGATCGCGTCCCGGGCGTCCTGGCCCCACAGGGCGTCGACGCCGTCGCCGCCCAGCAGGTAGTCGCCGCCGCCGAGCTCCGCGGTGAGGTCGTAGAGCACCACCCCGCGCTGCCGTACGAGCGTGCCGTCCGTCGAGCTCCGTTCGAGCACCGACGTGGTCGCTCCGGCGCCACGGAGGATCGCTCCGTCGTCGCCGATCGCCGCGTCGTCGCCCGAGCCGCCGAAGACGTAGTCGCCCGCGTCCGGCTGGCCCGTCGACGCCGTGCTGCCCGTACCGGGCTCGCTCGACGCAGGCGCCGCGGCCGGGGTGGTCGATCCGCCGACGAGGTCGTCGTCGCCGGTGCCACCCTCGATCCAGTCGGTGCCGGGTCCGCCCTCGGCCGCGTCGTCGGCGTCGCCGCCCTGGACGCGGTCGTCGCCGGCCTGGCCGAGCAGCACGTCCTCGCCCGCCTCGCCCTGGACGAGGTCACCCCCGGCGTCGGCCCCCGGGCCCTCGGCGGGCCCGGCGTCGCCGCCCAGGTCGAGGAGGCGCAGCACGCGCGGGGCCTGGTCGGCCCGTTCGCGTCCCGCGAGCAGCGGGGTGACCGACGGCGGAGCGCCCGCCGCCACCGTGACCACCGCGTTGTCGCCGAGCGCGATGTCGCCCTCGGTACCACCGCGCACCACGTCGCCCTGGTCGGGCTGACCGTCGGTGCCCGGCCCACCGGGGACCGTGGTCCCCAGCGGGGTGACGGAGCCGCCCACGAGGTCGTCGCGCCCGGCGTCGCCGGTCACGGTGTCCGAGCCGCGGCCGCCGACGGCGAGGTCGTCGCCGTCGCCGCCCGCGACCTCGGGGTCGTCGCCGCCCTGCGCGAACAGGGCGTCGTCGGCCGGACCGCCGCGGAGCACGTCCGGGCCGGAGGTCCCGGCCGGGGGTGCTGCCTCGGTGTCGAGCTCGACCACCGTGTGCGCCGCCGTGGCGCGGCCCGTCAGGACCGGCGTCCCGGCGGGGTCGACGGACGTCGGCACCACCGAGGCGTTGTCGCCGAGCTGGACGTCCGCGCCCTCGCCGCCCTCGACGACGTCGTCCGCGTCGGGGGCGGAGAGGAAGGACCCGCCCACGAGCTCGTCGGCACCGCCCTGGCCCAGCACCACGTCCGGCGTGCCGAGCGGGTTGGGCCCGCCCTCGAGGTGGTCGGCGTCGTCGGCCCCCACGAGGAGGTCCGAACCGATCCCGCCGAACCCGAGGTCGGCGCCCGCGGCCCCGTAGAGCTGGTCGGCGCCGCCCGCCGTGTCCGGGCCGGTCAGGTCGAACGGCCGGTACCCGAGCGGAGCATCCGCGTCGGCCGCGCCGTTGTCGCCGATCAGGGTGTCGGTACCCGCGTCGCCGTAGAGGGCGTCACCGGTGTCGGGGCGGCCCTCGGCGCGCGTGCCGCCCACGAGCAGGTCGGCCTCGGCCCCGCCGAACAGCGAGTCCGCGCCGTCGTTGCCCTCGGCCACGTCGGCGTGCTCACCGGCGTAGACCACGTCGGCCCCAGCGTTGCCGAAGACCTCGTCGGTGCCGCCGTCGCCGTAGAGGGTGTCGACGTCGCCGCCGCCCCAGAGGTCGTCCGCGCCGTCACCGCCCCGCACCACGTCGTTGCCGCCCTGACCGCAGCCGCGGTCGTCGGCCTCGGCGAGCGTCGCGCGGTCGTGACCGCCGCCCGCGCGGACCACGTCCACGCCCCGGCCACCGGTGATGGTGTCCTGGCCGTCGGCCGCGCCCGTGTCGGGAGCGATCGGGACGGCGTCGGCGCCGGGGGTGTCCCCGTCGCTGGCGACCGGGTCGCCCGCGGCGCACAGCTCCGCCGGCCGGAAGGCGTCGCCCCAGGCGTCCGCTCCCCCGTCGCCGCCGAGCAGGTGGTCGTTGCCCGCGCCGCCGACCAGCAGGTCGTGCGCCGCCACCTCGCCCGCCGGCAGGTCGTGCCGGTCCAGGCTGCGCTGCGGACCGTAGCCGTCGCCCGGGTTGCTGGGCGCGCCCACGTCGGTGGGCTCGGCGAGCACGTAGTCGTCGTCGGGCCCGCCGAACACCTGGTCGCCGCCGAAGCCTCCCGCGAGGACGTCCTCGCCGGACCCGCCGAACAGGTACGACGACGTCTCCTCGGAGCCGAGCGACGACGACTGCACCAGGTCGACCTTGTCGGACCCGATCACCACGTCGGACCCGGAGCCCGTGTCCACGGTGTTGGGGCCCTCGACGTCGCCGGTTCCGGTGGCGTCCGCCAGGGCCGCGCGCTGCGCGTCCGTGAGCCCGCCGCCCGGCGTGTAGGGCGCGCCACCGAGGTCGAGCAGCCCGCCTGCGGGCGCGATGCCCGGGTAGATGACGTCGGGCCCCGGGCCACCCGTGAGGAGGTCCGGCCCGTCGCCGCCCACCAGGATGTTCGGCTGCGCCGAGCGCTGGTCGCCCTGCTCGCCGACCACGCCCACGCGGTCCTTGCCGCCGTTGCCGAACGCGGTGTTGGCGCCGGTGCCGACGGCCACCGCGTCCTCGTCGTCGCCGGTCAGCGTCCCCGCGGACGGCGAGCCGAGCGCGGTGGCGACGTTCTGGCCGCCCACGCTCACGGTGCTCTCGACCGGCAGGGCAGAGTCGCCCGCCGCGACCGAGTCGCCCTGGCCGGTGGTCACGCGGTCCTTGCCGGGCCCGCCTGCCACACGGGCGGGGCGGCCGGGCGCGTTGGAGGCCGTGACCACGTCGTCACCCTCGCGGGCGTCGACGTACGCGGGACCCTCGTCCGTCTTGATCTCGTCGGGACCGGTGGAGCCCACCACGACCACGGGCGTGCGGAAGCCCGCCCGCAGGTCCGGGTTCTCGCGGTCCGAGTCACCGAGGAAGGTGAGGTGGAACGGCGTGGCCGTCCCGCCGCCGTCGACCACCACCGTGGTGACCGCGCCCTCGAACTCCCGGACGATGCCCAGGCCCTCGACGGCGTAGCCCGTGACAGGCCGGTCGCCCTCGGTGCCGGCGTGGTGGTCGTGACGCTCGTACACCTTGAACACCTCGGGCTTGTCACCCGACGGCGCCCACGAGCCGCCGCGCAGGCCGCCCGCCTTGCCGAGGTAGACGACGAGCACGCCGTCCTTGACCTCGGCGAGCTTGGGCGGCTCCGGCTCGCAGTCCGGCTCGGCCGTGAAGTCGAGGATCGTCACCTTGGCGATCGTCACGTCGAACGACACCGAGAAGATGCTGATGCCGATGGTGACGCCGAGCTCGAGGAACAGGTAGAGCCTGCCCTCGGTCCGGAAGAGGCAGATCGGGCTGATCTTGGCCTGCGCGCCGAACTCGCTGAAGCGGAACTTGCCGTCGTCGTTCGGGTCGTTCCAGAAGAAGGCGACAGTGAGCCCGAAGCCGCCTCTCACGTCGACCCGGATGATGACGATGTTGAGCGACAGGCCCGCCGCGATCTCGCCGTAGAACTCGAGGACGGGGATGGACCTGCCCTCCAGGTCGGTGGTCGCGAGGTAGAGGCCCTCGAAGATGTGCAGCGCGGAGCTCGCGCCGCCACCCTCGCGGGCGGCCTGGATGGCCTGGCGGAACCCGAACGTGTCGAACCCGAGGATGAGGCGGGCCTTGACGCCGGCCGCGCCCGACAGCGTGATGAAGATGGGCGGCGGCGCGTACACCGGGCCGAACGACTGCTCGAAGGAGAACCCGAGCTCGAGCGTGCCGGTGTCGAACCGGACGATCTCCACGTCGCCGTTGAGCAGCAGGTTGGCCAGCTGCTCCGGCTGCTCCAGGAGCGTGAACGTGAAGCCGAACCGGCCCTTGTCGGTGGTCTCGCTGACGCTGTCAGGGCCGAGCAGGCCCTTCACCTCGGCGGCGGTGGACCCGTCAGGCACAGCGGCCTCGGTGAAGCCGCCCTTCAGGTTCTGGACCTGGTCGGGTGTCGCCGCAGTGGTCTTCGCCTGGGCGCCGTTCACCACCAGGTCGCCGATGGGCAGCGGGATCCCGTCGCCCGCGGCGACGGCCTGCACCGCCTGGTCCACCTTCTGGATGGTCTGCACCACGCCGACCACCGTGTCGATCATCTGCGTGTCGGTGCCACCCGTGAGCGTGTTGTACGCCTTGGCGATGCTCAGCAGCGTCACCGGGTCACCGCCCGCCATGGTCGACAGGTCGGTCAGCACGGGGATGGGCGCCGACAGCGTCTCGATGATGGGCCGCAGCGGGTCCAGGACCCGGTTGACCTCGTCGACCGCGGGCTTGATCTGCGAGTCGAGGAAGCTGCCGAGGTCCAGGCTGATGTTGCGGAACGCGATGGTCGGGTCCGTGGACACGTCCGGGTTGGGGTCACCGAACGTGGGCGACGCCCCCGCCCCGGCGTCCGCCGACCAGGCCAGCTCGAAGTCCGTGGCGATGCCGGGCAGGGTCTGCCCGTTGACCGACGGCGCCGCGGTCAGGTGCCAGTCGATGTCCACGTCGAACTCGGCGCCCACGTGGACCACGTCGCCCGGGGAGGAGACGAGCGCGTCGAGCCGCACGCCCTCGACCGGTGCGCCCGCCACGTCGAGCGGCTCGCCCACGAGGTCCACCGAGAAGGAGCCCGAGAGCTCCTCGGCGGCCGGGTCGTTCTTCTCGACGTCGACCTGGAGGATGGCCAGCTCGGCGGTGAGGTCGTCACCGCCGTCGACGGCGTCGAGTGCGACCGCCGCGCCGACGTACGCCTCCGGGCGGCCGGGGTCGTCCTCCGTGGCGCCCTCGTTGCCCGTGAGGACCACGACGCCGGCCGTCTTGTCGAGCGCGATCTCGATGCCGAACCCGTAGTCCAGCGAGGCCCGCAGGCCGCCGCCCGGGGAGTCGGCGCACGCGACCGGGTCCTGCGCGCCCTGCACGGTGGAGGCGCGGAGCGCCAGGCCCGGGATGCCCAGGTCGAGCGGCACCACCTGGCACAGCTCGGGGTCGCCGTCGGGGCCGTTCGGGTCGAACTCCCAGTCCACGACGATCGCCTCGATGGCGAGCGGGTTGGACGCGCCACAGTCGGAGACCTGCACCGGGGCGCCCGGGTCGGCCGGCGCGGCCACCGGGGTGGCGGTGCCGTCGTCGGAGAAGGTCGTGGTGCCGGCGGCGACGTCGGCCACCTGCTCCCACGCCCCGCCGTCGACCGACCGGAGCACGAGGTAGCCGCTCGCGCGGCCGTCCGCGTCCCAGGTCACCTCGTTGCGGTTGTCGGCGCTGAGCGTCACCTCGTTGTCCACAGGTTCGCTCGGCGCGGAGTACTGCGTCGGCGTGGCGCCGGTACGGCCCACCACCACGTAGCGGTAGCTCACCAGCGGGTCGCCCGACGGCGCGACGACCACCGCCTGGGCGGCCACCCCCGTGGTGGCCTGGAGCGCGCCGCACTGCTCGGTCAGCGTGGCGCCGAGCGCGGACTCGATCGCCGCCTTGGCGTCGGCATAGGCCTGGCCGGAGAGGTCGCCGAGCCCTTCGAGCGCGGCCCGCGCCTCGGCGACGACGTTCGACGCCTCCACGAGCTGGTCGCCCAGCAGCGGTACCTTGCCGCCGAGACTCGCCGCCTGCAGGCCCTGCTCCACCATCCGCAGGTAGGTGAGGATGCCGGACGGCAGGTTGTTCAGGTCGAACGGCGTCGAGTACAGGAGCTGGGCGAGCGCGTCGGTGTCGGGCAGCGTCACGTCCAGGCCGGTCCAGTCGCCGGTGAGCGTCCCGGGCGACGGCAGGCTCAGCACGAGCGAGTTGCTCGTCGCCGACAGCGGCTGCCCCAGCACGTACACCGGCAGGTCGGCGCAGAGCACGGCGCCGCCCGTGCACGCGTCGGTGCCGGTGACCGCCAGGTCGCCGCCGAGCAGGTCGCCCAGGGCAACGGCGCCGTCCTGCGAGAACGCGGCGGTGAGCCCGACGGCGCCCGTGACCGGGTCTCCCTCGGTGCCGAGCTGGGCCGTGAGGCCGGCGAGCGAGACCGCGAGCGAGCCCTCCAGGGTGGCCTGCGCCGAGGCGGTGATGTCCGGGTCCACGAGGCGGATCGCGTCGGCGCCCGTGGTCCAGGCCGCGGAGCCGAGGGGCACGGCCACGCCGGTCTCGACGTCGACGGCGGCGGAGACGTCCACCTGCCCGTTCGAGGAGGCGCCCACGAGCGGCACCCCGTCCACGTCGAACGCGAGCGTCTCGCTGCGCTCGTACGACCGGGCGAAGTCGACGTCGAGCACCACCGAAGGCTCACCCTCGACCTCGGTGAGGCGTACCGGCAGGTCGGTGCCGAGCGCGGTCTCCAGCGCGGTCACCGTCTCCTGAAGGGTGGTCGGCGGGTTGGTCACCAGGGCATCCACCGCCTGGGAGAGCGCGGTGGACGTGGGCAGGCCGCCACCGTCACCCGCCAGGATCTCGGCCACGCTCGTGCCCGTGAGGGGCAGGCTCGCGTGGGCCGCCTCACCCATGAGCGACGGCGACCGGAGCCCGGCGTCGAGCAGCGCCAGCACGTCGGCGAGCCGGCCCAGCAGGGCGCGCGGCTCGTTGATGTCGACGTCGAGCGCGAGGAGGTCGGCGAGGCCGCCGAGCTGCGGGCTGCACCCGGCGGGCACGTCCTCGATGGCACACGGCGGCACGGACCAGGTGGCCTCGCTCGGGAGGAAGCCGGGCATCCCCGTCACGGCGATGGTGCCGTCCGTCACGGAGGCGGCGATGTTCAGGTCCACGTCGAGGAGCGCGTCTGCGTCGGCGCGCAGCTCCTCGAACACGTCGCTGACGGACCGGTAGTCGCTGCCGCCGACGGTCAGCGACAGCATGGGCTGGGCCACGTCCTGGCGCCCCACGTCGATCTGCCCGCCCACGTCGACCCCGACGAAGCCGACGGAGCCGGAGGCCGCGACGGCCGTCGACACCGGGAAGTCGGCGGTCGCCGTGGCGCCCCGCAGGAGCGTGCGGTCCACGCCGATCGGCGTGACGTCGTAGTGCGTGACGGTGCCGTCGGGGCCTTCCACCGCGAGCGGCGGGTCGTGCTGGACGGGTGCCGACAGGTCGAGCGCGAGCTCGAGCTGCGCGGCGTAGTCCGGGCTGACGGTCGCGACCGCCTCGGCCCCCACCACGTCGCCCACGGACCGGCCCGTGCCGTCCGTCAGCACGTCGCCCAGCTCGACCAGGCCGGGCTTCGCGTCGTTCTCGATGTCCGTGTCCGGGGCTGGGGCCGGTGCGTCGCCGAGCGGCTCGCCGGTGGCCGACCGGGCCAGCGACACGGTGTACGGGAGGCGCTTCGCGACGGCGTCGTACTCCCCGACCTGCACGTCGATGCCCTCGGCCGCCTCGAGCAGGGTGAAGAGCTCCTGCACGCTGGTCCACTCGGGCTGGCCGTCGTTGGGGTCCACCACGCCGGGCTCGACCGGGTCGAGGTTGTCCTCGAGGAACGCGACGATCTGCTCGTTGAGCACGAGGGCGTCGGCGAGCGTGCCCCGCATGAACGGCAGGTCGAGGTTGCCGGTGCCCGGGAGCTGCGCGCGCTGGAACGCCGCGAGCGCCGACTTCACCAGCACCAGGCCCTCCGCGGTGTCGCGCACGCTCATGGTGAGGAAGTCCTGGACCGCGCCGAAGCCGGTGGGCGTCACGGTCAGCGTCGCGGGGTCGGTGAGATCGGTCCAGGAGAACGCGACCTGCGCGGAGACGGGCTGGGCGAGCACGTCGCCCGACGACGTCACGGCGAGCGTGCCGCCTGCGGCGGCGGAGGCGAGCTCGACGGTGGCGAGGCCGGTGGCCGAGCCTGCGGCGGACAGCTCGCCGTCGGCGGGCAGGCCGCCGGGGTCGTCGAACGCGAGGCGACCGTCGCCGTCGGGGTCGCCGAGGCTCCCGGCGTACTGGGCGGTGAGGGTGACCGGCGCGGCCTCGGTGAGGTCCACCCCGAGCAGGCCGACGGACGCGGCGAGCGGTCCGGGGAGCCCGTCGAGCGCGACGCTCGCGGTGATCGCGGGGGCGTCGGGTCCGGAGGCGACGACGTACCGGTGAGGGCTGCCGTCGACGTCGGCGGTGGCGACGGTGAACGCGACGCTCACCGTCACGTCGGTGGTGATCGACCCTGGCTGGGAGGACAGGGGGAACCCCGGCGCGAGCGTCAGGTACGTCGGCGCCGCCTCGGTGACGGCGAGCGTGAACCGGTCGCCGTCCCGCGTCAGGTCGCCGCTCAGGGTGGGATCGGCGCCGGCGAGCAGGGCGCCGGGGGCGACGCCCACCACGGGCAGCGGCTGCGTCAGCACCTCCGAGGCCCCGATCCCGACGGCCCAGGCCGCCACCTGCTCCGCGAAGACGTCGTCCTCGTCGGCGACAGCGGGGGTGGCGACGAGGGCCGTGGCCACGAGTGATGCTGCGGTGGTCGCTCCGACGAGCGATCCGATCCTTCTGGACATGACGACTCCTGTGTCGCGCTGGGCTGACCTCTTACTGGGAGTGAGGCGGGAGCGGCCTGTTCGAGACGCCATGCGTGTGATGAAGGTCACTCACTTCTTCGGAGTGTTTGCCTCTCCACGCCGGACAGCCAACCGCTGGCGCGAAGTTCACCCTCGGGGGGGCGCCCCCTCCGAAAGACGATCCCCGCAACTTCCTGGGCTCAGGGTGTTGCGGGGATCGGCAGAACCGCTCAGGCTTCTGCGGTTCCGGGCCCCTTCTGTGCTCGCCGGGATCAGAGACGTTCGGGTGCCGCGATGCCGAGGAGGTCGAGGCCGGTCGCGAGGGTGCGGCCAGTGAGGTCGCAAAGCGCGAGCCGGTTGGCGCGGACGACGCCGTCGGCTTTGAGGACCGGGCATGCCTCATAGAAGCGGGTGAACGCGGTGGCGACGTCGTAGAGGTAGCCGCACAGCCGGTGCGGTTCCAGCGTCTGTGCGACGTCGCGGAGCGTCACGTCGAACGCGTCGAGGGTGAGCGCGAGGTTCTTCTCGGCAGCGTGTGCCGGGAGCGTGGTGTTCACCTGTCCGACGGCGTTGTTGCCCGCCTTGCGCAGGATGGACTGGACCCGGGCGTGGGCGTACTGGAGGTAGACGCCGGCGTTGATCTCGCTGCGGTGCCGGACGGTCGCCCCACCGGTTGGTCAGCCGATAGAGGGCCAGCGGACGGTGACGACAACGGAGTCGGCCTCTGCCTGCCAGCTGTGGTCGATCCCGGGGCCCCAGACGACGTAGTCGCCCTGGCGTTCCAGAACGGTACTGCTGGTGGTCAGGTCAAGGCGGAATCGTCCGCTGACGAGCAGGAGCAGGGTGGTGCGCTGGTCGTCGGCGGTCCATTCCGGCCGCTGCTGTCCCTCGGGGTGGATGCCCCACTTGATCTCAAGGTCACCGGTCTGGCGCACGGTGGAGCCAGGAGTCTCGGGAGCGATGAAGTGGCCCAGGAGCCATCCGCGATGCTGGTCGGCATCATCGTTCGCGTTCCCGGCGTACCAGTTGTCAGACATTCACAGCTCCAGATCGACGTCAGGCAGATCGACACGCCTGCCGCCGAGGTCGGCCAGCCGGCGAAAGCCTTGGAGGAGTGCGAAGAGGCCTTCGTTGCTCCAGCCTGGGCTGTGGGCGAGTGTATCGAGGAGATTCCGGTCGAGCGTTGAGTATCTGCGCAGTGCGCTGGACTCCCAGTTCGCCTCGATCCGGCCGCCGAACCGTGACCACCACTCGTCGTCGTGGATGACGACGAGGTCGGCGAACTCGTAGTTGCCGTTAACGAGGTTGAAGCCGAATCCGGTGCACTCCATGCGCCAGGTGTCGGGTTGCTCGACAAGCCACGCCATCGGTGCTGAGAGGCGGCTCGGGTGGAAGGGGTCGGCCTGGACGGGGTGGGAGAGGGTTGAGTCGACGTCGGTGCGACCGAAGAGCTCTTCTTCCATCTCGCGCACGAGCGTGGACCCGATCGAGGAATCTTCGGCGTGGTCGACCAAGGGACCGTGGAATGCCTTGGGGACCACCGCCAGGCGACCGTTGGCGTTGAGCACGCGCTGCGACCGTTCCTGGACGAGCAGGACGTAGTCGGCAGGTCGTCGGCGGCTAGCAGGCCGGGCGATCGCGGTCAGGGCCAGTGTCCCGCCTACGCAGAGCCGTGAGCCGACGTTAAGCACGCTGTTCAGGTCGGGGAGGTAGCGATCGCGCAGGGGCAGGAAGCCGCGTGTCGTGGCGTCGTCGCGGGCGATCGCGTCGGTCAGCTCGCCGTCCATGAGGTCGAGCGTGAGCGCGTAGGGCACGAAGTCTGTCGGTGCAACCGTCCCCCGCAAGCCTTCGCGGTCGGCTGTGTACCCGGTCAGGCGGTACAGCGTCCCGTTCACGAGCTGGGTGTCCGATCGCAGGACGTGCGCGAGCCGGGCCACGGCCGCCCGGGCATCGAGCTCGACTCGGTCGGCCACGGCAGCAGAGCGGAGGGTCAGGTCGTCGATGTCGGGGCCGATCGGCTGGGCGAGGTCGAGCCAGTCGGTGGTCGTCAGGATGCTGGTCTGCAGTGGTCCGGTCACGGTACGAGCGCGATAGGGGGTGTGGGTCCCGTCCGTGCCGTAGTACCCGGTCAGTGCTGACGCGACCTGATCCCGGGTCACTGCCGCGGCCCGATCGCCGGATCGTCGGGGTCCGACGTTCATGGCGCCGATCACAAGTCGTCTCGCGCTGCCGCTCGGGTTACCTGTGAGGCGGTCGATCCAGTCGAGTGCACCGCGAAGGTCGGGGTCGGTGTCTAGGCGGTCCAGCGCGGCGAGGTTCTCGATCGGGACTTCGCCGACCGGGATGGGTTCGGCGCTGGCGACGAGCAGCGCGAAGCGTTTCCGGTCGTCGTCGGACGACCTGCTCAGCAGGGTGTCCAGTGCTCGTTGGATCTCTGGGGTGGGGACGACGGTGGGCTCGGCGCTCCACTTGGCCACGGTTCGGACCGCCGTGCCGAGCTCTTCGGCGAACCGTTCGTGCGTCAGGCGTAGCGCACGCCGCAATGTGATCGCGTGCTGGCCGGTCCACTCGGCGACGACGGTCATCCGGCCTCCCTGTCGGCAGAACCCTGGTGCGGCTCCGGTGCACTGCGAGTGCATCGCAGGTGCATGGGACCGCGGGTCTCGTACGGCTTGAATCGACTTGTTCGAAACGGCCGCTCCGGTGGCGCCGGGACCGCCCGGCGTCGTGCAGAACGGCTGGTCACACCCTAGGCGGGCGGGATTCCCTGCCGCCAGACACAGGAAGGAGATCGCCATGGACATCAAGCACCAGCCTGAGACCGCGAGCACCCTCGAGGAGGTCACCGTGATCGGTGACGTCGTGGAGCTGACGCTCGGCGGTTCGCCGGAGGCCGGCACCGAGGACAAGCGGTACGCCTACAAGTGACAGGCCCGGTGGGGCCCGGCGACGGCGGGCCCCACCGCACCACTCGGAGGGAGGAACGCTATGCGCTGGTTCGCCGGATTCCACGGAACGTCACCGGAGCCGAGGCGCCCGCTCGACGGCCAGCAGCTCTGGGCGGTGAGTGACTCGTGCGCCTGGGCGGTCGGCGCCTTCCCGGGCGCAGTCTTGCAAGCGGCATCGACCCCGGTGAGGGACGTCCTGATCATCGGCGCCTGCAGTGCCGGTCGCGATGACCTCGACAGGCTCGCCGCCTCGCGCGATGTCCCAGACGATGTCGTCACCCGCTGGTCGGGCGCGTACGCCGTCGTGGAGCGGACCGCTGCTGCGACGACCATCTGGACCGACCTCGCGAACGCGGTCCCCATCTACGTTCACCAGGCCGATGACGGCGTGTACTGGGCAACCTCTTCCCGGCACCTGGCCAGCCTGACCGTCGGGCGGATCGACCTACCCCGCATCGCGGCAGAGCTCCTCGCACCGGCCGCGACCCTGCTCTCCGCGGACCGGTCGTACTTCGACGACGTCCGCCTGCTCCCGCCCGGTCACCAGGTGCGAATCACCGGCCGGACGGTCCATCGACGCCGGGCCTGGGCTCCCATCGCCAGGCAGACCGACGGCGCCGAGGCTCTACGCAGCGAGCTCGCCAGCGCCGTGCGTTTCCGCGTCACGGGCGCGACGTCTCCGAGCGCCGACCTGTCCGGCGGGCTGGACTCAACCGCACTGACGCTCCTCGCGGCCGAGGCCCTGAGCCCCGACCGGTCGGTCGCAGCGTTCACCATGCACAGGCCGACCCATACGCCGTCAGGTGACCTGCTCTACGCGCTCGAGGCCGCGACACGGCCGGGGATCCTGCACCACCCGCTCCCGATCCCCGCCGACCAGCAGCCCTACGGTCGGCTCGACCAGCTGCCACCCACGGACGAACCCGCACCGTCCGCCAAGGCCTACGCCCGGTTCGCGTTCCAGCTCGACGCCATGCACGACCTCGTGGCGAGCGACGCGCACCTGACCGGCGACGGTGGCGACGCCGTGCTCATGACCCCGCTCGCCTGGATCGGCGACCTGCTCAGCCGAGGCCTCATCGCACGTGCGGTCTCCGAAGCCGTGCGGTTCGCTCGGGTCCGGCAGACGACACCGCGAGCGATCCTCGAGCGCGCGGCCGCCTACGTACGACCCCAGCCCGGCGATGTTCTCAGCGTCCAGGCCCGGATCTGGCGCGGCGAACACGTCTCCGCCCGAGCTTCCCGCACCGCCCGGGAATGGATCGCCCCGGCCCTCACTCCAGCCTGGCTGACCGACGAGACCCGCCGCCTCGCGGCAGATATCGCCGACCAGGCGGCCTATGACGCTCAACCCATCGCGCCGGGGAACGCTGGTCGCCACCTGATCGCGAACGCAGCCGCCGACGTCGGACGGACCGCATTCGCCGACGCGCAACTCGCGGACCACCACGGGATCACCCTGCACAACCCGTTCGTCGACTCCCGCGTCCTCGACGCGTGCCTTTCGATCCCCGCCACCGACATGCCTGGGCCGAGCGAGTACAAGCCCGTCCTCCGATACGCCCTGGCCGGCCTGTACCCGCCATCGCTCAGGGCCAGGACGACCAAGGGCGCCTTCACCTCGGACTACTTCCAAGGCCTGCGCACGAACCTCCCTGCCCTGCTCGACCTCGCCGGTGGCCGGCTTGCCGACCTCGGCCTGGTCGACGCCGCCCGGCTCCGCGGCGTCCTCCGGTCGGCCGCCACGGGAGCCGCCGTCCCCCTCTACACGCTTGACACCGCCCTCGGCATCGAGGCATGGTTCACGGCCCTCGAGTCCGAGCCCGCCCCGTCCTGGTCCGCTCCCATGTCCCGCCCGCAAGGAGCGACGGCCCCGTGAGCCCGGCACGACTCGGCGTCCCCGAGTACCTCCGGGGCGCCCGCTTCGACCACGTCACCCTTGTCGTCGACTACCGCCATGGGACGGTCCATGCCCTGACCGGGCAGACCGCGCACATCTGGGCTGCGACCGCTACCGACGGTGCCGAGACGATCACACCCGCCCATGCCAGGCTGGCCGACGCCGGGCTGCTCACCGAACACGGATCGAGCCGCCCACCCGTGCCCGGCAAGGCCACCGTGCTGTCGTTCGGCGACGAGGAGTACCAAGCGGGGACCACAGAACACCGGCGACGAGTCCCAGCCACCCTCGCCCTGCGAGCAGTCCTGGCGCTCGTCCTCACGCTCACCGTCCGCGGCGCCGGACGCACGCCGGGCACCATGGCCCGCCTCCTCCACCTGGTCGAGCGCATACACCGCACCACACGACGCCCAGCCACCGCCACCGAGGCGACAACGGCGGTGCACGCCGTCCGCGCGGTCGCACGCTGGGTCCCCGTCCGCGTCGCCTGCCTGGAAGAGTCGGTCGCGGCCGTCATCGCGCTCGCCCTCGACCGCGCAAGCGTGACCTGGTGCCATGGCATTGCCACCGACCCCCACAGCCTCCACGCTTGGATCGAGCACGACCGGACCCCTGTCGCGGAGCCACCCTCGACCAGCCGCTTCACCACCCTGCGCACCATCCCCGAACACCACCAGGAGACCGCATGACCGACATCACCGAGCGCGACCTCTGGCTCATCCACGACGGCGTCGGACTCGGCCCGTTGCGCACCGACCTCGCCGAGACCTACTGGCGGTGGGAGAACACCCTGCCCGTCATGGCCGGCTACGGCCGCCAGACCCCCGAGTCCCTCACCGGCCGCACCGACGGCCTGCAGTCCCAGATGCGCTACACCGACGGACAAACCCGCTTCACTGTCTACCGGCAGCACAACGAGACCTGGGCCCCCGTGGGGATGACCTCACTCGTCATCGACCACCGCTACCGCTCCGCCGAGTTCTTCATCTATCTCGGCGACGAAGCACGCGGCCATGGCGTCGGCACGAAAGCCACCACGATGGTCCTCGACTGGGCCTTCCACGTCACCCAATTGCGCAACGTGTACCTGTCCGTCATCGCCAACAACACCGCCGCCGTCCGGGCCTACGAGAAGGCAGGCTTCCGCACCATCGGCACCCGCCGCCAGTCCAACATGTGGCTCGGCCAACCCGCCGACGAGATCCTCATGGACGCCATCCCCGCAGACTTCCCGGGACCCCGC
Source organism: Antribacter sp. NEAU-D49 (assembly GCF_057158775.1). Classification (NCBI taxonomy): domain Bacteria; kingdom Bacillati; phylum Actinomycetota; class Actinomycetes; order Micrococcales; family Promicromonosporaceae; genus Antribacter; species Antribacter sp. NEAU-D49. The sequence goes on along the minus strand of NZ_JBXTSN010000021.1, from coordinate 3,237 downwards.
CTCGTCGAGCAAGCCGTCAGCCACGACCGAGACAAGCTCCGATAGCACGACCCCTCACGCTGGCGGCGGCAGGCCGCCGCGAGGCCGTCACCACGAAGACGTGGTCGGTCTTCTCTACGACGAGCAGCGCGTCGTCGTCGGCTACCAGCGCCTCTGACACAGGCCGCGCCTGGATCGAGACCTCGATCCTGCCGCAGGTGTCCCGCGCCCAGGCCGTGACCCGGTCGGCGAGCTGCTGGGCAAGTCGTGCGCCGTCGGGCCCGAAGCCGGCGGCACCGACCTGCAGCATCGGCATCTCGTCCGTGCCGCCCACCTGCCGGGCGGCGAGATAGGCCAGCGACCCGCCGTCGAACGCGCCCCACGCACCCCACGGGTCCTTCCCACGCGGGACCCGACCGGCGGCCACCGCGGCGTCGTCGAGGAAGACCCGGCAGAAGCCGGGCACAGTCGCGACCCAGAAGTCGTGCTCGGGCGTGTAGGCCCACGGCGCCTCCACCTCGGTCCACACCGGTGCGGCCGGGTCGTCCAGGGCACGCAGCAGGGAGGCGTCGACCCGCTGGCAGTCGTCGATCCGCAGCACCAGATCCGGACCCACGCCGAGCGGGACATTCTTCTCCGGCACCGCGCCGACGCCCTTCATCGGGATGAACCCATCCTCGACGACCGAGACGCTCCGCAACCCATCCCCGTCACGCTCGAACGCCACCACCCGGGTCAGGCCACGTAGCCGCAACGGCAGCACGATCCGGCCGCCGGGGGCGAGCTGCTCGACCCACGCCGGGGCGACGTCCCACGCGCCCGCAGTGACCAGGATCCGGTCGAACGGTCCGTGCTCCGCCGAGCCAAGGGTGCCGTCGCCTGTGATCACCGTGAGCGTGCTGGCGCCCCAGGCGGACAGGTGCGCGCGAGCAGCGTCGGCAACCTCGGGATCGAACTCGATCGTCATGACCCGGCCCGCAGGCCCGACGAGGTCCGCAAGCAGCGCCGCGTTGTAGCCGGTCCCGGACCCGACCTCCAGTACCCGGTGCCCCGGCCGCACCTCCGCCTGCTCCAGCATCCGCGCCACCGTTCCCGGGGCAGACGCCGAGCTCGTCGCAACGTGCTGGTCGTCCCGGTGTGTCACCACCGCACCCAGTCCGTATGCCTCCGACAGTGCAGCGTCTGGGACGAACACGTGCCGCGGTACCCGGAGCATCACCTCGCGCACGTCGTCGGCAAGCGGCCACCCGCGCATCGCCTCGAGTCGCGCGAGCATCTGCGCGCGCAGCGGTCCCGTCTCCTGCTTCGATTCGTCCACCCGTCGAGGCTATGGCTCGCGCACACTCACCGTCGCGCCGCAGGAGGAGGTGCTACCGAGATGCGACATCCCGAAGCCGGGCCTACTTCCATCGGGCGCCGGTGATGGCAACCGCGGACCCTTGTGAGCTGGTCCTGCGCCTGGTCGGGGGCAATGTGCACCCCGTCGAACGGAAGCCTCAGCAGTAAGGCCCGCCGACTCGACGACTAGAGTTCTGTCGACGGTGTGACGGCTACCCATAGCGGCGGGCTGCCTCCGGAGGTCGGCTGGGCGATCGTGGACGAGGCGCAGCGCTCCAGCTACGGTTTACCGGGGGTGACACCGTCGCCCTTCGACGCATGTGGTTAGTCGGATGCAATGCGTCCCCCGTGCTGGAGTGCCAGACTCATTTCACGGTTCGAGACGCAGGAGAGTGTCGTCGCGACGACAGGCTTCAACGCGTGCGAGTTCCTGCCCGACGCTGGAGCATCCAAGGAGGTGCGCCGTGGCCCTCTTCGACAGAGAGACGCAGATGGCTGCGCCTGTCGTGCGCTGGCTCCGCGACCAAGGCGGTTCGTGTGTCGCGCACGAGGTCGGTGCAAGCGTTGGCGTGGCAGACCTCGTGGCTGGCGTCGGTCCGCTCAATCGGCTGCGAAACCGGCGTAGGCAAGCCCGCCCGGTGACCGTGTCGTTGCAACTCCAGTTGCTCGAGTTCTGTGCAACGACTCGCACTGAGGACGAGTTGCGCGAATGGGCGCCGATTGGAATGTCGGACCTACGACGCAGCGCGATCCTCCCGCTCGTGCAGGCGGAGATGCTTTCAGAGCGTGAACCCGGTCGGTGGCGCTCAAAGCAATGCCCGTCTGACCCCTTCGACGTGCTCATCGCGGTCGAACTCAAGCTCTCGGACGTGAACCGCGGCGTCGCGCAGGCCTTCAGCTACCGGTCGTTCGCAGAAGCCTCCTACCTAGCCCTCCCAGGTCCTCGCATCAAGGCAGGGACGATGGAAATTGCGCGTAGGCACGGCATCGGACTTCTCGCGGTGTTTCCCGGCCACGTGAACGCGATCGTCGAACCCGCAACAGACTCGACGGCGTTCGCCTGGCGCCGCCGGATGGCAGCCGAGCGGGTACTTGAGGCAAGCCTGGACCGCTCGCGACTCGCTGGAACTGGCCCTCGATAGCACCGGCCTACAGGACCTGGAGCCACGCATCCAAGAACGCGCCGTCCTCACCGGAGCGTTGCAGCGGGAGTTGCTGGTAGAGATCACGCGCCTCAACCACGGACTCCCGCATCCGGGTTAGGCGGGCGTGCTCAGGCGCGGCGGCCAGCGTATCCACCTGGATCTTCATCGCGGCAATGTTGTGCCGGTTCAGCAGGACACGCTGCTGCGTCGTGAGGTCATCCAGCGACGGGTTGGCGGTCACGAGTCCCTGCCCGTAACTCGTGGTCGGGGACAAGCCGCTGCCCGCCGGGAGGCTGAGAAGTTGGACGTATGACGTCAGGTTGATGTGGTTCAGAAGTTGCGGCACGTAAATGCGGTCGAGGCCCGGACCGCCCTGCTGGCTCTCTTCGGGGTGTGCGCTCCCATTCTTCTGGTTTGCGCTCACACCGGTACTCCAACCGGCAGCGCCGAGCGCGAGAAGCAACAGACCGCTGCTTGCCCGCCGACCAGCGATGACCGGAACGCAGGCCTCCGTCATCACTTCGATGAGGTCGCGAAGGCCGCGTAGAACCTCGACATCCCCCATGGGCGCGAACGATGGCTGTGTGGTGTTGACCAGAAGGTAGAGAGCATCGTGTTGCTGCGCCGTGACGGCCGCGAGCATGCGGTCCCTCTCAGTTTGGGAGGTCAGCCAGGTGGAGGCGAGCGAGAGGCCGGTCCAGACGGTCGTCGTACTAGGGCCTGTCCTGTGAATCGCGGAGCCAGAGGATGATGGCTGCGATCGTGAGTTCGGACC
>NZ_JBXTSN010000020.1:0-96735 GCF_057158775.1 Antribacter sp. NEAU-D49 | reverse complement strand
TGTCGCCACAGCCATACCCACAGCGAGCGACGAGGGGCGTGTGTCAGTGGGCGAGGTAGCCCAGGAGGTCGTGGCGGGTCAGCACGCCCGCCGGGTTGCCGTCCTCCACCACGAGCACCGCGTCCGAGTCCTGCAGGGCTGCGCGCACGGCGTCGAGCCCTTCGCCCGCCCCGACGAGCGGGAAGCGGTCCTCCATGTGGTCGCCCACCCGGTCGGCCAGGCCCGCCTTGCCGGAGAACACGGCGTCGAGCAGCGCCCGCTCGGTCACTGCGCCCGCCACCTCGCCGATCTTGACGGGCGGCTCGGCCACCACGACCGGCATCTGCGACACCGAGTACTCGTGCAGGATCTCGATGGCGTCGCGGACCGTCTCGCTCGGGTGCGTGTGCACCAGCTGCGGCATCCCACCGGACTTCGCCTTGAGGACGTCGCCCGCCGTGGCGCCCACCTCGGCGTCGAGGAACCCGTACGAGCGCATCCAGGCGTCGTTGAAGATCTTGGACAGGTACCCGCGGCCGGAGTCGGGCAGCAGCACCACGATCACCGCCTTCGCGGCCGCCTCGGGGTCCTCCTCCTCGAGCCGACGGGCGAGGCGCAGCGCAGCCACCACGGCCATGCCGCACGAGCCGCCCACGAGCAGCCCCTCCTCGCGGGCGAGGCGCCGGGTCATCTCGAACGAGTCGGCGTCGGACACCGCGATGATCTCGTCAGGCACCTGGGGGTCGTACGCCGTCGGCCAGAAGTCCTCGCCCACGCCCTCGACCAGGTAGGGGCGGCCGTCGCCCCCCGAGTAGACGGAGCCCGCCGGGTCGGCGCCGACCACGCGCACCGGTCCGCCGCCGGCCGCCGCGCGGGAGGCCGACACGTCGTGGAGGTAGCGGCCCGTGCCGGTGATGGTGCCGCCGGTGCCCACGCCGGCCACGAAGTGGGTGACCTTGCCGTCGGTGTCGGCCCAGATCTCCGGGCCGGTGGACTCGTAGTGCGACGCCGGGCCGTTCGGGTTGGAGTACTGGTCGGGCTTCCAGGCGCCGGGGATCTCCCGGACGAGCCGGTCGGACACGGAGTAGTACGAGTCGGGGTGGTCCGGCGGCACCGCCGTGGGCGTGACGACCACCCGCGCGCCGTACGCCGCGAGCACGTCCCGCTTGTCCTGACTCACCTTGTCCGGGCACACGAACACGCAGTCGTAGCCCTTGCGCTGCGCCACGAGGGCGAGGCCCACGCCCGTGTTGCCGCTGGTGGGCTCGACGATGGTGCCGCCCGGACGCAGGGCGCCCGACTCCTCCGCGGCCTCGATCATCTTCAGGGCGATGCGGTCCTTCACGGAGCCGCCGGGGTTGAGGTACTCGACCTTGGCGAGGATCGTCGCCGACAGGCCTTCGGTCACCGTGGTCAGCCGGACGAGCGGGGTGCCGCCTACCAGCTCGGAGATGTGCTCGGCATATCGCATGCCCTCATCATCCCGCATGCTGGACAGTCCGCCTGGTGTTGCCGCGGCGACGCGGGCCTCGGCCCTCAGCCGACGCCGGCCCGTGCGGCGGCGGCATACTGGTTCGCCCGGGCGGCGACGTCGTCGGCGTACTCCGCGGAACGGTTGTACGTGAGGACGGCGGCGCGCCACGACGCGGGCGTGCGCAGGTCGTGGTCCGCGCAGAGGTAGCGGGCGGCGGCCAGCGCGGCGTCGTCGACCTGGTGCGGGTCGGCGGCGCCGTCACCGTCCGCGTCGGCGCCCCAGCGCACCCAGGTGGAGGGGATGAACTGCAGGGGGCCGACGGCGCGGTCCCACACCGCGTCGCCGTCGAGCCGGCCGCCGTCGGTGTCGGGGATCGAGGCGACCCCCTCGCCGCCGTCGAGCGGCACGCCCACGATCGGCGGGTCTGGCCGGCCCTCCGCCGTGAGGACGGCGCCGCCGTAGCGACCGTGCCCCGACTCGATCGCGCCGATGCCCGCAAGGGTGTTCCAGCCCAGGCCACAGCCCGGCTGCTCGCGCTCCACCGTCAGGTCCGCGGTGGCGTACGCCGCGAGCGCGCGGGCGTCCACGCCGGTCGCCGCCGCGACCCGCTGCACCCAGACGGGGTCGGCCCGCACCACGCCGGGAGCGGCGGCCAGGCGTGCCGGTCCGACGCCGGACGGGTCACCTCCCGTGGTCGCGTCACCGGGCGGGGACTCGCTGCCGGACGGACTGCCCACCCCGCCGCTCCCGGCCGGGCCGGCTCCGCTCCCCGGCGGGCCGGGCAGGACGCCGTCGGACGCCGGAGCCTCGGTCACGGGTGCGGCGACGTGAACGGGCGCGGCGGGCGCCTCCGCACCCGACCACACCACGAGCAGCACGGGCACGGCTGCGACCCCGAGGAGCACGGCGGCGACCCCGGCCAGGGTGCGCACCTCACCGGCACGTGGTGGCACGGTCCCCTCCGTCAGCAGGCAGACCAGCAGGCTGCCCTGCCCGGGAGAACACCCGGTGAAGCCTGCGCGGTCGCCACGTGACCGAGGGACGACAGGAAACAGTCAGGCCGCCCGGACGACGTGACCACCTCGGCACCCCGGAGGGCGCGAGACAGTCCGTCCGTCCGGACGGCCTGACGACTTCAGCGGGACTGCGGTCAGTCGCTGCTCGAGAAGATCGCGATGAGGCGCAGGAACTCGAGGTACAGCCAGATCAGCGTGACAAGCAGGCCGAAGGCAGCCGACCAGGCGAACTTGGCCGGGACGCCCTGGCGCACGCCGCGCTGGATCGAGTCGAAGTCGACGATCAGCGAGGCGGCGGCAACGCCGATCGCGACGATGCCGATGATGATGCCGAGCGGGCCGGAGCGCAGGCCGAAGCCCTCGAGCACGCCGGTCCACGTCAGCACCATGTTGAGCAGCGCGAACGCGGCGTAGCCCACGAGCGCGATCAGCAGCCAGCGCGTGAACTTGGGCGTCACGCGCACCTTGCCGCTGCGGAACAGCAGCAGCGCACCGGCGAACGTGACGAGCGTGCCGATGATCGCCTGGGTGACCGCACCCGCGGCGATGTCGTTGTAGACGAACGAGATGCCGCCGACGAAAATGCCCTCGAACACCGTGTAGGCGATGATGAGGAACGGGCTGGGGTTCCTCTTGAACGCGTTCACGAGGCCCAGCACGAGCCCGCCGATCATGCCGATGATCCACAGCCCCGGCGCGAAGGTGAACGTCGCCGCCGCGACCACCACGAGAAGGGCGAGCAGGCCGCCTGTCTTGATGATCACGTCGTCGTACGTCATGCGACGCGTGTCGGCAGTGGTGGCGGCCGGCGCGCTGTACATCGCGTCGAGCTGTGCGGCGTCCATCGCGCCGTACTGGCCCGTGGGGTTCTGCGGCGGCGTCCCGTAGGCCGGGGTGCCGTAGGGGTTCTGGGTCGCGGTGTTGCCGCGGGGCGCGCCCGTGCGCTTGGGCTCACCAAAGATGCTGCTGTTCGAAAAGACGGGGTTGCTCATCGTGCTCCTCCTGGTCCGTGAGGTCCATCCTAGGGAACTCCGGCAAGCCCCCGGGAGTTCCCACGAGGACGAATCAGGAACAATGTCACAGCCGGAAGGGACCAAGACATGATCGAGGCCGTAGACCTGAGCAAGAGGTACGGTCCCAAGACCGCCGTGGACGGCGTCTCGTTCACGGTGGAACCCGGCCGCGTGACAGGGTTCCTGGGCCCCAACGGCGCGGGCAAGTCCACCACCATGCGGATGATCGTGGGCCTCGACAAGCCCACCACCGGCCGGGTCACCGTCAACGGCAAGCCGTACGGGCAGCACCGCAGCCCCCTCTCCGAGGTGGGCGCGCTGCTCGACGCCAAGGCCGTGCACACGGGCCGCAGCGCCTACAACCACCTGCACGCCATGGCGCTCACCCACGGGATCCCCACGCGCCGCGTGGACGAGGTGATCGACCTGACCGGCCTCCAGCCCGTGGCGCGCAAGCGCGTGGGCGGCTTCTCGCTCGGCATGGGCCAGCGGCTCGGCATCGCGGCGGCCCTCCTGGGCGACCCCAAGACGCTGATCCTGGACGAGCCGGTCAACGGTCTCGACCCCGAGGGTGTCGTCTGGGTGCGCAACCTGGCGAAGTACCTGGCGTCGGAGGGGCGCACGGTCTTCCTGTCCTCGCACCTCATGAGCGAGGTCGCGCTGACCGCCGACCACGTTATCGTCATCGGGCGCGGGCGCATCCTCGCCGACGCGCCGGTCCAGGACGTCGTCGACGGCTCGTCCCGCCGCATCGTGCGCGTCCGGTCCCCGCAGGCCTCCGACCTGGCCCAGCTGCTCACCAGGGACGGCGCGACCGTCGACGCCGTCGAGCCCAGCCTGCTCGAGGTCACCGGCCCGGACGCGGCCGCCGTCGGCGAGCTCGCCGCCGCCGCACGCATCGTCCTGCACGAGCTCACCCCCGTGGCCTCCACGCTGGAGGAGGCCTACATGGCGCTGACGGCGGACGCCGTCGAGTACCACTCCGAGGCCGTCGGACCGGACGGCGCCCCGGCCGGCGGCGCGAACGACGACGCGCCCGTCGACGCCCCGGTCAGCGCCGGGTCCGCCCCGAGCAACACCCCCACCGAAGGAGACCACCGATGAGCGCGACCGTTGACGCCCAGGGCGAGCGGACGACGTCGGGCACCACGAGCGGCACCCTGGCGCGCAACGTGACCTTCCCGCGGGTCGTGGCGTCGGAGTGGGTGAAGCTGTGGACGCTGCGCTCCACGTGGTGGAGCCTCGCGATCACCGTCCTGGTGGTGGTGGGCTTCGCCCTCGCGTTCAGCGCCGCCATCACGGCGCTCGTGAGCAGCGACCCCGAGGCACAGGCGGGCATCGAGGCGAGCGGCGGCCTGAGCGGGACGGACCTCGTCACGGCCGGCTACAGCTTTGCGGCGCTCGTCCTCGCGGTGCTCGCCGCGCTCTCGATGACCGGTGAGTTCTCGACGGGGATGATCCGCTCCACCTTTGCTGCCGTCCCGGGCCGCATCACCGCGCTGGCCGCCAAGGCGCTCGTGCTCGCCACCGTCTCGTTCGTGGTCTCCGCGATCTCGGTGGCGATCGCCTACGCCATCACGTACCCGATCCTGGACGGCGGGATGTCCGTCGACCTGGGCGACGACCAGCAGCTCCGCGCGCTGGTCGGCGTGCCGCTCTACGTCACCGTCGTGGCGCTCTTCGCCCTCGCCGTGGGGACGCTGCTGCGGCACTCCGCCGGAGCGATCGTGCTGGTCGCGGCCGTGTTCTTCCTGATCCCGACGATCATCGCGCCGATCGCGCAGATCAGCGGGATCGACTGGATCGAGCAGCTCAACAAGTGGTGGCCGAGCGGGGCTGGCGAACGCCTGATCGTGGGCCGCGAGGTCACCCCGGACACCCTCTTCGAACCGTGGACCGGGTTCGGCGTGCTGTGCGCGTACACCGCGGTGCTGCTCGTGGCGGCCGCGGTGTCGCTCCGGAAGCGCGACGCATAGCCTCTTCCGTCGCCGAGAGAGGCCTACGCCTCTCTCGGCGACGGGCGGGCGGCTTGGGTCGCGACATCCGTTGCCCTGGGCGATGGTGGAACGGGACCTGAAGCAGGCCGGGCCCGACCGCCGACCGGAGGGCGACATCATGGCGCGCGACCGGAAGACCGACCGCCACCTCGACCACACACCGGAGCTCCGCGCCCAGGAGGGCGACCGCCTCACCACGGCCCAGGGCGCCCGGGTGGACGACACGGACCACTCCCTCACCGCCGGCCCCCGCGGCCCGGTGCTGCTCGAAGACCATCACCTGCGCGAGAAGATCACCCACTTCGACCACGAGCGCATCCCCGAGCGGGTGGTGCACGCACGCGGCGCCGGGGCGCACGGCGTCTTCCGCGCCTATGGGAACGCCGCGGCCGTCACGAAGGCCGCGTTCCTCGCGACGCCCGACGAGGAGACCGAGGTCTTCGTGCGCTTCTCCACGGTGCTCGGCTCCCGCGGGTCCGCCGACACGGTGCGCGACGTGCGCGGCTTCGCGACCAAGTTCCACACCCGCGAAGGCACGTTCGACCTGGTGGGCAACGACTTCCCGGTGTTCTTCATCCAGGACGCCGTGAAGTTCCCGGACATCATCCACGCGGGCAAGCCCGAGCCCGACCGGGAGATCCCCCAGGCCCAGAGCGCGCACGACACGTTCTGGGACTTCATCGGGTCGCACACCGAGTCCACGCACATGGCGATGTGGGCGATGTCCGACCGCGGCATCCCTCGCAGCTACCGCACCATGGAGGGCTTCGGCGTCCACACGTTCCGGCTCGAGGCCGCGGACGGCGTCACGTCGCTCGTCAAGTTCCACTGGAAGCCGGTGCTCGGGGTGCACTCCCAGCTCTGGGAGGAGGCGCAGATCACCCAGGGCGCCGACCCGGACTTCCACCGCCGCGACCTGGCCGACGCGATCGCTGCCGGCGCCTACCCCCAGTGGGAGCTCGGGCTCCAGATCATGCCCGACACGGCGGAGGAGACCTTCGAGGGGATCGACCTGCTCGACCCCACCAAGATCGTGCCGGAGGAGCTCTGCCCCGTGCAGGCCGTCGGGCTGCTGACGCTGACCGAGAACCCCGAGAACTTCTTCGCCGAGACGGAGCAGGTGGCGTTCCACGTGGACCACCTGGTGCCCGGCATCCACGTCACCAACGACCCGCTGCTGCAGGGGCGGCTCTTCTCGTACCTCGACACGCAGCTCACCCGGCTGGGCGGGCCCAACTTCGCGCAGCTGCCGGTCAACCGGCCGCGCGCCGCGGTGAACGACCTGCTGCGCGACGGCATGCACCAGACGGCGGTGCACTCGGGGGTCGTCACGTACAAGCCGAACCACCTCGACGACGACCAGCCCCGGACTGGCCTGGAGGATGCGTTCGTCACGCCCCCCACGCCCGTCTCGGGCGAGAAGGGCCGGCACCACCCGGTGTCGTTCACCGACCACTTCAGCCAGGCACGCATGTTCTGGCTGTCGCTCACGCCCGTGGAGCAGGCGCACGAGGTGGAGGCGTTCACGTTCGAGCTGGGCAAGTGCCTGCGACAGGAGGTCAAGGAGCGGGTGCTCGCCTCGCTCGCCCGCGTCGACGCGGACCTGTGCGCCCGCGTCGCAGCAGGGCTGGGCCTGCCTGCGCCCGACGGCGAGGTACCGCAGGGGGTCACCCCGTCGCCGGCACTGTCCCAGGTACCCGCGGCACCCGGCCGCGTGGACGGGCGCGTCGTGGGCGTGCTGGTGGCCGACGGCGGGGACCTCGGTCCGGTCGCCGAGCTCCGGGCGGCGTACGCGGACGACCAGGTGGTGGTACGGGTGGTCTCCGACCACGGCGGCGAGGTCGCGGCCGGGTCCGGCGGCCCGCTGTCGAGGACGAGGTCGGAGGTGGTGGACCGCACCCTCCTGACCACGCGCTCCGTGGAGTACGACGCCGTCGTGGTCGCCCCGGGCGTCGCCGGAACCGCGGTCGCCACCGACCCCCGCACCGTCGTGCTGCTGCAGGAGGCCTTCCGGCACGGCAAGGCGCTGGTGGGGCTGGGCGACGGGGCAGACGTGCTCCGCGCGGCGGGCGTGGACACCGCCGCACCGGGCGTCCTCACCGACGACGGGGCCGGCGACGTCGTCGACGCGCTGCGGGAGGAGCTCGGGATGCACCGCTCCTGGGAGCGGCTCGCGCTCCTCGCGGGGGTGTAGGCGCAGCGTCTACGGTTCGGGCATGACCTTCACCCCCGTGGCCGACGGCGTCCTCGTCCGCACCGGCCGGCGCATGTCGACGACCACGACGCTGGCCCTCGGCCGCGACGGCGCCGGGCTGCTCGTCGACCCGTCCTGGGACGCGGACGAGCTCGAGGCCATCGCCGACGAGCTCGACGCCCTGGGCACGCAGGTGGCGGCCGGCTTCGCCACCCACGCCCACTACGACCACCTGCTCTGGCACCCGCGGTACGGGGACGTGCCGCGGTGGGCGTCGGCGGGGACGGTACGGATGGTCCGGGAGCACGGTGAGGAGCTCAGGGACAGGCTTCTCGGCCGGACCGGGTCCGAGGCGTCGGTCGCGCGCCCCTACCCGGACGACGTCCTGGACCTGTTCGCGCACGTCACCGAGGTACCGGCCCCGTCCGCGGGCCTGCCCGACCCCACGGGCGCGCTGCCCGGGACAGAGGTCGTGGTGCACGACGGCCACGCCCCGGGACACAGCGCGTTGTGGCTGCCGGGACCGCGGGTGCTACTCGCCGGGGACATGCTCAGCGACGAGGAGCTCCCGCTCCCCCTCGACCCCGACGACCTGCCCGCGTACGTCGAGGCCCTCGACCGGCTCCGGCCCTACGTCGGGACCGCCGCGGTGCTGGTGCCCGGCCACGGGACGCCGTCGTACAGCCCGGTGGAGCGGCTCGACGCCGACCGGCGGTACCTCGACGCCGTGCTGGCCGGGCGCGACCCGGACGACCCCCGCCGGGCCAACCCCGGCATGGCCGAGGTGCACGAGCGGGTGGTGGGGGTGGCGGGGGTGCTCCGCTGACCCCACCCCCGGTTCGTTGTGGGCATGGCTGTGGCGGGAATTCCGGTCCGATTCCCGCCACAGCCATGCCCACAACGAACAGGGGGTCAGACGGTGGCCGGCTCCGCTGTTCCCGGTGCGCCGGCCGTGGCCGTGCGGGCCGCCGCCCGTGCCGCCCGCCGGTCGCGACGCCGCTCGCCGCCCCGCTCCGCCAGCGTGTAGATGACCGGCACCACGTAGAGCGTGAGCAGCGTGGACGACACGAGCCCGCCGATGACCACGAGGGCCAGCGGCTGCGAGATGAACGCGCCGCCGCCGGTGATCCCGAGTGCCATGGGCACCAGCGCGAAGATCGTGGCAGCGGCCGTCATGACGATGGGCCGCAGGCGCTGGCGCGAGCCCTCACGGACGGCCTCGTCGATGGACCGGCCGTCAGCCCGGTACTGGTTGACGAGGTCGATGAGCACGATGGCGTTCGACACCACGATGCCGACCAGCATCAGGACGCCGATCAGCGCCGGCACCCCCAGCGGGGTGTCCGTGACGAGGAGCGCCACCAGCGCGCCGGTCGCCGCGAACGGCACCGACACCAGGAGGATCAGCGGCTGGCTGATGGACCGGAAGGTGGCGACCATCACGAGGTAGACGATCGCGATGGCGGCGAGCAGGGCGAGGCCCAGGTCGGCGAACGCGTCCGCCTGGTCGGTGGCCACGCCGCCGAGCTCGACGTGGGCGCCGGCCGGCAGGTCGAGCCCGTCCACGAGCGTGGTCAGCTCGGCGGTGACGATGCTCAGGTCCTGCCCGGCGGGCGTCACGGCGACCGTCGCGGACCGCTCGCCGTCCAGGCGCGTGACCGACGACGGCGAGCCGACCTCCTCGACCGACGCCAGCTCCGTGAGGGGCACCAGCCCGGTGGCCGTGGGGATCACGAGCGCCTTCAGCTCGTCCACGGTGGCCGGCGAGGTGGACGCGATGGTCACGTCCACCGGGCCGTCGCCCAGGTCGACCGTCCCGATCGGCTGCGGGCTCATGATCGAGGCGACGGTGCCGGAGATCGCGACCTCCGTGAGGCCCGCCGCCGCGGCGGCGTCGCGGTCCACCGTGACCTGCACGGTGGTCTGCTGGGCGGCGAGGTTGTTCGTCACCTCGGTGGCGATCGCGTCGTCGCCCTCGGCGAGCGGCAGGACGGCGTCGTACACCTCGGTGGCGGCCTCGGTCAGCGTCTCCGTGTCGGGCGCGGTGACGACCAGGTCGACCGTGGTGCTGCCGAACCCGCTGCCGCCCGCGGCGAGCACGACGTCGCCCGTCAGGTCGGCGCCGTCGAGCGCGTCGCGGATCTCGTCCTGCGCGGCGACGCCGTCGGCCTCCTCGTCCAGGGTGATCGCGAACGACGCGCTCGGCGCGCCCCCGCCCCCGCCGAACGCGGCGGCCGCTCCACCCGCGGATCCCACGGTGGTCTGCACGGACTCGACGCTGTCGATCCCGGCCAGGACGTCCTCGACCTCGCGGGCGGCCTCGTCCTGCTCGGCGAGCGCCGTGCCCGCCTCGAAGGTCTGCGTGACGGAGACGGTGTCCTGGCCGGAGTCGCCGATGAAGTTGGTCTTCATGCTGGGCACGAGCGCCAGGGTGCCGCCCAGCACGAGCACGGCGACGCCCAGCGTCACCACAGGGCGACGCAGGGCCGCGTCCAGCGAGGGCACGTAGGCGCGCTGCCAGATCCCGCGACGCTCCTTGGCCTCCGCGGCCTCGCGCAGGGCGTGCCCGCCGTCGGCGCCCACCGCCGGGGACTTCAGGAACCAGTACGCCAGCACCGGCACCACGAGGATGGCGACCACGAGCGACGCGAGCATCGCGATCGCGACCGTCACGCTGAACGGGCGGAACAGCTCGCCGACCATGCCGCCGACCAGCGCGATCGGGGCGAACACCGCGACCGTGCAGATCGTCGAGGCGGTGATGGCGCCACCCACCTCGCGGACGGCGGTCACGATCGCGGCGATCTTGTCCTCGCCGTACGACAGGTGACGCTTGATGTTCTCGATCACCACGATCGAGTCGTCGACCACGCGTCCGATGGCGATCGTCATCGCGGCCAGCGTGAGGATGTTGAGCGTGTAGCCGGTCAGGTTCATGACCAGGAAGGTCACGGCGAGCGACAGCGGGATCGAGATCGCCGACACGAGCGTGGAGCTCATCGACGCGAGGAACAGCAGGATCACGACGACGGCGAAGAGCAGGCCCAGCCCGCCCTCCGTCGCCAGGCCCTCGATGGACTCCTCGATGAACGGCGCCTGGTCGAAGACCACGCCGACGTTCACGTCCTGCGCGTCGAGGTCGTCCGCGAGCCCGTCCAGCGCGGCCTGCACGCCGTGCGAGACGTCGACGGTGTTGCCCTGCGGGGTCTTCGTGATGGACACGGCCAGCGAGGCCTCGCCGTCGAGCCGCGAGTACGAGGTGGCGGGCACGGGCGCGGCGGTCACCGTCGCGACGTCGCCCAGGTGGACGACGGCGGGGCTCGCCGCGGGTGCGCCGGTCGCCCCCGGCACGGGGCCGGCTGCGGCTCCCGCCGCGGCGGAGGCACCGGCGGAGGCGGTTCCGCCGGCGGCGGACGGGGAGGCGACGAGCGGGAGCGCGGCCAGTTCCTCGACCGACGAGATCCGGGAGCCCACCTGGACGCTGAGCGTCTGCTCGCCCGAGGTGACCGTGCCCGCGGGGATGATCATGCCGTTGCTCTGCAGCAGGGACGTGAGCTGGGCGGCGGACATGCCGGACGCCGCGAGCTTCGCCTCGTCGAGGTCGATCACGACCTGCTGCTCGGCGATGCCCGTGACCTCGACGCTGCGCACGTCGTCGACCTGCTCGAACGCGGGCACGATCGTCGAGGTGACGATCTCCGCGAGCTCCTCGTCGGACGCGCCGTCGGCGGAGACTGCGAGCTGGACCACCGGGAAGTCGTCGATCGACCCTGCGATGACCTGGGGCTCCACGCCCTCCGGGAGGCCGGCGGCGTCCCGGGCGGCGCTCTCGAGCGCCTGCGTCGCGTCGTCGAGGTCGGTGCCGAAGTCGAGCTCGACGGTGGTGACCGACATGCTCGTGGACGCCGTGGAGCTGACGCCGGTCACGCCGTCGACCGCCTTCACGGCGCTCTCGACCGGCTCGGACACCTGGTCGGCCACGATCTCGGGCGCCGCGCCGGGGTAGACGGCGACGACGGCCGCGGTGGGCAGCGACAAGGACGGGATGAGCTCCTGCTTCAGGGATCCCATGCTCAGGACGCCGAAGACGGCGATCGCGATCGTCGCGAGCGCGACCACCGCGCGGTTCGCGAGCGATATCCGGGCAAGACGGAACACAGTTCCTCCAGGTAGGGGGTGCCGGGCACGACGTCCTCGGCGCGATAGTTAGCCTAACGCGAAGCATCCCCGGAGGGTTCCCGTTACAGTCACCGGATGACCGACCCCAGGCGCGAACAGCTCGTCGAGGAGCTGACCGCGGCGCAGCGACAGCTCGGCGACCTCTTCTTCGAGACACGCCTGCGGCCGCTGCTCGAGACCGAGCTGACGGTGCAGCAGCTGCGCGCCCTCGCGATCGTCCAGGTGGACGGCGAGACCACGTCCCAGCGGCTCGCGGAGGTGCTCGGGGTCTCCGCCGCCACCGTCTCGGGGATCGTGGACCGGCTGGTGGCCGCCGGTATGGCCGAGCGCCGCACCGACCCGCACGACGGCCGCGTCCGTCTCCTACGCAGCACCGAGAAGGGCGCCGCCGCGATCCGGCGGCTGGTGGCCTTCGAGGACGACACCGATCCCGAGATGTTCGCGCTGCTCGACCTGGACGACCTGGCCGCGCTGACCCGCGGGGTGACGGCCCTGCTGGACGCGGCGCGGCGGCGGGCGCGCGGCTGACGGGCCGGCCGCCGTCAGCGCGTCCCGCGGAACGTGGCGCACTGGCCGATCCCGAGCCGCAGCCGCACCGTCCCGGTGCGGGCCACGCCGGTGAACCCTGCCTCGCGCATCGCGTCGGGGATCCGCTCCCCCGCGTTGCCGGCGGCCATCTCGGCGAGCGGCCCGCGGGTGGCGTCGGCGACGACGTCAAGAAGGTGCAGCTCGCCGCCGGGGCGGAGAACCCGCCAGGCCTCGCGCAGGGCCCGGACCTTCTCGTCGGCGTCGAGGTGGTGGAACATCATCGACGACAGGACCCGGTCCTGGCTGGCGTCCGGGTAGGGCAGCTCCCCCGCGAACCCCTGGTCCCACCGCACGTCGAGCCGACGGCGGCGCGCCTTCCGAGCCGCGACCGCGAGCGCCTTCGGGTCGGGGTCGAGCCCCGTGACGGCCACCGACCGGTCGCGTCCCGCCACCAGGAGCACGAGGCTGCCGGTGCCGCAGCCGATCTCGAGGACGTGAGCGCCCGGGGCGACCGCCGCGGCCTCGGCGAGCTGCCGGTGCGCCGCCCGGCCGCCGGCGAGCCGCGTGAAGACGTCGTAGAGCGGGAGCAGCCGGTCGTGGCCCATGGCCGGGAGGAACCCGTGCCGGCCGTGGGTGTGGTCGCTCGCGGCGCCGTGCGGCGCGTGCCCGTGGTCGGGTGCATGGTCGTCGTGGTGCCCGGTGTGCTCGCTCATGGCGGTCCGCCCTTCGTGATGTGATGATCTTTGCGTGCCTGCTCCCAGCATCGACGGTGCGCCTTCTGGCGCCAAGGACCGATCCTCCGGCGGAGCGGGACGATCTTTCGATCCGGTGAGCCGGCGTGAGGGTGCCGTCCCGGTGCACGGCTACCCGCGGTCACCAGGGACGCCCCCGGTGCGCGCGAACCGGGTGGGCGACCCCCGTCACCTCCCGCGCCCGCTGCCGCACGCGCACGACTTCCTCGTGGTCGGGATGGTGGCGTCCGGCCTCGGCACCCTGCGGATCGACGGCCGGGACCGCCCCTTGGAGACCGGCGACCTGTTCCTCATCGCGCCCGGGGAGGTGGTCGACGTCGGCGACGACGCGGGCGGCCCGCACCCCGACGTCCGGACCGTCTTCTTCCCGCCGGACGCGATCGAGCCGGGAGCCCTGCGCTCGTGGCGTGGCCACCCGCTGCTGCTCCCCTTCGCGCGGGGCCAGGGCGAGGGTGCGCAGCGGCTCCCCGTCCCCGCGGCGGACCGGGCCCGCTTCGCCGGGTACTTCGACGCGATCGAGCGTGAGCTCGACGAGCGAGCGGACGGCTATGCCGAGGCGGCCCTCGCGCACCTCACGCTCCTGCTGGTGGACGTGGC
Organism: Antribacter sp. NEAU-D49; assembly: GCF_057158775.1. Classification (NCBI taxonomy): domain Bacteria; kingdom Bacillati; phylum Actinomycetota; class Actinomycetes; order Micrococcales; family Promicromonosporaceae; genus Antribacter; species Antribacter sp. NEAU-D49. Next base: position 83,006 of record NZ_JBXTSN010000020.1, on the reverse strand, counting down.
CCGGATCGCGGCGGACGTGGCGGGCGGGCTGCGGTGGCGCGACGAGCCGCTGCTCGCCGACGTGTTCGACCTCATCGAGTCCCGGTACGCGGAGCCGGTCTCGCTGCGTGACGTCGCCGCCGCTGTCGCCCTCACCCCCGCCCACCTCACGACGGTGGTGCGCCGCAAGACCGGACGCACGGTGCAGCAGTGGATCACCGAACGGCGGATGGCCGAGGCGCGGCGCCTGCTCGCCGGCACCGACCTCACCGTGGCCGCGGTGGGGACGCGCTCGGGGTTTCGCGACGCGGGCTACTTCGCACGCACGTTCCGGCGCGAGCACGGCACCACGCCCGCGCAGTGGCGGTCCGCCGAGCGGGGCACCGATATTCATGCATCCCGCAGGTAGTTCGTCTGTACCCTGCACCCATGACGACCACCGGCCGGAGCGCCGACGACGACTCCGCCCCCGACGACGCGGTAGAGCGCGTCGAGCTCCAGGTCGCTCTCCTGCAACGGCGTGCCGACCGGCTCCGGGCCGCGGCCGGCGGAGGCGCCGACAGCCCGGCCCTCGACCGGTCGAGCTATCTGCTGCTCCTGCTGCTCGAGGAGGCCGGTCCGCTGGGCATCAGCGTCCTGGCAGAGCACCAAGGGCTGGACGGGTCGACCGTCACGCGACAGGTGGCCGCTCTCGAGCGGACCGGCCTCGCCCGGCGCGGCCGGGACCCGGAGGACGGGCGCGCCGTCGTCGTCGCCGCCACGCCGCAAGGGCTCGACGCCCTCGCGCGCGAGCGGGAACGCCGCCGCCGACGGTTCGAGGAGATCCTGGCCGGCTGGTCGGCGGCCGAGCGCACCCAGCTCGCCGGCCTCCTGGAGCGGCTCAACGGGGACCTCGACGACTGGAGGCGCCGCCCTCCCACCGCCTGACTCCCCCGGGCCACACATCCAAAGAACTTGTTGCAAAGAAACTCTTGCAAAGACTCCTTTGCATGGGTAGCGTTGTCGTCGTACCGCAGAACGACACCCACCCAGCAGGCCGGGCCACCGGCCGGACCGCCAGGAGATCGCGATGACCAGGTTCGCCCCCGCTGTCCGCACCACCGGCAGCCGCACCACCAGCTTCATCGACCGCGAGCAGGCCCGCCACGAGCGCGAGCGTGCCGCCTACACGGAGCGGGCGCGGGACAACGCCGCCGCACGCCACCCGATGTCGCTCCGCTGAGTAACGTCAGCACCATGAGCACCGACCACGACCGCCCAGCCGCGCGACGCCTCGGCGACGCCATCCGCGAGAAGGTGGCGGACACCGTCGCCGAGGCCCGCGCGGGCGCGGCAGAGGGGGGCGTGGACGGGCTCGCCGAGTCCCTGTCCGGTCTGGGCGACCAGATCGGCGCCGCCGTCGACGACGCTGTGCGCAAGGCGCTCGGACCCGGCGCCCTGAAGGGCCTGGCCCACCCCCTCCGCGTCAAGATCCTCGACCTTCTGGGTACCCACGGCCCGCTCACGGCGAGCGGCCTGGGCGACCTCCTGGGTGAGTCGAGCGGCTCCACCAGCTACCACCTGCGCCAGCTCGAGAAGCACGGCTTCGTCCGCGAGGTGGAGGGCAAGGGCACTGCGCGCGAGCGCTGGTGGGAGCGGCCCCCGGGCCGGTTCTCGATCTCCGACCCCAGCGACCCGGAGGACCACTCCGGCCGCGAGACCGCCTACCTGGTCAACGCGGAGTTCGAGCGTGCGCGGCAGGACAAGATCTGGGCCCTGCTGCGCTCGGGCTACCGGCTCCCGGAGGAGTGGCACGACGTCGGCACGCTCTCGACGGCCAACCTCCGCGCCACGCCGGAGCAGCTCACCCGCGTGATCGAGGCCTGGGAGGCCTTTCACCGCGAGCACCTGGAGCCCCTCACGCGCGAGGCCGACAACCCCGGGGCCCGACCGGTGCAGGTCCACTTCAACGCGTTCCCCTTGTTCGAGCCGGGCGAGCTCCGCCCGGAGGACTCGCGCTGACGCCACCACCCCGGGGGCGCCGCTCTGCCGAGGGCAGATCTGCCGCAGGCCGAAAGCCCTACCCGGCCGGCCGTCGTCGGGCGAGGGTGAGGGCATGAACCAGCCACTGCTGCGGGCCGAGGCGCCCGCTACCGCCAGCCCGTTCGACGACCAGCTCTCCTCCCGGCTGCTGCACCAGCGGATCGTGGTGCTCGGCACCGAGGTGGACGACGCCGTGGCGAACCGCATCTGCGCACAGCTCCTGCTGCTGTCGGCCGAGGACCCGCGCGCCGACGTCGCGCTGTACGTCAACTCCCCCGGCGGCTCGATCAGCGCGGGCCTGGCCGTCTACGACACGATGCAGCTGATCCCGAACGACGTCACGACCGTGGGCTTCGGGCTCGCAGCCAGCATGGGGCAGTTCCTGCTCGCCGCGGGTACGCCCGGCAAGCGGTACGTGCTGCCGCACACGCGGGTACTCATGCACCAGCCGTCGGGCGGGATCGGCGGCTCGGTCGCCGACGTGACCATCCAGGCCGCGAACATGCTCCACACCAAGCGCGTGGTCACGGAGCTGAACGCCCGGCACACCGGCCAGACCCCGGAGACGATCGCCCGCGACAGCGACCGCGACCGCTGGTTCACCGCCGAGGAGGCGGTGGAGTACGGCTTCGTGGACCGGATCGTCGACCGTGTCGAGGACGTCCGGCCCACGGCGGGCCGCCGGGCGGGCCTCTGACCGGTCAGCGGCGGGCCGCCGGGCCGTACGTGCGCCACCGCAGGAGACGTTCGGCCGGTCCGCGCGCTCCCAGGCGCTCCAGCACCACGGCGACCACGACGGTGAGCGCCCAGACGCCCGCACCCACTGCCACGCCGCCCGCCACGGACAGGTCAGGCGCGAGGTCGAGCGCGTAGAGCGGGAAGATGACGCTCCACGCGACCGACTGGAGCAGGTAGCAGGTGAGCGACCGCTTGCCGGTGGCGACCAGCGCACGCACGACGGGTCCCGGACGGCCCTGCGCGCGCGCCGCGACGAGCCCGAGCACGGCCGCGTAACCGAACCCGCCGGCGTAGCCCGTGAGGAGGTGCAGCCACGACGCGGCCGCGCCGACGACCTGTCCGACGTCGCCCACGCCGGCCGCCACGAGGCCCGTTGGCACCCCACCGAGCACGCCGACGGTGACGCCCACGACCGCCGTCCGGCGCAGGAGAGGCAGGTGGTCAGCGGGCCGTTCGAGGACGCCGCGCCGCGCCGCCCACACGCCGACGAGCACAGGGAACACCGAGGTGAGCACCGTGACGGGCAGCATCACGGGCCAGGTCGCGAGGCGGAGCCCGGCGTCGAGCAGCGGGCTGTCGGTGAAGACCGACGACGCGGACGGGTCCGTGGGGACGATCCACTTGGTGACCAGCACGTAGACGAGCGACCCACCGGCGAGCCATGCGAACGCGTGGGCGAGGAGGCGACGGTCGGAGGCCTGGAGCAGGCCGGCGAACAGGACGGCGATCAGCCCGTAGACCCCGAGGATGTCGCCGAAGAAGAGCAGGACCGTGTGCACGAACCCGAGCGCGAGCAGCCACCGGCCGCGGCGCCGGACCAGGGCCCGGGTCCAGGGCCACGGCCTGCCCTCGGCGGTCCGCCGCCGATGGATCCACGCCAGGCCGTAGCCGAACAGCAGCGCGAACAGGGGGTAGCTCCGCGCCTCGAACAGCACGGTGACGGCGGCGCGGGCGAGGGGGTCGAACGCTCGGGACAGCGGTTCGGCCCGGCCGCCGAGCGCCATCTCGCGCAGCAGGGTGGCGTGCACCACGGCGATGCCGAGCAGCATCGCCCCGCGCGCCAGGTCGGGGCCGAGCACACGCCGGCCGGCCTCGACGGGGGCGGGCGGGGGCAGGTGGTCAGGGCCCGGAAACTGTACGGTGCTGGTCATCGGAGCTCGTCTCGTCGGCGTAGCGCGAGTCGCGTACGCGAGGCAGCGAAGATACGGTTCCGTATCTTCCGAACGAGACGAAGATACGACACCGTATCTAAGAAAGGAAGCCCCCATGCCTTCTGCCGAGGACGAGGGCGTGCGCCAGACCCGTCGGCACGGTCAGGACCTCGTCGACGCCATCTACGACGCCGTCCTCCTCGAGGCGGCGGAGCACGGCGTCGCGCGACTGAGCATGGAGGGCGTGGCGCGTCGGGCCGGCACCGCGAAGACGTCCCTCTACCGCCGGTGGCCCGCACCACGCGACATCCTGCTGGAGGCGCTCCACGCGCGCTACCCCCGCGAGCAGCCTGCCCCGGGTGCCGACGACCTCCGCGGCGATCTCGTCGCCGCGCTGCGGCTGCTGCGCGACCTGATGGGCGACAAGCGCCTGGGACCGGCGATGCTCGCCGTCGTCGCCGAGGCGTCCCGTGACCCCGAGCTGCACGAACGGCTGTACCGCGATGTCTTCGACGCCCACGGCGGGCGGTTCACCCGGACCGTGCTCGACCACTACGCGGCGCGGGGACGCATCGACCCCGGCCGGATCACCGACGTGACCGTCGACGTGGGCGAGGCCCTCGTCACGAAGTACGCGATGGACCGCGTCCGCCTGCCCGACGACGCCTACCTCGCGCGCGTGGTCGACGAGGTCATCCTCCCGGCACTAGGACAGGACCCGCGCGGAGGGGCCTGACAGGCCCGGGGGCTCGCCCACCGGGCGGAGTACCGCGGGTCACGCCGCGCGGAGCACGGCACGCCCCCGCTGCCCGACGGCGTCGGCGCGGGCGGGTGCACCGGACTGGGCCGTGTGGAACCCGGCCGGGGCGGCGCGGCGGGTGAGGTCCACGACGCGCGCGTCGTTGACCAGCGCCAGCTCGGTCCAGGCCCGCTCCACCAGGTCGACGAGCCGGAGCCCCAGCGCCTCGCACACGGCGGCCAGCACCTCCGACGACGCCTCCTTGCGCCCCCGCTCCACCTCGGAGAGGTAGGCGGTCGAGACGCGGGCGGCGGTCGCGACGTCGGACAACGTGCGGCGCTGGTCACGCCGCGCGCGGCGCAGGATGCCGCCCACGAGGTGCCGCAGCAGCGGCTCCCTGCCGCGATCCAGCACCGGCTCGTGCGCCGGGCCCTGCGCCGGCACGCTCGCAGCGGTCCGGCCCGTCACCTGGGTCACCGTCATGGTCGTCTCCCCGCCGTCGCCCGTGCTGCCAACCTACCCACCGTCACGCTACCCGCAGCGTCCGACAGTCCCGAAGGGTTCCGCCGTCTGCTGCGGGCGTAAAGGCGGGCGAAGCGCCGGCCCGGGCCCGGGCCGCCGTCGGGCCGCGCCCGGGCCGCCGTCGGGCCGCAAGAAGGTGCCCCCACCCGGGTTCGAACCGGGACTTGGCCGGGTTTAAGCCGGCTGCCTCTGCCAGTTGGGCTATGGGGGCGCACCCCGAAGATTAGCCCGGCAGCGCCGGATCGCCGGTGTCCACCCTCTGCCGGGTGTCCGCCCCGAGAACGCCATCAGGTACCGCTCCCGGGGAGGAAGTGATACCTGATGACGTTCTCGAAGCGGACCGGGGCAAGCCCCGCAGGCTCAGCGCTTGGCGATCGCCGGCTCGGTCCCGCCGGCCTCGGCCGTGGCCGCGGACGACTCCGCCTTCTGCTCGACCTTCTCGCCCGACGGCTTGGGCGGGACGGCGGCGGCGCGGAACTCGGACCGCGGGTCGTGCAGCGAGCCGAGCGAGACGAGCTCGCGGCCCATGAGGAACTGCCCGATCCAGCCGATCATGATGCGGACCTTGCGGTTGCCGGTCGGCATGGCCATGACGTGGTAGCCGCGGTGTGCGAGCCAGGCGAGCGGGCCGCGCAGCTTGAGGAAGCCGAACAGCTCCGCGACGCCCTTGTACAGGCCGAGGGAAGCCACGACGCCGACGCTCTTGTGCTTGTACTCGACGAGCTCGCGGTCCTTGAGCTGCGCCACGATGTTGTCGGCGAGGCGGACGGCCTCGCGGATCGCGTGCTGCGCGTTCGGGGGGCAGAACGAGCCCGGGTTGAGGACGTCCGGCACGGCGGCGCAGTCGCCCGCGGCCCACGCGCCCGCGATGACCTCTCCGGTCTCGGTGGCGACCTGCAGGGTGGGCAGCACCGTGACACGGCCCAGGCGGTCGAACGGCAGGTCCGAGTTCTCCTTGATGACCGGGTTCGCCTTGACGCCTGCGGTCCACACGATGGTGTCGGAGTCGAACTCCACGCCCGTGGAGGTCACCACGTGCCCGTCCACGCAGGACGAGAGGAACGTGTTGAGGTGGAACTCCATGCCGCGCTTCTTCATCTCCTCGAGCGCCCAGAGGCCCATGGGCTCCGAGACCTCGGGGAGGATGCGGCCGGCCCCCTCGATCATGACGAACCGCAGGTCCTCCGGGTCGATCGTGGGGTACTGGCGGGTGGCGTACCGCGCCATGTCCTCGATCTCGGCGAGCGCCTCGATGCCGGCGAAGCCACCGCCCACGAAGGTGAACGTGAGCATCCGCTTGCGGAGGTCGGCGTCCCAGGTGGACGACGCCACGTCGAGTCGGTTCAGCACGTGGTTGCGGACCGCGATGGCCTCCTCCACGTTCTTGAAGCCGATGGCGTTCTCGGCCAGGCCGGGGATCGGCAGCGTGCGGGACACCGAGCCGAGGCCCACGACCAGCTGGTCGTACGACACCTCGTAGTCGGCGCCCTCCTCGGGGTGGATCGACACCTTGCGGTTCGCGTGGTCGATGTTCACGACCTTGCCCTGCAGCACGTCGATGCGCTTGAGCGCACGACGGTGGGGCGCTACGACGTCACGCGCGTCGATCGAGCCGGCGGCCGCCTCCGGCAGGAAGGGGGCGTACGTCATGTACGGCCGCGGGTCCACGACGACGATCGCCGCCTCGCGCTTCTTCAGCTTCTTGCGCAGGCGCCGAGCCACGTAGAGGCCGACGGACCCGCCGCCGAGCACCACGATGCGCGGCACCTTCCGCGGGCGGGGTGTGGGCGCCGCCGCTTCCTGGGCAGGGCTGACCGAGGTCAGGTCGTTCTGAGGCATGATCCTTAGATTACCGCGCATCGGGCCCGGATTCAGACGGGGTCCGGGCCGGCTCACGCCCCGCCCGGGGCACGTGTGAGGACGCGCCCCGCGGGCGGAGCGCCGACCCTGGTCAGAGGGCCGGGCTCGCGCCCGCGCACCGGATCAGTCCGCGTCGGTCGCCTCGAGCGTCGGCGTCGGCACACCCTGGTCGCCGCCCGGGACGGTGCCCGACGCCGGCCGGTCGCCTCCCGGGGCGACGCCGGGCTGGTCGCCGGTCGCCGGGGCGCTCGGTGCGGGGGCGCCCGGTGCGGGCGAGACCTCGGCGCCGTCCGGCTGTTCGTCGGCCCCGTCCGCCGGGGCATCGGGGGCGCTGCCCTTCGACGGGATCTCCGTGGGCGCCTTGAGGAAGGGCCACGGCATGGACTGCGGCCGCACCCCCGTCAGCGGGACGGGGTGGTCGTTCCAGCCGTCGCCGTCCTCGTCGTACACCGTCTCGGTGTCCTCGAGCTCGACCGCCTGGAGGGGGTAGACGTTCCACCGCTCGCGGCCGTCACCGGCGACCGCCGGCTGGAAGACCCAGTTCCCCGGGAGGTCCGGCACCGCCCAGGTCTGGGAGGCGCCCTGGTCGGAGATCGTGCGGACGGGACGGCCGCGGTCGTCGAAGAGCTGGACGTTGCGCAGGGGGTTGCCGTCCTGGTCGAAGGCGAACAGGTTGGAGACCTGCATGCCGTCCACCCAGACGCCGTCGGACCCGGGCACGCCCGGGTAGTCCACGGGCGACGCGCTGAACTGCGCCTGGTTGTAGCCGTCGCTGAAGCCGGCGTCGTAGCCGGAGGGCGCGCCGTCGTACGGGTGCCCCACGGACGCCACGTACAGCACCAGCGGCACGGCCGCCACGGCCGAGCCGACCGAGGCCACCGTCAGCAGGCGCGGCGCCCAGGACCGGCGGGGCAGCCACTTCCCGCGGCCCCACTGCACGCTCAGGACGATCGCGGCGATCATGAGGAACTGCGCGGACGGGTCGTACGGCCACAGCCGGACCGACATGCCGAAGGGCAACAGCAGCACCGTGGCCACCACCCAGCCCCGCAGGATCCACCAGACCGGGACCAGAGAACGCAGGAAGTCGAGGACCGACGACCCGGCGGGCGACACGGCGACCGGCCGCCACGCGGCGGTCCAGCGCTCGGAGACCGCCTCGTACGCCGTGGGGATCCCCCGGCCCACGGCCCAGCGCCGCGGCGGGCGGTACTCCGCGGCCGCGGGCGGCGCGATGCCCGCGGCCGACCGCAGCTCCGCCGCGTAGGCCGCGGCCGGGCCGAAGGTCACGGCGAGGTCGAGGACCGTGGTGACCGGGGCGTCGCCGTCGGCCCGAACGTCTGAGACCGCCGGGACGCGGCCCTGGTCCGGGAGGTCGAGCAGGGCCTCGGTGAGGTCGGCCTCGAGGCCGTCGGTGAGGTCCTCGACGACGTCGGGACCCAGGTCGGACAGGTGCAGGCGGACCGCCTGCGCGTACCCGCGGACGTGCGCGGCGAGCGTGTCCGTGCCGGTGGTGACCATCAGGCTGCCTCGTTCCTGTTGCCGAGGAGTCCCGCGACGGTGCCGGTGAACTCCTGCCACTCCTTGCGCTGTGTCCCGAGCATCTCGCGCCCGTGCGCGGTGATGCCGTAGTACTTGCGGTGCGGCCCCTCGTCGGACGGCACCACGTAGCTCGTGAGTGCACCCGCCGCGTAGAGGCGGCGGAGAGTGCCGTAGACCGAGGCGTCACCGATGTCCTGGAGGCCGGCGGCGCGGAGCCTGCGCAGCACGTCGTAGCCGTAGCCGTCCTCCTGCTCGACGACGGCCAGGACGGCGGCGTCGAGCACCCCCTTGAGCAGCTGTGTCATGTCCACGGTGCCCCTCTCTCTCGCGGTGAACACTACTACGTGATGCGTACTAGCACCAGCGGCTCGCCGCTGCTAGCCCCGCCGAGACAGTAACTTTGTCCGACGAGGTCACTGTCTCGGCGGCGCTCCGGCGCCGAAACAGCAACTTCGTCGGACGGAGTCACTGTCTCGGCGGGGCTCCGGCGCCGAAACAGCAACTTCGTCGGACAGAGTTACTGTCTCGGCAGGGCTCCCCCGCCGAAACAGTGACGTCGTCCGACGAGGTCACTGTCTCGGCGGGGGTGAGGGCAGCTCAGGCGATCGACAGCGCGATGCCGTCCAGGATGTCGTGCTCGCTCGTGACCACCTCGGTGAGCGACCCGCCCGCGGCCTCGACGTCGGCCACGACCCGCCGCACCACCTCGGCCCAGACGAGCGCGCCGGCAGCGATCACGTCGACCCGGCCGGGGTGCATGAACCCCATCGCCGCCCGCTCCTCGCGCGGGGCGGCGAGCAGCGCGTCGCACGCGGCGAGGACGGCGCCGACCGGCAGCATGGACCCGTCGATCCGCTCGCGCTCGTACCGCTCCAGACCCAGGGCGTGCGCCGTCACGGTCGTGATCGAGCCCGCCAGGCCGACGAGGGTGACGGCCTTGCCCAGCGGGACCACGCGGGCGGCGTCGTCCAGGGCGGAACGCACGTCGGCCCGGGCGGCCTCGATCTCCGCCGCCGTGGGCGGGTCGCTCCGGAGGTGGCGCTCGGTGAGCCGGACGGAGCCCACGTCCATCGAATACCCGGCGTCCACGGAGCCGGTGCCGAGGACCAGCTCCGTGGAGCCGCCGCCCAGGTCGACCACGAGGAACGGCCCCGGGTGCGCCGCCCCCACCACGCCGGTGGCCCCGCGGAACGACAGCTGCGCCTCCTCGTCGCCCGTGATCACCTCGGGCTCGACGCCCAGGATCCGGTGCACGCCGGAGAAGAACGCCTCGCGGTTGCGCGCGTCGCGCGTGGCCGACGTCGCCACGAACCGCACCCGCTCGGCCCTCAGCCGCTCGATGACCTCCGCGTACTCGCGCGTCGACGCGAGCGTGCGCTCCAGCGCGTCGGGTGCCAGCTCCCCCGTGCGGTCGACGCCCTGCCCGAGCCGCACCACCTCCATCCGGCGGTCGAGCTCGGTGAGGGTGGAGCCGTCGGCGGGCACGTCGGCCACCAGGAGTCGGATCGAGTTGGTGCCGCAGTCGATCGCGGCGACGCGGGTGGTCATGGTGCAGGCCTCTCGTGCCGGGCGGGTGGGGTGGTGCGTGGTCAGCAGGTGCAGCGGTCGGGGCGCCACAGGGCGCTCGCCCGCTCCAGCGCCTCGTCACCCAGCGGGTTCACCCCGGGACCGGCGGCCAGCGCGTGCCCCATGAGCACGTGCAGGCACTTGACGCGCGTGGGCATGCCGCCCGCCGAGATCCCGGCGATCTCCTCGACGTGGCCCAGCGCCTCCCGCTCCGCGAGGTAGTGCTCGTGGGCGCGCCGGTAGGCCGCCGCCAGCTCCTCGTCCTCGGCCAGGCGGTCGGTCATCTCCTTCATCACGCCGTTCGCCTCGAGGGTCGACGCCGCCGCCACCGCACCCGGGTGGGTGAGGTAGAAGGTGGTCGGGAACGGGGTGCCGTCGGGGAGGCGGGGCGCCGTGCGCACCACCGTGGGCCGCCCGCAGACGCAGCGCGCCGCGACCCCCACCACACCGCGAGGCTCGCGCCCCAGCTGCTCGGCGAGGACCTGGAGGTCAGCGTCCGTCACGGCCTCCCCCGGGTTCGGGGCGGGCTGGCGGTCGTCGGTGCTGTGCGTCACAAGTTGGTCCTCGGGAGGGGAAAGGGGGCGGCTCCATTGTCCCCCACCGGCTACTCGCCGCCGCCCGCGATCCGGACCGAGTCCCACAGCGACGTGTACCAGGGCGTGTCGTCGCCGTCCGTACCCGTCGTCGGCCCCGTCCCCACCGGGCCCGACGTCGGCTCGTCCTCCGGCACCGAGTCCGCGTCCAGGGTGCGCCACACGGTGTCCCCGGGCATGACGAAGCTCAGCCGCGAGCGGGCCTGCTCGATGACGTACTGCCGGTCCTCCCAGCGGGCCAGCTCCACCTCGAGCTGCTCCCTCTGCTGCTGCTGGGTGGTGAGCTCGGCACGCAGGTCACGGAGCTGCGCCTGCTGGGTGATGACCGCGCGGACCGTCGGCAGGAGCAGCACCACCGCCAGCAGCACCACCACCGAGAGCACGATCGCGCGGACCGTCAGCACCTCGGGCAGCACCAGGCCGCTCCGGCCGCGCCGGCGCTCGGAGCGTGCCGGCCGGCGCGTCGCCGCGACGCTGCCGTTCACCGCCCGGCGGGCGCGCGGCTGCACCGGGCGCTTGCCGCCGGCGGGGGCGGTGCGCGGGGCGCTTGCGGCCGGCCGGGACGCGGTGGGGCGCGGGGTGGCGGGCTTGGGGGTCGCCGGCTTGGGCTTCGGGGTCGAGGCCTTCCCTGGGGCGGGCTTCGGCGCGGGCTTCGGCGTCGGACGCGGGGTCGCGCCCTTGCCCGACGACGCAGCACCCCGCGCCGAACCGGCGCCCGACGAACCGGCGCCCGCCGAACCAGCGCCCGCCGAACCAGCGCCCGCCGAACCAGGTCGCGCCGCGGGACGACGCGCCGGACCGGAGGACGACGGACGTCGGGACGAGGGCACGGCTCGATTGTGCCGACCCGCGGCGCCGGAGCGCGTGTACACGCCCGGCGCGGCGGCATTTCATCTGTAAATGTCCATCGCGGGCGCGCGCCCACACGCTCCGAGAACAACATTGCGCAGGCAACGAGGGACCGTTGCCTGCGCAATGTTGTTCTCGCCGCCGATGGGCGAGGCGTCAGCTCACGCCTGGAAGCGCGGGAACGCCGTACGGCCGGCGTAGCGGCCGCCCTCGTCCAGGGCCTCCTCGATGCGGAGGAGCTGGTTGTACTTGGCGATGCGCTCGCCACGGGCCGGGGCACCGGTCTTGATCTGGCCGGCGTTGGTGGCCACCGACAGGTCGGCGATGGTGGTGTCCTCGGTCTCGCCGGAGCGGTGCGAGGTCATCGTCGTGAAGCCGTTGCGCTGCGCGAGCGTCACGGCGTCGAGCGTCTCGGTGAGCGTGCCGATCTGGTTGAGCTTGACCAGGAGCGAGTTCGCCGACTTGAGCTGGATGCCCTTGGCGAGGCGCTCGGGGTTGGTGACGAACAGGTCGTCGCCGACGATCTGCACCTTGTCGCCCACGACGCCCATGAGCTGCGCCCAGCCGTCCCACTCGTCCTCGGACAGCGGGTCCTCGATGGACACCAGCGGGTAGTCGGCCACGAGCTGCTGGTAGTACTCGATCATCTCGTCCGAGGTCTTCTTGCCACCCTCGAACGCGTAGGTGCCGTCGGAGAAGAACTCCGTGGCGGCGACGTCGAGCGCGAGCGCCACGTCGGTGCCGGCGGTGAAGCCGGCCTTCTCGATGGCGACGAGGATCAGGTCCAGAGCCTCACGGTTGCTGGCGAGGTTCGGCGCGAAGCCGCCCTCGTCGCCCAGGCCGGTGGCCAGACCCTTGCTCTTCAGCACGGACTTGAGGGAGTGGTACACCTCGGTGCCGGTGCGCAGCGCCTCGCGGAACGTGGGGGCCCCGATGGGCGCCACCATGAACTCCTGCACGTCCACGTTCGAGTCGGCGTGCGACCCGCCGTTGAGGATGTTCATCATCGGCACGGGCAGCACGTGCGCGTTCGGACCACCGACGTAGCGGTACAGGTCCAGGCCTGCGCTCTTCGCGGCGGCCTTCGCGACGGCGAGCGAGACGCCGAGGATCGCGTTGGCGCCCAGCTTGCCCTTGTTCGACGTGCCGTCCAGGTCGATCAGGGCCTGGTCGATGATGCGCTGGTCCTCGGCGTCGTACCCGATCAGCTCGGGGGCGATCTCGTCGTTGACCGCGGCGACCGCGGCCTCGACGCCCTTGCCCAGATAACGGCCCTTGTCGCCGTCCCGGCGCTCGACGGCCTCGAACGCGCCGGTCGACGCACCCGAGGGGACCGCGGCGCGGGCGAACGTGCTGTCGTCCAGGACGATCTCCACCTCGACGGTGGGGTTGCCGCGCGAGTCCAGGATCTCGCGTGCTCCAACGGCTTCGATGCTAGCCACGGGCTCTCCTTGGAAGGTTTGTTGCTCGGAGGTTACGCACCCAGACTAGTGCCGCAGGGCAGGGGCAGCCTCCCCCGTCTCGCCATGCCGGACGGTTGCCTCCAGCGCACGTGAAGCAGCCCGCAGGGCGCCCTCCGCGTCCACCCCGTCGGCCTCCGCGCGGGCCACGACGGCGAGCAGCTCGCGTCCGTAGCGCTCGGTGAGGTCGCCGCCCGGGGCGTCCTGGACGTCGTCGGGCAGCAGGCCCGCCCGGGTGGCGCGCGAGACCACCTTCTGCGCGCGGGCCAGCGCGCCCTGGGCGAGGGGGATGCCCTCCAGGACGGAGGTGCGCTGCTTCTCCGCCTGCTTCAGCACCTCCCAGCCGGCGAGGACCGCCTCGCTCGTGAGGCCCACCTCCTCGGGGGCCGACGACGCCGCGAACACGTGCGGGTGCCGGCGCACCAGCTTGTCGGAGAGGTCGCGGGCGACGTCCTCGACGGTGAACGGGTCGCTGGTGTCGTCGGCCGCGATGCGCGCGTGGAACAGCACCTGGAACAGCACGTCGCCGAGCTCCTCGCGGAGGTTCGCCCGGTCGCCCGTCTCGATGGCCTCCGCGAGCTCGTGCGCCTCCTCCAGGAGGTAGCGCACGAGCGACTCGTGCGTCTGCTCCCGGTCCCACGGGCAGCCGCCCGGGGAGTAGAGGCGGTCCATGACGTCGATCACTCGCTGCAGCTCGTCCACGGAGACGAACCTAGGCGACGAGAACAACCTTGTGCAGGCAACCGGTGGCGGTTGCCTGCACAAGGTTGTTCTCGCGGGACGTTGTTCTCGCGGGACCGGAACCGCCAGAGACATAGCGGGTCCACAGCGTCGTGCGAGGTGCGGCCCAGGCTCCGCGAGCACGCTCGGAGCATGTTCCTCACCTACCTGCGCCGAGAGCTGCGCAACAGACAGAAGCAGACAGTCGTGGTCGCCGTCGGGCTCGCGGTGGCCATCGCCCTCGTCATCGTCGTCAACTCCGTGGCGGCCGGCGTCCGCGACGCCCAGGCGTCGGTGCTGGAGTCGGTGTACGGCGTCGGGACGGACGTCACCGTCACCCAGGCCGGGGCGCCGGGCGGCGGCGGCCCCGGCAGCTTCGAGTTCGGTGCCCAGGACGGGGAGGCGGCCGAGGACGGGACGCGCAGCCTGTCCCAGGACCGCCTGAGCGTGGCGCGCGGGTCGGCGTCGTTCGACTCCGCGGCCGCCGAGACCGTCGCCGGGATCGAGCACGTCAGCGGGGTGGCGGCGACGCTCACCCTGCAGAGCACGTCGTTCTCCGGCGAGATGCCCGACGTCGAGGCCATGCAGGAGCAGCTCGAGTCGGGCGAGCGGCCGGAGCCGGGCGCCGCAGCGGGCGGCGCCGGCGGGTCGTCGTTCGAGATCACGAGCTTCGACGTGACGGGCGTGGACCCGGCCGCGGACGCCGTCGGGCCGCTCACCACCGTCGAGGTCGCCGAGGGGCGCACGCTCACGGCCGACGACGCCTCGGCGGACGTCGCCGTGCTCGACGCCACCTACGCCGCCCAGGAGGAGCTCGCCGTCGGCGACACGCTGACCGTCGCCGGGACCGGCCTGGAGATCGTCGGCACCGTCGCGTCCACCACCGGCGAGGGCGTGGCCACCGCCTCCGACGTGTACGTGCCCCTCGCCGTGGCCCAGACCCTGGCCGGCCTCGACGGCCAGGTCACCGACCTGTACGTCTCCGTGGACTCCGCCTCGAACGTGGACGCCGTCGCCGCGGCGGTCGCGACCGCCCTGCCGGACGCGTCCGTGAGCACGCAGGCCGACCTCGCCGAGGGCGTCACCGGCTCCCTCTCGACCGCCTCGTCGCTGGTCAGCAGGCTCGGCACGTGGCTGTCGGTCATCGTGCTGCTGGCCGCCTTCGGCCTGGCGATCCTCTTCACCGTGTCGGGGGTCAACCGCCGCACGCGCGAGCTCGGCACGCTCAAGGCGATCGGCTGGTCCCGCAACCGGGTGGTGGGCCAGGTGGCCGGCGAGTCGGTGGTGCAGGGCCTCGTCGGGGGCGTCGCCGGCGTGGTCCTGGGTGGCCTCGCCGTCCTGGCGATCAACCTGGCGGGGATCACCCTCACCGGGTCGTCCGGGTCGTCCTTCGCCTTCGGCGGGGGCGGGTCCGTGGGCGACCGCATGCAGCAGCTCGGGGGTGCGGCGGCCGACGGCGCCGCGGCTCCCTCCGGAGGCGGCGGCCCGTTCGGCGGCGCCCAGGACACCGCCGCGAGCGCCGTCGACGTGGTCCTCTCCGCCCCGGTCAGCCTCTGGATCGTCCTCGCCGCGGTGGGCCTCGCGGTGCTCGGCGGGCTGCTGGCGGGCGTGGTCGGCGGTGGCCGTGCCGCCCGTCTTCGCCCGGCCGAGGCGCTCCGCTCCCTCGCCTGACCCCCTTCCGAAAGGCAACAGCCATGTACGAGATCACCGGTCTGAGCAAGACCTACCAGCAGGGCAAGCGCGTCGTACGCGCGCTGCACGACGTCAGCCTGCGGATCGACGACGGCGAGCTCGTCTCGATCCAGGGCCCCACGGGTGGCGGCAAGTCGACGCTGCTGCAGATGCTCGGCGGGCTGGACCGTCCCACCGCCGGGTCCATCACCCTCGACGGCGTCGACCTGGCGCGGATGAGCGACGCGGAGCTGACCCGGGCCCGGGCCCGCACCATCGGGTTCGTCTTCCAGAGCTTCAACCTCATCCCGACGCTGACGGCGCAGGAGAACGTGGAGACCGCGCTGGTGCCGGAGGGGCTCCCCGCCGCGGAGCGCGCGACCCGCGCGGCGGCCGCGCTGGCGTCGGTGGGGCTGGGCGACCGCGGCTCGCACCTGCCGGGCGAGCTGTCCGGCGGGCAGCAGCAGCGCGTGGCGATCGCCCGGGCGCTGGTGAAGAACCCCAAGGTGCTGCTGGCCGACGAGCCCACCGGGAACCTCGACGAGGACACCCGGGACGAGATCGTGGACCTGCTCGAAGGGCTGTGGAAGGAGCAGGGGCTGACGCTGATCATGGTCACCCACGACTCGGGCGTGGCCCGCCGCATGCCGCGCCGCCTGCGCATCGCGAAGGGCGCCGTGAAGGACCTGACGGCGGTGTGACGCCGGCCGGGCGGGCCGTCTGTCGACGACCCGCCCGGCCTTGGGGGGTAGGTGCCGCGCCCCAGGGGCGTGGGAACGCGTCACCCGTTCTCACGGGTCCCGGGCGGTGGTACCCGGGACCCGTGAAGCTCTCAGCAGGTGCCGGAGTCCTTCCAGGGGCTCCCCTTCGAGGCTCCCGGCTCCTGCGTGCGGCTGTGCCACCTGGCGGTCCACACGTGGCCGTCGTGCACCACGGTGTCGCCCTTCTCGTAGACCCACGTGGAGGTCCACTCGGGGTGCGTGCCCGAGGTGCAGACGATCTCGTCGCCCACCTCGGCCCAGGGTCCCCACGGCGTGCCGGGGGTCTGGTTCCGCGTCCACCACAGGGCCTCGAAGATCGAGCCGTTGTGCTGGACCTGCTCACCCGCGCGGTAGACCGTGCCCGCGTCCCAGGCCGGGACGGCCGGGCCCACGAGCTGTCCCACACCCCAGCGGGCGGTGGACTGGTAGCCCGCGCCCGTCGGGTCGGCCCAGTTGCGGATGGAGCTGCGGACACCGGCGGCCGCGTCGTTGACCTGGAAGTCCATGCCGTGGAACGTGTCCAGGCCGCCGTACTCGAGCAGCGAGACCGACGCCTCGACCCGGTAGCCGGTCTCGGTGCGGGTCGTGGCGCTCACGACGCGGTTGCGCTGGAACGCCTCGTCGCCGGTGCCGAACGAGACGGCGTTCTCCGCGCTGATGCGGATCTGCGTGTCGTCGTACCGGTAGGAGCCGTTCTTGGCGTTGCCCGGGTCCACGTAGAGCTCGACGGAGTCCTGGATCCACGGGTCGGAGCCGCTGACGTCCACGACGGGGTCGGTGACCTCGGCGAGCACGTACAGGGTGCTGCCCTGCCACAGGGTGCGGACCTCGGCGGCGGCGCCGTCGGTGCCCGACACCTGCTTGCCCGTGGTGACCACCTCGGCGTCGGCCCAGGCGGCGTCCACCGTGCCGTCGATCGCCGGGGCCGTGCGGGCCTCGACCACCTCGAGGAACGACAGCTCCTCGACCAGCGTCAGCGTCCCCGTCGCCCCGGGCGTGTTCCACCCGGTCACAGCGTCGTCGTCCGCGACGCGGACGTCGAGGGCGAGCGTGCCGCCCTGCGTGGCGGTGACGGGCAGGTGCACGACGGCGGCCCAGCCGCCCTCGCGCTCGGACGTCACCGCGGGGGCGTCGCCCGAACCGTCACGGTTCACCGTGTACTCGGCCGTACCCACCTGGAAGGTGACGGAGTCGCCCGAGCCGGCGGGGGCGGCGTCGGACACCGCGACGTAGGCCGTCACGTGGTCCGGGGCCCAGCGGAGCTGGAACTTTGCCTTCTCCTCGATGGTGTGGAGCGGGAGCCGCGACCACTCGGGCGAGGACGTGGCGGCCGCGTCGAGCGCGACGTCGCCCCGGAAGACGTTCGCCGTGCGCAGGCGGGCCGGGAGCTCGCCGTCGACGGCGCCGTAGTAGGCCGGCTTGGCCTGGAAGGCGTCGTTGAAGACCAGCGGGTCGCCGTTGTCGGCGCGCCACGAGCGGCCGTCGGTGAGGCCCCACACCGTGACCGAGTACAGGTCCTCGGCGTGGTTCCGGAACGACCGGAACGCGTCCCGGAAGTAGTAGCCCTGCTCGATGAGGTTCGCCTGCGTGACCGGCGAGCCGGTCGTCACGTCGAGCTCGGTGACCACCTGGGTCACCGGCAGGTCCGTGAAGCGGGCGATCGCGCCGTCGAGCGCCGAGACCGGCATGGCGAGCGACACGTGGAACTGGTGCCCCACCCCGTCGAGCGCCACGCCGCGGCTCAGCAGCCGCTCCACCAGCGCGCGGTAGCGGTCCTGCTTGCCACCCTGCTCGGTGTTGTAGTCGTTGATGAACAGCGTCACCGGACGCTCAGCGCCGGCGGCGGCGTACGTGCCGTTGAACGTCTCGTCGGCGTACTGGAACGAGAGGTCGATGAACTCCTCGCCCAGGATCCGGTACCACTCGGACCGGCGCAGGCCGTCCTCGTACTCGCCGCCGTCGCTGACGACCTCGTTCACCACGTCGAACGCCGTGACCGGGTTGCCGCCACCGAACTCGCCGTACGCGCTGAGCGCGCGGGCGACGTTGTCGATGTGGGTGCGCAGACGGTCGCGCAGGATCTGCTTGTCCGCCTCGGACGTGGTCAGCGGGTTGCCCGCCTCGTCCTGGAAGAACCAGGCCGGGGTCTGGCTGTGCCAGGTCAGCACATGGCCGTAGACGCGCAGGTCGTTCGCCTGGGCGTACTCCATGAGCGCGGCGGCCTCGGGGTGGATGCGGAACGTGCGGTCCGCGTCGTACCAGGCCTCCGGCTTCATGTGGTTCTCGGGGGTGATCTGGTTGAAGTGGCGCAGCAGGAGGTCCGACGCCGAGCCCACGGTCTCGCGGCTGTCGATCGCGACGCCCACCGGGAAGGAGGTGGTCTCCTTGATGCCCGTCAGGTCCTGGATCACGGGCGGCTCCGGCACCTCGACGACGATGTCGTCGACGAGGAAGTCGCTCGTGTTGGTGCCGTTGTAGTCCGTCTCGAAGTACAGGTACGCCGACTCCGCGGCACCCATGGTGAAGCTCTGCCGCACCTCGGTCCAGCCGCTGTTCGTCACGGTGTCGAACTGGCCCAGCGTCGAGTAGGACGTGGCACCGTCGACGGTGCGCGCCATGCTCAGCCAGACGGCGTCCGTGGCGGCGCCCGCGGGGAAGCGGACCTTGGCGGACAGGTCGTAGGTGACGCCCTCGGAGAGGAGGCCGGTCACGTCACGGCCGATGCCGTCGCCCTGGTTGTCCCGCCCGCTGACGATCGCGGACTGCGCGCCCGAGGCGGCGTCGGCGGTGGTGATCTCCACCGTGGGGTCGGTCGCGTTGCCCGCGCGCGGGCCCCAGCCGTCCAGGCCGGACTCGAAGTCCGTGCTCAGCGCGACCGAGCCGCCCTGCGGCGGGGTGCCCTGCGGGAAGGTGAAGGTCCAGCCCTCGGCCAGGCGCTCGGTGACGACCGTCCGCACCGCGGCGAGCGTGCCGTCACGGTCGCCGCCGCCGTCGTGCGCGAGCACGACCTCGCCCGGCTTCATGGCCGTGCGGAGGTTCGCCGTTAGCGTCGCGACGTCCTGCGTGGACCAGTCGTTGATCGTGTTGACCACGGCCAGCGGCTGCATGCCCAGGCTCACGGCCACGCCGGGCGTGACGCCCCACGAGCCGTTGGGGGCGCGCCAGAACGGGATCTGCGCGTTCGGGTCGCCCAGCGCGTCGCGGATGATGTTCATGTTGGCGACCAGGTCGGCCTGCACCTGCTCGGCCGTCCAGGAGCCCATGTCGGCGTAGCCGGTCGAGTGGTTGCACAGGACGTGGCCGTCGGCCACGATCCGGCGCAGCAGGATCGCGCCGCCCTCCGCCTGGATGTTCTGGCCGATGACGCAGAAGACGGCCTTGAGGTCGTTCTCGGCCAGATAGTCGAGCAGCTCCGGCGTGGTGCCGGGGTTGGGGCCGTCGTCGAACGTCAGGGCCGAGACGTTGCCGCTGCCCATGGCCAGGCGCACCGGCGTGGTGACGGGGTTGACCGCCCCGCCCGGGACGACGTCGGGCACGCTGCCTCCGTTCTCGGTGGTGACGACGATGTCGTCGACGAGGATCGTGTAGGGCGCGTCCAGGTTGTCGCTGCCGAGGTAGGCCTGGAGCGCTGCCGGGTCGCCGTCGGCGGGGGCCGTCCACGAACCGGTGACGGTGGTCCACTCCGTCGACGACAGGGTCGTGTTGCCGACCCAGTCGTAGGCGGGCTTCACCACGAAGCGGAAGCCGGGCGTGCCCGCCGCGCCCTCGGGGAGCCGGGCGCGGAGCGAGAAGTCGTAGGTGACGCCCGGCTCGAAGATGCCGGTGGGCGACTGGATGCCCTCGTAGTCGGCGGCGCGCGTGATGGACAGCGCCTGGCCGCCCGCCCCGTCGTCGACGAACGCGAGCGCGGCGGAGCCGCTCGGGGTCCAGGTGCCGGTGGTGCCGTCCTCGAAGTCGACGGCGGTGACGGTGGTGACGTCAGGGGTGGGCGCGGTGCCGGTGATCCGGACGTCGTCCACGAGGAACGAGGGGTGGACGCCGTCGACCGGCGCGGCCTCGATGTAGATCGTGGCGCTGCTCAGGGTCTCGGGGAACGCGTACGTGCCGCCGATCTTCACCCACTCGCCGGCGGTGGCCGTGACCGACCCGCCGATCCAGGTGTAGGTGTTGCCGCTGCCGTCGGCGGGCGTCTGCTCGGCCGTGAAGTGGACGCCGGTGCTGCCGGCGGTGCCCGCCGGAAGCTTGACCCACGCCTCGACGGTGTAGCTGCCGCCCGGCTCGAAGAGGCCGGACGAGCTGGTGGCGACGCCCTGCCACTCGGCCGTGCGGCCGGTGACGGCGAGGCTGGCGGCGCCCGCGTGGGCCTCCGCGTCCGTGATCGCGAGCGTCACGCCCCCTCGGGGACCCCAGGGGGCGTAGGTGCCGTCCTCGAAGCCGTTCTCGAGGAGGACCACGTCCTCGGCCGTCGCGATCGAGGCTGCCGTGACCGTCGTGACTGCGCCGGCCAGGACCAGCCCGAGCGCCGCGAGGGCACCGAGGGGTCGGGCTGTAAAACGATTTCTGAGATGCATGAAGCGCTCCCTTGCGCGCAGTTCCCGCTGTGTCTTCTCCGGGGGCGTCCCCGGCGTGCCGGGGGTTCCCTCACCTGGCGGCACCTGTGCCACCCGTCCCGGTGCGCTCGATGCTACAGACGGGCGCCGGGTCCGTCGAGGGCTGGTGGACTATTTTGTGTAACGTTTTCGACGCGGCTCGCCGCGTTCGCCGAGTTCGACGCCCCGCCCGACGAGCCAGGTGCGAGGACGCCGAGGCAGACATCGCCGACACCCGTCTCGCGGACGCACGCTCCGGAGCCGGCTCGGCCCACGTGGTCGCCCCAGGCGACGGATCGTTACCGAGGGTTTACACCGTTCAGCACGCTTTGTGACCGGTCCAGCGGTACTGTCCAAGCCTCCCGGGGGCGAACTCCTCGTTCCGGGAACGATGACGTGGGGAGGCTATGCACGTGAGGCAAGCTCGGATCACCACAGCGGCCGCAGGGTTCGCCGTCGTGGCCCTCGTGGCCACGGGATGTACCGCGGGCGGGGGTGAGGCGGAGACCGACGAGCCGGTGACCGTCCACCTGGCCCTCAACCAGGACGTGGCGACGCTCCTGCCGATGGACTCGAACGTCGACGACAACATCGCCGTCCTGGACGTCGTCTACGACGGCCTGGTGCGCTACGACCCCGAGACCACCGAGCCGTACAACTATGTGGCCGAGGAGATCTCGACCGAGGACAACACCGTCTGGACCATCACCATCAAGCCGGACCTGACGTTCCAGAACGGCGAGCCCGTCGACGCGGCCGCGTTCGCCCGTGCGTGGAACTACGCGGCGTACGGCCCCAACGCGATGGCCAACAACTACTTCTTCGAGCGCTTCGTGGGCTACGACGAGATGCAGGGCGAGACGGACGACGCCGGCGTCGTCACCGTCGAGCCGACGGCGACCGAGCTGTCGGGCGTCAAGGTCGTGGACGACCTCACGCTCGAGGTCACGCTGAACGGCCCGTTCGCGGGCTTCTCGACGATGCTGGGCTACACCGGCTTCTTCCCCGTGGCGGAGGCCTGCCTGGAGGACGTCGAGGCGTGCGACGTCAAGCCCATCGGCAACGGCCCGTTCCAGGTGGACGAGTGGGTCCAGGGCGAGAAGCTGACCGCCTCGAAGTGGGCCGACTACGCCCTCGACGAGGCCCCGTCCTTCGACGCCGTCGAGTGGACCGAGTTTGCCGGCAGCTCCTCCTGGGCCGACTTCATGGCAGGCAACCTGGACGAGGGCGCACCCAGTGCCGCCGACCTGGGCGACGTCGAGGCGGACCCCGACCTCGCCGAGCGCGTCGTCGAGCGCCCCGGTGCCGCCCTCACCTACGTCGGCTTCCCGCTGTACCTCGGCGAGCCGTGGACCAACGTCGAGCTCCGCAAGGCCGTCTCCATGGCGATCGACCGCGAGGGCATCATCGAGGCGATCGTCCCGGGCGAGCGCGTCCCCGCCGACAGCTGGGTGGTCCCGGGTGGCGTCCCGGGCGGCGAGGCCGGGACGTGCGAGTTCTGCACGTTCGACCCGGAGGCCGCCAAGGCCGCTCTCGCCGCGGCGGGCGGCTGGCCCGCCGGTCAGACCCTGACCATCACCGCGGGAACCGACGAGGAGGAGGCCGAGCTGTTCAAGGCCGTCGGCGACTCGATCCAGGAGACCCTCGGGATCCCCTACCAGCTCGAGACCACCGAGGACTTCAGCTCGAAGCGGCGCAACCGTGAGATGACCGGGATCTTCCGGAACAACTGGTTCCCCGACTACCCGCTCAACGAGAACTACCTGGCGCCCGTGTACGCGAGCGGCGACCCCGAGAAGGGCAACACGAACTTCGGCTACTACGGCGCCGAGTTCGAGGCAGCCATCGAGGCCGGCGACGGCGCAGCAACCCTCGACGAGGCCGTCACGCACTACCAGGAGGCCGAGGCCGCCCTGGCGGCGGACTTCCCGACCGTGCCGCTCTGGTTCAGCGTCAGCCGCAGCTACCACAGCGAGCGCCTGAGCAACGTGATCCTCGACCCGTTCAGCGGTCAGATCAAGCTCCGGCCGCTCGAGGTCGCGGCGGAGTAAGCGCACTCCCCTGCCGAGACAGTCACCTCGTCCGACGAGGTGACTGTCTCGGCACGGCACCATCGCCGACACAGTGACTCCGTCCGACGAGGGCACTGTCTCGGCGCGCCCCACAGAACCGAGGAAGACCATTGGGCCGCTACATCCTGAGACGCGTGCTGCAGGCCGTCGGCACGCTGTTCCTGGTGATGGTCGTGCTGCACCTGCTGACGACGCTCGCCATCCAGCTGAACGGCAACCCCGCGCTCGCCTTCTTCGGCGAGCACGAGCCCTCCGCGTCGCAGCTCGCCGCCGTGGAGAAGCGGTACGGGCTGGACGACCCCTGCTACGACCAGGTCGGCAACCCGTGCGCGGGACCGTTCGTGGACCGCCTCGTCGCGTACGCGCAGGGGGACTTCGGCACCAACCTGCGCGGGCGGGACGTCACCGAGATCGTGGCGCAGTCCGCCCCGCACACCCTCCGGCTGTTCGTCGTGGTGACGCTCACCTGGCTCACCATCGGCATGGTGCTGGGCTCGGTCGCCGCACGATGGCGCGGCCGCCCCGCGGACCACGGGATCCGGTTCACCACCGTGCTGGTCGACGCCCTCCCGGTGTTCGTGCTGCTGCTGCTCTACAAGTTCGTGGTCACCGTCCCGGTGCACCAGTGGGCCAGGGACACGTTCGGCAGCGAGAGCTGGCCCGCGCTGTGGTTCCGGCCGTCGTTCGACGCCGACCACCCGTGGGCCACGGTGATCGTCCCCGGCATCCTGCTGGGCGTCTCCGGCTCGGCCGCGTTCGTGCGCCTGGTGCGCGCCAGCCAGCTGGAGTCGTACTCGGGCGAGCACGTGCGGACGGCCCGCTCGAAGGGCCTCCCCGAGCGGTACGTGGTGCTCCACCACGTGGTGCGCAACTCGTCCATCCCCGTGGTCACCGCGATAGGCCTCGTCTTCACCGAGGCCCTGG
The DNA here is from genome assembly GCF_057158775.1 of Antribacter sp. NEAU-D49. NCBI lineage: Bacteria > Bacillati > Actinomycetota > Actinomycetes > Micrococcales > Promicromonosporaceae > Antribacter > Antribacter sp. NEAU-D49. Next base: position 59,248 of record NZ_JBXTSN010000020.1, on the reverse strand, counting down.
CCGGCGCGGTCGTGACGGAGGGACTGATGAACATCAACGGCATGGGCGGCGTGCTGTGGGGCGCCGTGAAGGGCAGCGATGTCTCGCTCGTCCTCGGCGTCGTGACGCTCCTCGCCGTGGTGACCGTCGTCGTGATGATCGTGGTGGACGTCCTCTACGCCGCCCTGGACCCGAGGATCCGTTATGAGTGAGGCCCCCGCACGGACCCTGGCGTCCGACGCCTGGCGCAGCCTGCGCTTCCGGCCCGACGTGATCGTCGCCGCCGTGGTGCTCGTGTTCTTCCTGGTGATGGCCGCCTTTCCCGGCCTGTTCACCCGCACCGACCCCCGGCGCTGCGTGATCGGCGACTCCCGCCTGGCCCCGCAGGGCTTCGGTGGCGAGCACCCGTTCGGCACCGACAGCTTCGGCTGCGACCTGCTCGCCCAGCTGGTGCACGGGGCACGCCCGTCGCTCCTGCTCGCGTTCCTCGTGGTGGGGGTCGCGCTCGTCGTCGGCATCACGCTCGGCGTGCTCGCGGCGTACTACCTCGGGTGGGTCGACAAGCTCGTCACCCGCGTCATCGAGGTGCTCCTCGTGATCCCGCTGCTCCTCGCCGCGATGCTGCTGCTCTCCCTGTTCCAGGGCGTGGACCTGGGGTCGGGCACCCTCGGCACGATCCTGCTGCCCGCCCTGGTGCTCACCACGTTCGCCTGGATGGGCTACGCCCGGTACGTGCGGGCGAGCGTGCTCGAGGTCAAGAACCAGGACTTCGTCACCGCGGCCCGGGCGCTCGGCGCGTCCGACCTCCGCATCATGGTGCGCCACCTGCTGCCCAACGCCATCGGCCCCGTCACGGCCCTGGTGCCGACGTCGATCGCGGGCGTGATCGGCGCCGAGGCAGTGCTCTCGTTCCTGGGCATCGGCGTTCGCCCGCCCGCCATCAGCTGGGGACTCATGATCTCGAACGGCTCGGAATGGGTGACCGGCGGTCACCCGCACCTGCTCCTCTACCCGCTGGCCTGCCTCGTCGTGACGGTGCTCGCCCTCGTGGTGCTCGGCGACGCCCTGCGCGACGCCCTCGACCCGAGGCTGGCCGCATGAGCGGGCCCACCACCGAGCCGGGCACGGTGCACCCGGGTGCGCGACCGGCGTCGGGCACGCCGCTGCTCGAGGTGACCGACCTCGCGGTCGAGTTCCGCACCCCCGGCGGCGTGGTGCGCGCCGTGGACGGGCTCACCTACCAGGTCGAGGCGGGACGCACGCTCGCGATCGTGGGCGAGTCCGGGTCGGGCAAGTCGGTCTCGTCGCTGGCCGTGATGGGCCTGCTCGGGCCGACGGCGCGCGTCACGCGCGGCACCGCGCGGCTCGACGGGACGGACCTGCTGGCCCTGACGCCTCGCGAGCACCGCGCCCGCTGCGGGCAGGACGTCGCGATGGTGTTCCAGGACGCTCTCGCGGCCCTGAACCCGGTGCTCACCGTGGGCTTCCAGCTCACCGAGGCCCTGCGCGCCCGCCACCGGATCTCGCGCGGCGAGGCGCGGCAGCGCGCCGTCGAGCTGCTCGACCTGGTCAAGGTTCCGCACGCCCGCGAACGGGTGAAGGACTACCCGCACCAGTTCTCGGGCGGCATGCGGCAGCGGGTGATGATCGCGTGCGCCCTGGCCCTGGACCCCAAGGTCCTCATCGCCGACGAGCCCACCACGGCCCTCGACGTGACCGTCCAGGCGCAGGTGCTGCGTCTCCTCGCGGAGATCCAGGCCGAGCGGCAGATGGGGCTCGTCCTCATCACCCACGACCTCGGCGTGGTGGCCGGCGTGGCCGACGACGTGACCGTCATGTACGCGGGCCGCGCTGTGGAGCAGGCGGGCGTGCTCGGGGCGTTCCGCTCCCCCGCCCACCCGTACACGCGGGCTCTGCTGCAGTCGGTGCCGCAGCTCGGGTCGCGCACGCGCCTCCCCGTCATCCCCGGGCGTCCGCCCGGTCCGGGCGACCGGCCCGCCGGCTGCCCGTTCCATCCCCGCTGCCCCCTGGCGCAGGACGTCTGCCGCGCCGACCCGCCGCCCCCGCTCGTCGAGGCCGCCCCGGACCGCTGGTCCGCGTGCCACTTCGCGGGCGACGTGCTGCGGGGGGCGTCGGCCCCGGCCGAGACCGAGGCCCCGGCCGGGCCGGGCGAGGCCCCGGCCGAGACCGCCCCGGAAGGAGACCCGCGATGAGCGACGTCGTGCTCGAGGTCCGTGACCTGGTCAAGCACTACCCGGTGCGCCGCGGCCTCGTCCTCCGCCGCACGGTGGGCGCCGTGCGGGCCGTCGACGGCGTCTCGCTCAGCCTCCGCCGCGGCAGCACCCTCGGGGTGGTGGGCGAGTCCGGCTCGGGCAAGTCCACGCTGGCCCGCGTGCTGGTAGGCATCGAGGAGCCCACGAGCGGGCAGGTCCTCATGGACGGCACCGACGTCGCCACGATGTCCAGGGCCGACCGCCGCGCCCTTCGCCGTGACGTGCAGATGGTGTTCCAGGACCCGTACACGTCGCTGGACCCCCGCATGTCGGTGTCCGAGATCGTGGGCGAGCCCTTCGCCATCCACCGGACGATCCCCCGCGGCGGGCGCGAGCGGGCCGTGCGGGAGCTGCTGGAGCTCGTGGGCCTCGACCCTGACCACGCGAACCGCTACCCGCACCAGTTCTCGGGCGGGCAGCGCCAGCGTGTGGGCATCGCGCGCGCCCTCGCGCTGCGTCCGCGGATCCTCGTCTGCGACGAGCCGGTGTCGGCGCTCGACGTGTCCGTGCAGGGCCAGGTGGTCAACCTCCTCGCCGACCTGCAGGCGGAGCTCGGCCTGTCCACGGTCTTCATCGCCCACGACCTCGCGGTTGTGCGCAACATCGCCGACTCCGTCGCCGTGATGTACCTGGGCAGGGTCGTGGAGGAGGGTCCCGCCGACACGGTGTACGACGGCGCCCGCCACCCCTACTCGCAGGCGCTGCTCTCGGCGGTGCCGGTCGCCGACCCGACGGTCCGTCTCTCCGACGGCCGCGGCATCCTCCTGGAGGGCGACCCGCCGTCGCCCGTCTCGCCGCCGTCGGGCTGCCCGTTCCACACCCGGTGCTGGCTGGCTCCGACGCTGCCGGAGGCGTCCGTGCCCGTGCCCGAGGGCGAGGAGGTGCAGGCGAGGCGCGTGCCGCCGTCGTGCAGCGGGGAGGTGCCGCTGCTGCTGGGCGACGGCGCGCACCGCGCCGCCTGCCACTTCGCGCGGCCGCTGGCGGAGGTGCGCCCGTGACGCGGGTGCTCGTGGTGCAGAACTCGACCACGAGCGGCGCGGGCCGTCTCGACGGATGGCTCGCCGACGCGGGCCTCTCCCCCGAGCTGGTCCCGGGCGCCGACCTGCCGTCGGACCTCGCCGGCTACGCCGGGCTCGTCCTCCTCGGCGGAGGCTTCATGCCCGACGACGACGCCCGCCACCCCTGGCTGGCGCGCGAGCGCGCGCTGACGTCGCAGGCGCTGGCCGACGGCGTCCCCGTGCTGGGCGTGTGCCTCGGCGGCCAGCTGCTCGCCCACGTGGCAGGCGGGGCCGTGACGGCGGCGTCGGGCGAGACGGAGCGCGGCATGTGCGCGCTGCGCCTGCTGCCCGCAGCCGACGACGACCCGGTGTTCTCGGCCGTGCGTGACGTCGTCGGCGACGGGCCCCTGTGGATGATCGAGAACCACGAGGACTCCGTCACGGCGCTGCCACCGGGGGCGACGCTGCTCGTGTCGTCGGACGTGTGCGCCGTGCAGGCGTTCCGCGTGGGCGACGCCGCCTGGGGGCTGCAGTTCCACCCCGAGGCGCACCCCGAGCGCGTGGCGACCTGGGACGAGGCGGCCCTGTCCGCCGAGGGGGTGGACCGCGCCGCCCTGGCGGCCGCGGCGATGGAGCGGGCGGACGAGAACACGGCACAGGCGTCAGCCCTGGTGGCGGCGTGGGCCGAGGTGGTGCGCTCGTCCGCGGCCGGCCCGCCGAGACAGTGACCTGGTTCGACGAAGTCACTGTCTCGGCGGGGGTGGGCAACGGGATCGGCGATCGAGAGGACGCGACATGGTGTCGACAGGGACGCACTCCGACGGGGTGCCGGTGGTGGCGTACCGGGTGGCGCGGGCATCGGGCGAGGTGCTCGCCGAGCGCCTGCCCGACGAGGAGTTCTACGCCGCCTCGACGGTGAAGCTCGCGGTGCTGGTCGCGGCCGCCCGTGCGCTGGACGCGGGGACGGCGACCCTCGACGAGTCCCTGACCAGCACGCACACCTTCGCGTCCCAGGTGCCGGGGGCGCCGCCGTACACGATCGAGCCGGACGACATCGACCCCGGCATGCCCGCGCCGGGCATGCCGATGCCGTTCGGGGACGTGGTGGACCGCATGGTCACGGTGTCGTCGAACGAGGCCACCAACATGGTGGTCGAGCGGGTGGGCCTGCCCGCCGTGGCGGCCGCGCTGGCCGACGCCGGGGCGTCGTCGAGCACCTTCGGGCGCAAGTACTCGGACCTCGCCGCCGAGGCCGCGGGCGCCTCCCACCGGACCACGGCCGCCGACCTCGCCCGGCTGCTGGGCGCGCTGGTGGCCGGCCGGCTCGCCGGGGCCGAGCGGACGGCGTGGATGCTGGGGCTGCTGCGGCGCCAGGACGACCGGCAGCTCACCGCCGCGGCTCCGCCCGGGCTGGAGTTCGGGTCCAAGTCCGGCTGGGTGGACGGCATCCGGCACGACGTCGCGTACTTCGGCGACCCGGGACCCGGCGCGCTGGTCGTGGCCGTGTGCACCCGCGGCTACGACGCCCCGGCGGCCGAGGAGACGCTCAAGGCGCTGGGCGCGCTGGCGGTGACGCTCGCCGGGCGGTGAGCTGCGCGGCCGCCAGGAGAACGCGCCGGACTGCTTCCAGGCACGCCTAGCACTCGTTGACCGACCCTGGAAGCAGTCCGGCGCGTTCACCTCACGGCTCCGGCCGGAGGACCGCGACGCCCTTCTCGAGGTCGATCGTCGTGCCGGGGTCGGCGTCCGGTGCGAGCTGGACATCGTGCCGCTTGCGCTGAAGCTCCTCGGTGAGGTGCACGCTCGACGGCTGGAACACCTCCACGAGCTCACCGAACGCGCCCGAGGTAGCCCCGCCCTCGACAGTCCCCTCCGGGCGAGGACGCCCGCTCACCAGCAGCCCGATGAGGACCGACCCGACGACGGCCACCCCCGCCACGGCTGCCAGCACCACGAGTCCGGTCACCATGCGCTTCTCCGATCCGACGACGAGCCGCGGTCTGCCCCTGGCTCAACGAACGACGACGCCCCGTGGTTCGAGCGATCCTGCTACGCCGCCAGGCCCTTCGCCTCCGAGCGGTTCGGGTTGTCGTACGCCTCCGCCATGAGGGCGATCTCCTCGGCGGGCAGGCCGACCGACCGGGCGAGATCGGCCCAGCCGGCCGTCGCCGCCTCGACCTCGGCCAGGACGCGGCGCGCCTCGTCGCCGCGGAGGCCGTAGGAGTCTGCAGTGCGCAGAAGGTCGCGCACGTCCCGGTCGAGGCGGTCACCGTTGGGGCGCAGCGGCGTGGACTCGGCCACGGCGAACGGGTTGGGGTTCACGTCGAACAGCGGGGACAGGGTCCACCCGTCGGCCCGGCGCAGGAACCCGTGGTTCTTCATGTGGTCGTCGATGTTGCGGACCAGGAGCGTGAAGGCCACCCGCCGGAAGAGGTCGTGGCCGTCGGTGGCCGGGCGGCCGGAGTGGTCGGCGACCGTCTCCGCGAGCGTCCGGTAGTCGATGGTCTCGAAGAACGCCTTCTGCGTGAGGCTGTCCGCGGAGAGGAATCCGATGCGCGTGCCGTCGGGGGTCCGGTCGAACCGCCGGGTGAGCAGGATGGTGCGGCGCTCGTCCATGCGGTGCAGCCGGGCCACCGGCACCTCGATGCCCGCCCGGGACGCGAGCCGCAGGGTCACGTACTCCCAGGCCTGCACGTCCCAGCGGTCGCCCTGCTCGGGCAGCTTGGCCATCCACAGCGACCCGTCGGCGTCGCGCACCGTCACTTTGGGCCGCGCCCCGCCCATCGAAGTCCCGGCCTGGACGAGCAGCCGCACGTCCTGGTCGGTCTCGCGGTGGTTCGCCACGGCGTCGGCCGCGTCGGTGAGGGTGGGCAGGTCGAGGAGCGACGGCACCTCGGCGCGGGCCGGGGCGAGAAAGGTCTTGCCGCCGTCGACCGACAGCCGTAGCGCCCCCAGCCGCGTGTCGTCCTGGACGCCCAGGAGGAAGTCCACCTCGGTGAGCGTGAGGAGCCGCCGGCCCTCGGCCTTGGCGGTCAGCCGTTCCGCGTGGAACAGGAGGGTACGGCCCCACTGGTCCGGCTGGCAGTCGGCGAACACGCCGAACAGGGGCCGGTCGCCGCTGGAGGGGATGGACCCGGGCGTGAGGGGCAGCTCCGGGCACAGCGGGTACGCCCGCGGGTGGCGCAGGTAGTCGGTGTCGTACCGGAAGCTGGAGCCGATCAGCGCCCCGCCACGGTTCAGCACCATGTCGAGCTCCCCCGCGTGGACGTGCTCCGCGCCGGGAAGCTGCACCGCGACATGGATGGTCATCCGGTCACCTCGGTATCCGGACCCTCTGCGGGAGGGTCCGCTCGGCGTGGAACCGGCCCATCTCGGTGGTGAGCGGGTCGGTTGCTGAGACGACGGCGTCGGCGACGCCCAGGACGCGCAGGACGGCGAGGACGTTCTCGAGGCTGGCCGCGCCGGTACCCGTCTCGATGCCGCGCAACGTGGTGCGGGTGATGCCGGCACGGTCGGCGACGAGCTGGGCGGTCAGTCCGTGGATCTTGCGCCAGGCGCGGAGGTTCTCCCCGAGCTGCAGGAGGTCACGCTGGGTGCGTAGAGAGGTGCGGGCCATGGAGGTCGAGTTCCTTTCCGGTTACCAGGGTAACCGGAAAGCGCCCTAATGGACAGGGTACTGACCATTGTCCGTATCGATTCGATCCGCTCCGGTGCCATCCCGACCGGGTGATCGTCCGGGTGAATCCGCCGTGGACGCCCGGCGCGCCGGTCCCACCACGGGTCCCCGCACCTAGCCTCGACCTGCCCCGCCCCCCATCCGCCTCGCGCCCTACCGACCTGCACCGGACAGGAGCCTCGTGCCCGACAGCCCCACCGCGGCCGCACCGGCGGTCGCGCCCGGCCGCCTGCGCTCCCTGGACGGCCTCCGTGGCGCCGCGGCGCTCGTCGTCGTGCTGCACCACACGCTGATGGTCGTCCCCCAGCTCGCGATGGTGCACCTGGGGCCCGTGCTTCCCGAGCCGGGCTCGCCCGCGTGGTGGATCGTCGGCACGCCGCTGCGGATCGTCTGGGCCGGTCAGGAGGCGGTGCTGGTCTTCTTCGTGCTGAGCGGCTACGTGCTCACCGTCTACGCCGGGCGGCGGCTGGACGGCACGCACCCCGGTGCTGTCCGCGCCTACTACGCGCAGCGGCTCGTGCGGCTCTACGTCCCCGTGTGGGGGGCCGTCGCGCTCGCGCTCGCCGTCGCGCTCGCCGTGCCGCGGGACCCCAGCGCCGCCCGGTGGCTGGCGCTGCACGCCGACCCGGACGTGCTCTCGGTGCTCATGGACCTGACGCTGCTGGGCGGCATCGGGCCCGCCTGGATCAACAGCCCGCTCTGGTCGCTGGCCTGGGAGGTCTGGTTCTCGCTCCTGCTGCCCGTGATGTGGCTGCTGCTCCGCCGGCTCCCCGTGCGCGGCCACGGCGGGCTGTGGATCGCGCTGCTCGTGGCGGTGTCCGTCGCGGCCCCGCACCTGGGCCTGCCCGTCCCGCTCGCCCGGCCGCTGGAGTTCCTGCCGGTGTTCGGGATCGGCATGGTGCTGGCCCACGACGCGGACCGGCTGCACCGCGCGGCCGCCGCAGTGACGGCACGCGGCCCGTGGGCCTGGCCCGCGGTGCTGCTGGTGAGCTGGCTCGCGCTCGTCGCGCCGTCGCCCGGCTGGGGCGTGGCCGGGCAGGCCGCGGGTCTCGCGGCCGACGCCCTCGCGCTCGCCGGCGTGGTCGGCCTCCTGGTCGCCGCGATGACGTGGGAGCCTCTCCGACGAGTGCTCGAGCGGCGGCCGGCCCAGTGGCTGGGACAGCGGTCGTTCAGCCTGTACCTGGTCCACGAGCCGGTGGTCGTCGCGCTCGCGCTGCTCACCGGCACGACCGGCGCCGCGTGGCTGCCGTGGGGCACCCTCGCGGTGGCCGTGTCGCTGGTGCTCGCCGCGGGCTTCTACCTCGCGGTCGAGCAGCCGGCGCTCGGGCTCTCGCGCACCCTGGGCGAGCGCGCCCGCCGGTCCGCCTCGGCACCGGCCCTGGCAGACGAGGTGACGACCTCGGCACCGGCCGCCCGTGCTGCCCGACGCCGGACCGGTCGCCTTCCGCGCGAGGCGACCCGTCCGGCGTCGGGCCCCTGAGGCTGCCGCGGCTCAGGCCCGCGTGCCCACCTTTGCCGCCGCAGCCACGTCCGCGAGGATCACCGCGTCGATGAGCTGGCGAGCCCACGCGAGCACCTCGGCGCCGCGGAGGGGCCGCCCGCCGATCCGCGCCGTGGTGGGGTACGGGACCAGGAACGCCCGGATCGCGGGCTTGAGGATGGTGCCCGGGTAGAGGCGCTTGAGGCGCATCTGCGCGGACTCCGGCAGGTCGACCGGGGCGAACCGGATGAGCTTTCCCTGGGCGGTGATGTCGGACAGCCCGGCGTCGCGGGCGTAGTTGCGGAAGCCCGCGACCTCGAAGAGGGCCTGGGCCACGTCGGGCAGGGCGCCGTACCTGTCCACGAGCTCGGCACGCACCTCGTCGAGCGCCGCGGCGTCGTGCGCGGCGGCGATCTTCTTGTACGCCTCGAGCCGCAGGCGCTCGGTGGCGATGTACGTCTCGGGCAGGTGCGCGTCGACGGGGAGCTCGATGGTGACCTCGGGCTTCTCCTCCTCGCGGTCGCCGCGGAACGCCGCGACGGCCTCGCCCACCATGCGCACGTAGAGGTCGAACCCGACGCCCGCGATGTGGCCCGACTGCTCCCCGCCGAGCAGGTTGCCCGCGCCGCGGATCTCGAGGTCCTTCATGGCGATCTGCATGCCCGCACCGAGGTCGGTGTGGGCGGCCATCGTGGCGAGCCGGTCGTGGGCCGTCTCCGTGAGGGGCCGCTCCGGCGGGTACAGGAAGTACGCGTACGCCCGCTCACGCCCGCGCCCCACCCGGCCGCGGAGCTGGTGGAGCTGCGAGAGGCCCAGGGCGTCGGCCCGCTCGAGGATGAGCGTGTTCGCGTTGGAGATGTCCAGGCCGGTCTCGATGATCGTGGTGCAGACCAGGACGTCGAGCTCCTTCTCCCAGAACCCGCGGATCACCTGGTCGAGCTGGCTCTCGGACATCTTGCCGTGGGCCACGCCGATGCGGGCCTCGGGCACCATCTCGCGCAGGTGGGCGGCAGCCCGGTCGATGGACTCCACCTTGTTGTGCACGTAGAAGAGCTGACCCTCGCGCAGCAGCTCGCGCCGGATCGCCGCGCCGATCTGCTTCTCCTCGTACGGCCCCACGTACGTGAGGACCGGGTGCCGCTCCTCCGGCGGGGTCGCGAGCGTCGACATCTCCCGGATGCCGGTCACCGCCATCTCGAGCGTGCGCGGGATGGGCGTGGCGCTCATCGCCAGCACGTCCACGTTGGTGCGCAGCTGCTTGAGCGTCTCCTTGTGCTCCACGCCGAACCGCTGCTCCTCGTCGATGATGACGAGGCCCAGGTCCTTGAACCGGACCGCGCCGGTGATCAGGCGGTGCGTGCCGATCACCACGTCCACGGTGCCCTGGCGCAGGCCCTCGATCACCGCCTCCGACTCCTTCTCGCTCTGGAACCGGGACAGCGCCTTCACCGTCACGGGGAAGCCGGCGTAGCGTTCGGAGAACGTCTCGAAGTGCTGCTGCACCAGCAGCGTGGTGGGCACCAGGACGGCCACCTGCTTGCCGTCCTGCACCGCCTTGAACGCCGCCCGGATCGCGATCTCCGTCTTGCCGTAGCCCACGTCGCCGCAGACCAGGCGGTCCATCGGCACAGGCTTCTCCATGTCGGCCTTGACCTCGTCGATCGTGGCGAGCTGGTCGGGCGTCTCCACGTAGGCGAACGCGTCCTCCAGCTCCCGCTGCCACGGCGTGTCCGGGCCGAAAGCGTGCCCCTGCGTGGCCATGCGGGCGCTGTAGAGCCGGATCAGCTCCGACGCGATCTCCTTGACGTGCTTGCGGGCCCGGGCCTTGGTGTTCTTCCAGTCGGCCCCGCCCATCTTGCTGAGGCTGGGCGACTCGCCGCCCGAGTACTTCGTGACCTGGTCCAGCTGGTCCGTCGGCACGAAGAGCCTGTCGCCCGGCTGGCCCCGCTTCGACGACGCGTACTCCAGCACCAGGTACTCGCGCGTGGCGGCGTTGCCGCCCGTACCGAGGGTGCGCTGCACCATCTCCACGAACCGGCCCACACCGTGCTGCTCGTGCACCACGTAGTCGCCGGCCTTCAGCTGCAACGGGTCCACCACGTTGCGGCGCCGCGACGGCATGCGCCGCATGTCCCGCGTGCTCGTCCCGGCGCGGCCGGTCAGCTCCTGCTCGGAGAAGACGGCGAGGCGCAGGTCGGGCGCCACGAACCCCTTGCCCGCCGTGGCGGGGACCACGTGGACGATGCCGCCCTCGGGCGCGTCTCCCGCCAGGCTCGCCTCCAGCCGGGCGGCGGTCCCGGCGGCGCCCAGCTGCTCGGTCATGCGCTTCGCGGGGCCGTGGCCCTCCGTGGTGAGGACGAGGGTCCAGCCGGCCTTCTGCAGGGTCTGCACCTCGTCGAGCGCACGCTGCAGGTCGCCGCGGTAGGACTCGACGTCGCGCGCGGCGATCGTGAACAGCGCCTCGCCGTCCAGGTTCGCGGCACCCTGGGCGGGCTGACCGTCCGAGGCGAGCGCGGCGCCGTCGGCCGCCAGCTCCGCGTCCTGCGTGAACGACGACAGGGTCCACCAGCCGAGCCCGCGCCGCGCGGCGACGTCGCGCACCTCGGCGAACGTGGCGAACGACGCGGCCGACAGGTCGATCGGCGCGGCGCCGCCGGCGACCGCGCCCGACCACGCCGCGGCGAGGAACTCCTCGGTGGTGGCGACGAGGTCGTGGGCCCGGCGGCGAACGCGTTCGGGCTCGTTGACGACCAGCAGGGCGTCCTCGGGCACGAGCTCCAGCACCGGGACCATGTGGTCCACGAGCACGGGGGCGAGCGACTCCATGCCCTCGACGGCGATGCCGGCGGCGATGCGGTCCAGCATCTCGACGGCGCCGGGGAGCTGCTCCACGAGGCTCGCGGCGCGCTCGCGCACGGCGTCGGTGAGGAGGATCTCGCGGCAGGGCGGGGCCCAGAGACCCTGGTCGGCGATCTCGAGCGACCGCTGGTCGGCCACGGAGAACCAGCGGATCTCCGTGACCTCGTCGCCCCAGAACTCCAGCCGCAGCGGGTGGTCCTCCGTGGGCGGGAAGACGTCGAGGATGCCGCCGCGCACCGCGAACTCGCCGCGCCGTTCCACCATGTCGACGCGGCTGTAGGCGGCGTCGGTGAGCCGCTGGGCCACGTCGGTCAGGTCGGCGGTGCTGCCGATGCCGAGGCTCACCGGCTCGAGCTCGCCCAGGCCGTCGACGACCGGCTGGAGCAGCGCGCGGACCGGCATGACCAGGACCCGGATCGGGCCCGTCTGACCGGTCTCGGCGGTGGGGTGCGCCAGGCGGCGGAAGACCGCGATACGGCGGGCCACGGTGTCGGCGCGGGGCGAGAGGCGCTCGTGCGGCAGCGTCTCCCACGCCGGGAGGACCGCGACGTCGTCGTCGTGACCGTCGGGCAGGTAGGCGCGGACCGCCGTGGCGAGCTCGTCCGCCTCGCGGCCCGTCGCGGTCACGACCACCAGGGGACGGTGCCGTGCGGCGGCCGCCAGCAGCGGCGGGCGCACCCCCGCCGGGCCCACCACGTCGGCCGCGCCCCGTACCTGGACGTGCTCGACGGCGGCGGCGGCTCCCGGGTCGGCGAGGAGAGCGGGCAGCAGGCCGGTGAGGTTCATGGAGGTCCTTCGTGGCTCGCGGGCGGCGGCAGGTGGTGGCGCATGAGGCGGCTGGGGCGCCTGCAGTGGCCGGCAGCGTGCGGAGGACGCACGACGGCGGGCCCACCTCCCCCTCGGCGGGGGTGGCGGGCTGGATCCAGGTTACTCCTCGGGTCCGACACCGGTGATGCCGCCCGCCCGCCGGGCCCGCGCACGGCCCCGCCCGGCGTCACTCCACCGGCACGTCCGTCAGCCGCAGCGGCTCCGTCCCCGTCGCCTCGCCCAGCTGGAGCGTCACCGTCTCCGCGCCGGGCACGTCGGGGTAGATCGCCACGTAGGTGAGGGTCTGCCCGCCGTCGATGCGCCGCAGCGTGTCGGTCTCGCCGAGCGGGAACCACACCGGCCGCCCGCCGGCGGTCTCGCCCGCCCGGTAGTCCAGCGGGTACACGGCCGTGCCGCCCGACAGCACCGTCAGCGCCATCGCGTCCTTGGGCGAGTCGTTGCCCTCGCCCCGGTACGACCAGATCCCGTTGAGGAACGCCACCCCGAACGCCGAGTCGACCTCCTGGTCCAGGGCCGTGACCTGCACCTCCACCACGAGGTGCCCGTCCACCCGGGTGGCCCGCGGAGCGCTCACCCGGTAGGGGCGCGTCGCCTCCACCTCGACGCCCTCCGGCCCGGTCCCCGTGGGGCCGGCCTCGAACGCCGGCAGGTCGCCCGACGTCGCCACCGGCACCTCCGTCACCACCTCCGACGTCAGCGTGAGCGTGACCCGCCGGTTCAGCGCCCGGTTGGTGTCGCCGTCGTTCGGCACGAGCGGCTCCGCCTCGCCGCGGCCGGAGGTGCGGACCGGGTAGTCGCCCGTGTCGATGCGCTCCGCGAGCGCCGCCGCCACCGCTTCCGCCCGTCGTTCGGACAGGTCGAGGTTGTAGGCCTCGTCGGCGACGTCGTCGGTGTGCCCCACCACGTCGATGGTTCCCGGGGCCCGTCCGGCGAGGTGGGCTGCTGCCGCGTCGACGGCGGCGAGCGCCTCGGGCGCGAGGTCTGCCGAGTCGACGGCGAACAGCACGTCCGCGCCGAGCGTCACGACCACCTGCTCGGTCGAGGTGAGGGTCGACACCGCCCCGTCCAGCTCGCGTGTGTACGACTCGAGGGTGGCGACGGGCGCGTCGGCTATCGCGCCGAGGTCGAGGTCGTTGCCCGACGCCGGGCGGTCGCCTCCAGTGTCCGGGTCGCCTTCGCCCGGGGTCCCCGAGGCACCCGGTGACGCGACCGCCGAAGGCGACCGTTCGCCGTCGGGCAGCGCGTCGATGACCGGGACCTCCGGGAGGTAGGCGCCCGGGAGGAGGAGGCCGGTGGTGTCGCCCTGCGGGGCGGCGTACGCGGCGGAGACGCGGAGGCCGTCCGCGGGGAGCTGGGCCGACGGCTCGAAGGTGGTGACGGCGTCGCCGTCGGCGTCGAGGGCGACGCTGCTGACCGTGCCCGCGGGGAGGTCGACGAGTCGGACGGCCCCGCCGGCGGTGGTCTGGACGCCGATCTCGGTGTCGAAGAGGTCGTGCACGGGGAGGTCGTCCGCCGACGGCTGCAGGTCGAGGGTGAGGACCGCGTGCTCGCCGGCCCGGACGACGGGGTGCACCTCGATGGTCACCTCGCCGCCGCCGGCGACGACGGTGGTGGTCGCGACGACGTCGTCCGGGCTGGGGCCGGTCGGCGAGGCGGACGGGCTGCTGGAGCCAGGGGCCGGCGTCGGGCCGCTGGACGGCGTGGCGGTGCAGGAGGTCAGGGCGAGGGCCGTGACCAGGGCGAGGGCGGGGAGACGGCGCACCCCAGACTCCTACCACGGGCCGGACCGGCGCGCCGAGGACCGCGCCCGGCTCGGGCGAACCGGGCGCGGCCGGGTCTGGCGTGTTGCACTTCAACTCTGTAACCTCTTGCAGCAAGATCCGGAAAGCGCCGTGCAACGCCGCGCGGCTGTGCCGGGAATGCTCGTTAAGGAGCCGCAATGACGCGGAGACTCGTCAGACCTCTCGCTGCCCTCGTCTCGACCCTGACACTGGGCCTGTCGCTGGGCGTCGCCGCCACTCCCCCAGCCACGGCCGCCACCCCGCCGAACGGCGGGGACGACGTGATCCTCAACCTCTTCCAGTGGACCTGGGACTCGGTGGCCGCCGAGTGCACCAGCACGATCGGGCCGGCGGGGTTCGGCTACGTGCAGGTGTCGCCGCCGCAGGAGCACGTGCACGGATCGCAGTGGTGGACGTCGTACCAGCCGGTCAGCTACCGCATCGAGTCCAAGCTCGGCACGCGCGCCGAGTTCGCGGCCATGGTGCAGACCTGCCGCAACGCGGGCGTGGGCGTCATCGCCGACGCGGTGGTGAACCACATGGCGGCCGCGTCGTCGACGTCGACGGGCGTGGCGGGCAGCACGTACGGGCCGGACTCGTTCCCGGGCATCTACGGCTACAACGACTTCAACGACTGCCGCTCCAACATCTCCAACTACGGCGACCGCTACCAGGTGCAGAACTGCCGACTCGTGAGCCTGCAGGACCTGCGCACCGGCTCGAGCTACGTGCAGGACCGCCTCGCCGCCTACCTCAACGACCTGCTCTCGCTCGGGGTGGCGGGTTTCCGCATCGACGCCGCGAAGCACATCCCCGCCGCGGACCTCGCGGCCGTCAAGTCGCGGCTCAGCAACCCGAACGTGTTCTGGGTGCACGAGGTGATCGGCGCGCACGGCGAGCCGATCCAGCCGTCGGAGTACCTGAGCAGCGGCGACTCGCACGAGTTCCAGTACGCGCGCGATCTCAAGACCCACTTCGACGGGCAGATCAAGAACCTGCGCTACATCGGCGACAACAAGCTGCCGTCGGATCGCGCGCAGGTGTTCGTGGACAACCACGACACCGAGCGCAACGGCGAGACCATGACGTACGCCTGGGGCGCGAAGTACACGCTCGCGAACACGTTCCTGCTGTCGTGGCCGTACGGCTCCCCCACCGTGTACTCCGGGTACCGGTTCAGCGGCAACGACACGGGCGCGCCCGGCGCGACGTCCACCACCGTGCCCGACGCGAGCTGCAGCAACAGCCAGTGGGTGTGCACCCAGCGCTGGACCGAGGTACGCGGCATGGTGGGCTTCCACAACGCCGTGACCGGCACCGCCGTGACGAACTGGTGGGACGACGGCAACAACCACATCGCCTACGGCCGCGGCACGCGCGGGTACGTGACGATCAACAACACCGGCTCCGCCGTGACGCGTACGTACCAGACGTCGCTCCCCGCGGGGACGTACTGCGATGTCGTCGCGTCGACGACGTGCTCCGTGACGCGGACCGTGAACTCGGCCGGGCAGTTCACGGCCAGCGTGCCCGCGTACGGGTCGATCGCGCTGCACGTCGGGGCCCTCTCGGGCTCGACGCCGCCGCCCGCCGGGCAGGGCGACGTGTCCTTCGGCGTGAACGCCACCACCGTGTGGGGGCAGAACGTGTACGTGGTCGGGAGCCTCCCGCAGCTCGGGTCGTGGAACCCCTCTGCCGGCGTGGCGATGTCGTCGGCGGCGTACCCGGTGTGGCGGGCCGTCGTGGACCTCCCGGCCGGGACCACGTTCGAGTACAAGTACGTGAAGCGCGACGGGTCCGGGAACGTCGTGTGGGAGAGCGGCGCCAACCGGGTCGCCACGGTGGGCGCCAACGGGGCGCTGACGCTCAACGACAGCTGGCGGTCGTAGGGCGCCGGCGACAGATCCGCGAGTCGGACACACACACTGTCTCGGCGGCCTGGTCGCCGAGACAGTGCCGTCGTCCGACGAACTGACTGTCTCGGCGGGAGGGTCGCGCAGAGTGGCAGTGTCACCCACCCCGCCTAGTATGGCCGGGTGAGCTCCCACCCCTGGCCGACCACCGGCGTGCCCGGCGGCACCGGCCCGCCGGGTGGACGAAGGCCCCGCCTCACGTGGGCCGACGCCGCCCGGGGGCTCGCGATCGTGCTCGTGGTGCTCTACCACGCGGCCGACTGGTTCCGGGTGGCGGGCTTCGACACACGTGACCTCCAGCAGGTCAACATGGCGCTGCGTTCCCTCCGGATGCCGCTGTTCTTCGCGGTGTCAGGCATGTTCGCGGCACGCTGGGTGGCCGGCGGCTGGGGCGCCCTCGCCCGCGGCAAGCTGCTGTTCCTGCTCTGGGTGTTCTGGATCTGGGAGGCCGTCACGGCAGTGGTCCGGCTCGCCCTGGGGATGCGCGGCTCCGCCGAGGAGGTGTGGCCCACCGTGCTCGGCGAGATCCTCCTCGCCCCGCTCGCGCCCCGCACGGAGCTGTGGTTCCTCTGGACGCTGGCGGCGTTCTTCGTCCTCGCCCGCGCTGCTCGCCGCGTGCCACCCGCCGTGCAGGTCGGTGCCGCGGCCGTCGTCGCGGCGTTCGCGCTGGCCGGGTGGGACGTCGAGATCCTCGCCTGGCGCGGGGTCGCGGAGTTCCTGGTGTTCTTCCTCGGCGGCCTGCACCTGCGAGCGTTCCTCGAGCGCTTCGCCGCCTCGCTGACGTGGGTGCTCGGCCTGGGGGTGGTCGTCGCGTGGGGAGCCGTGGTCGCCACCGCACGTCTGCTCGACCTGGAGGACGTGCCGGGCGTCTACCTGCTCTGCGGGGCGGCCGGCGTCCTCGCGGGCGTCGTCCTGGCTCGCGCGCTGTCCGGCCTGGGAACCCTCCGCCGGCTCGGCGCTCGCACGCTACCCATCTACGTGGCGCACGCGGCGCTCCTCCTGCTGATCGCCGTCCCGCTCGGCCGCATCGTCTTCGCCCTGTTCCACCCCCTGGGCGAGGTGCTCCCGCCCGAGCTGCTCGCCGGCCTCCCGGGGCGCGGCTGGGCCACGCAGCCATGGCCCCTGACCAACCTGCTGCCGCTGCTCGCCACCCCGCTCGTGGTCTGGCTGGGGCTGCGGATCCAGGACCTCGCGGAGCAGGCGGGAGCGTGGTGGCTCTACGACCCCCCCTGGCCGCCCGCCTCGCGAGTCACGGCGTGACCGCGGCCTCGACCAGCGACAGGATCCCGTCAGTCTCGGTGTAGCGCTCACCAGTACGCGGGCAGAGCCAGCCGCCGTCGGCCTCCTCGAGCGGCACGCCCGCACGGCCGACCCACCGGATCCGGCGCGCGGGGACTCCCGCCACGAGCGCGAAGTCCGGGACGTCCCGCGTCACGACGGCGCCCGCCGCCACGGTGGCCCAGCGTCCGATCGTCACCGGTGCGACGCACACGGCCCGCGCGCCGATCGACGCGCCGGTCCGCACCGTCACGCCGACGGCCTCCCAGTCGTCGCCCGTCTTGAGCCGGCCCTCCACGGTGACGGCCCGCGGGTAGAGGTCGTTGGTCAGCACGGCAGCCGGGCCCACGAACACCCCGTCCTCCAGGACCGCCGGCTCGTACACGAGCGCGTAGTTCTGCAGCTTGCAGCTGTCGCCGAGCCGCACCCCGGGACCCACGTAGGCCCCGCGGCCCAGGGTGCAGTTCTCGCCGACCACGGCGTCCTCGCGCACCTGCGCCAGGTGCCACACGGACGAGCCCGCGCCGATCGTGGCCCGCTCGTCGACGTCGGCCGACGCCGCGATCCTCACCATGGTCCGCCTCCCGTCCTTGCGCCTTCGCGCGAGGGTAGCCGGGCGCACTGCGCGGCACACCGCCCGGACGGGCCGGCACCGGGGTGAATCCGCGAGTTCACCCCGGCCGCGGTGCCGGTCCGGATGTCGCCCGGACATACAGTGGCGGCGCCCCTGTTCGTCGCGCCGCCGGAGACACCTTGACCGCCGCCCAGACCGCCGCGCCGGCAGCGCACGCACCGCACGGACCCGCACCGCACGGGCCGACGGCGGCCGCCCCGCCCCCTCCCCGCCCGCAGGCACGGCGCTCCGCCCGCACCGCCCGGGTCTCCTCCACCGTGGTCACCCTGGGCATCGTCAGTCTGCTCACCGACGTCTCGTCGGAGGCGGTGGCCGCGGTGCTGCCCCTCTATGTGACGGCGTCACTGGGGCTCACGACGGTCGCGTACGGGTTCGTCGACGGCCTGATGCAGGGGGCGAGCGCCCTCGTCCGGGTCGCGGGCGGCTGGGCCTCCGACCGCGGCGACCACCCCAAGTGGGTGGCGGCGGTCGGCTACGGGCTGTCGGCCCTCACCCGGGCGGGCCTGCTCCTGGCATCGGGGTTCGCCGCGGTCACGGCGCTGGTCGCGATCGACCGGGTCGGCAAGGGCATCCGCACGGCCCCGCGCGACGCGATGATCGCCGCGTCGTCGGACCCCCGCAGCCTCGCCCGCTCGTTCGGCACGCACCGGGCGCTCGACACGGCGGGCGCAGCCCTCGGGCCGCTGCTCGCGTTCGTCATCCTGTGGCTCATCCCCGAGGGCTACACCACGGTGTTCGTCGTCTCGCTGGGCGCCTCGGTCCTCGGCCTCGGCGCCCTGGTCCTCCTGGTCCCGGACGTGCGCCCGCGCCGGGCGGCCTGGCTCGCACAGCACAAGACCCGCGAGGGCCGCGGCCTGCCGAAGTGCAAGGGCTGCACGTGCGACGCCCTCGGCGGGCTGGAGCCCGCGGGCCGGCCCTTCAGCTGGTCGTTCCTGCGCGACGGCGCCACGCGCTGCCTCCTCCTCGTCGCGACCGCTCTCGGCCTCCTCACGGTGGGCGACGGGTTCGTCTACCTCGCGCTCCAGGACCGCGACGGGTTCGCGACCCAGTGGTTCCCCCTGCTCTACGTGGGCACCAACGCGGCGTACATGCTGCTGGCAGCCCCCGCAGGGCGCCTGGCCGACCGCCTCGGCCGCGGTCGCGTCGTCGTCTGGGGCCACGTGCTCCTGGTCGGGGCGTACGTGTGCGCGGCCCTGCCGACGGGCGGCATGGCGCCCACGCTGCTCGCGCTCCTCCTGCTCGGCGCGTTCTACGCCGCGACCGACGGCGTCCTCGCCGCCCTGGCCGGCTCGCTCGTGCCGCTGCCCGTGCGCGCGACGGCGATCGGCACCGCCCAGACCGTCGTGGCCGTCGCGCGCATGATCGCGTCCGCGGCCTTCGGCGTCCTGTGGTTCGCCGTGGGGCGCGAGCCCGCGCTCGTGCTGGTCACCGTGGTCCTGGCCGTCGCCGTGCCGGTCTGCTGGGTCGTGCTACGCCGCGCGGACGCCCGGCCGGACACGCCGGCCGAGACGCCCGACGCGGACGCCCCGTGACCGCGCGGCACCGGGTCGTCGCCTTCGTCGCGCTCCTGGTCGTGGTCGTCGCCGGCGTCGGCTGGTTCGCTGCCGCCGAGCTCGCGCAGTCCCGGGCGCAGAGCACCGCGCCGAGCGACGTCGCCACGGCGGCGCCCGACGACGTCGTCGGCCCCCGGCTCGTGTTCCGCAGCACCGCTCCCGGGGACCTCTACGGGCGGGTCGCCGCCGTGCCGCTCGACGACCTCGACGGTCCGCGGGCGGTGTCCCCCGTGGCGTGCGACCGGGTGGACGCGACGGCCGAGAGCGTCGTCTGCCTGCGGACCCAACGTGGCGTCGTGACCACCTTCGAGGCCCAGGTGCTCGACGCCCGCTGGCAGGCCACCGCCACCTGGCCCCTGCCCGGCACGCCGAGCCGCACCCGCTTCTCGCCGGACGGCGGCCTGGTGGCGACCACGGCGTTCGTCACCGGGCACTCGTACGCGGGCACGGGCTTCTCCACGGAGACGGTGGTGCGCCGGTCCGACGGCGGCGACGCCGTGAACCTCGAGGAGTTCACCCTCCTGGTCGACGGCGCCCCGGCCGCGCCCGTGGACCGGAACGTCTGGGGTGTCACCTTCGTGGACGGCACCACGTTCTACGCCACCGTCCAGTCCCGGTCGCTGGGCCGCACCTGGCTCGTCCGGGGCGACCTCGCCGCGCGGACCCTCACCACCGTGCGCGACGGCGTGGAGTGTCCCTCGCTCTCCCCCGACGGCACCCGGATCGCGTTCAAGCACGACGCCGGCCCCGGAGCCGGGGTGCACTGGACACCCGCCGTGCTCGACCTGGCGACCGGCACGGTCAGCGTGCTCGACGCCGAGACCCGGAACATCGACGACCAGCTCGCCTGGCTCGACGACGGCACCCTGCTCTACGGCGTGCCGCGCACCGAGGAGTCGGGCGTGACCGACGTGTGGTCCCTCCCCGCCGACGGCACCGGGGCTCCCGTCGTGGCAGTCCCCGAGGCCTGGTCACCGGCGGTCGTGCGCCCCTGACCGGCGCCACCCGCCAGGCGAGGAGCGCGCGGACCCCGCCGTCCGGCGTCGTGCAGGTCGAGGGCACTCACCGAGGCCAGGCCTGCCCCGGCGAGGAGCGCCGCGCCCGCCACGGCGGCGAGCACCGTCCCCGCCAGCCCGCCTACCGGGCTCGGGCCGGTTCCGACGACCACGCCAGCGGCGGCCACCCCGGCCGCGGCCGAGAGCGCGAACGGCCAGGCCGAGACCCGGCGGCTGCGGGCGGGGGCTGCTGCGTGCAGCGGTGTGGGCGGGCGCAGCACCGTCAGGGCGACGCCCAGCACGCCCCACCAGCACGCGGCGACGACGAGCGGGAGGACGACGTCGCCGGCGTCGTGCCAGCTGCTCACGACTACGCCCAGCTCGGCGCCCACCACCAGGACGGCGCCCACCGCCGCAACCCGGCCGCGCACCCGGTCCGGGACGGCCACGAGCACCGCGAACAGCGCGCTCGCCGCGGTCGCGGCGTGACCCGACAGCGGCGCCCCGCCCTCGGGCGCGTACGACGGAAAGGGCAGCAGGTCGCGCTTGACGACCTGGGCCAGCAGGAACGGCCCCGCCGTGCCGGCCAGAGCCACCGCGGCCCGCAGGAGCCCACGCCGGGCGACGACGACCAGCGACACCGCCACCACGACGAGCAGCACCGGCGGCATGATCCACTTCAGACCGCCGCGGAGGACGCGCCACAGCCCGTCGGAGTACGGCTCGAGCACGTCGGTGAGCAGGGCCGACCAGGCGTGGCCGGCGGGCGACCCGAACGCCGCGGCCAGGACCGGCGGCAGCACCAGGCAGGCCGCGAGCAGCGCCGACGTCGCGGCCGGGTGCCGACGGCCGGTCACAACCGCGACCCCGTCCGGCCGGAGACCAGTGCGGGCGGCGTGAAGCTCGGCGCCCAGGCGGTCACCTGCCTGCGGAACGAACCGGCCATCCCGACCAGGAGGAACAGCGCCCCCATGGTCATCGGGAAGGCGAACGCGTCGAAGAAGCTCATGCTGACGAACCCCACGGTGACGGAGGCGACCAGGCTGAGCGCCAGGTCCTTGCTGCGCTCGTCGGTGGACTCCTTGCGCGCGTGCAGCAGCACCCCGACGGTCACGAACCAGATACCCAGGAAGAGCAGCGTCCCGACGATCCCGATCGACACGAGAAGCACGAGGTACTCGTTGTCGAAGATCCGGTACTTGGGCAGAAAGGTGCCCAGGCCGCGGCCGAACAACGGGTCACGGGCGATGAACTCGGCGGCCATGCCGAAGCTGTCGGTCCGGGACGTGATGCTCGGGTCGTCCGAGTCGGTGAAGAGGCCGAGGATCGAGTCGAACACCTGGGGCGCGACGGCGAGCCCCGCGAGCGCACCGGCCACACCCAGACCACCCACGACCGCCCGGCGCACCGGCGGCCACCCCGCCATGACGATCAGCAGGCCGATGGCCGCGCCGATGTAGGCGGAGCGTGAGCCGGTCAGCGGCGTGAGGACCAGCAGGAGCACCGCCGGCGTCCACCGGCGGACGGCGGGGCGCTCCCGGTGGTGGAAGGCCACGTGCAGCGCGAGCGGCAGCAGCATCATGACGAGGACGCCGTACTCGAGCGCGTGCGCGGCCGTCCCGGCAGGCCGGTACATGCCGTTGCGCCAGGTCAGGGCAAGGTCACCCGAGCCTGTGAGGCCGGGGATCACGATCCTGTCCACCCAGGCCTGGCCCGTCGCGATCTGCGCGAGCCCGAGCGCCGCCAGCAGGCCGCCCGTGAGAGCGAGCCGCCAGACGAGCAGGTCGAACCGTTCGCGGGACGGGATGCCGTCGTGCGCCACCAGGAGCGTGCCCGACCAGGCGACGAGCGACAGCAGCGCCACGTCCGCCGGGCTGATCTCGTCGACGCTGATCGGCCGGGCCATGGCGAGGACGTACGTGAGGGCCACGCTGAACAGCCAGACGGCCAGGGCGATCCGGATGGGGTGGACCCGCAGCGGGCTGGGCCGGGACGTCCCGACGCCGAGGAGCAGCCACAGGAGGAAGCCCGCGAGGCCGAACAGCATCGAGGGCGCCCCGGCGCTGCCCAGCGGACCCAGGACCTGCTTGGCCGGCACGGCGAACAGCAGGACCAGGTACAGGGTGAGCCAGAGGACGCCGTCGAGCCGCAGACCCGTGCCAAGCTCGGCCCGCTGCCGGAGGGTCAGGCCGCTCGCCGGGCTCCTCACTCGTTCTCCGGGCCGTTCGCGGGCTGCTGACCCCCCTGGCCGACGACGTGCCAGCGCGTCCCGCCGGTGTCGTCCGGGCGCACGCCCGGGCTGACCGGCGGGATGGCGAGCGGCAGGCCGGGGTGAGGCTGCGCGGGCTGCGGAGCCGGCGCCGGCTGCGGAGCCGGAGCCGGGCCCTGCTGGGCGGGCTGCGCGGCCGGCGCGGGCTGCGGCTGGACCAGCGGGACCGGTGCCAGGACCGGCTCGGCAGCCGGAGCCCGGTCGGCAACCGGGCTCGAGGCCTGGGCGGGAGTCTGCGCCCGGGGCTGCACCACGGGCGTCGGCGCCGTGATCGGCCGCGGCTCGGAGGAGGAGGGCGGGGCCGTCGGGGCAGACGCGGCCGTCGGAACGGACATCGGGGGCGCGACCGGGATCGCGATCCGCGGGGTCGGGGCCGCCGGCGTGACGGGGGCCTTGACCGGCGCCGGCCCGGCCGCTGTCGGCCCGCCCGGGTGACCGGCCGCCGTCGGCCCACCCGGCTGACCGGGCGAACCCGGCCCACCTCCCTGGCCCTGGCGCTGCTGCGCCTGCCCCGGCGGGATCGCGAGCGCGGGCGACTGGCCGCGGATCGCCGCGACCGTCGCAGCCACGTCCGTGACGCCGTGGCGCGACGCGGCGCCCGCCACGACCTGTACCGGGCCGTCCACGGCGAGCGGGTCGCCGCCGGAGCGCGACCGGGAGTAGCGGGCGGCGTTGCGGCGGCGCAGGACCAGCCCGTCGATCGCGACGGCGAGGACACCGGTCGCGACGAGGCCGCCGCCCACGGCGGCGATGACCATGCGCAGGGTGCCGCTCGTGTCGGGCTCCGCCTCGGTGTCGAGCGTGAGCTCCATGGTGGTGAGGATGGTCTCCTCCGGCGCGTTCGCCTCGCGCTGCAGCCGCTCGAGCTGGACGGGGACGTCCTCCGCGATGAAGTGGAGCGCCTCGATCGTGGCTTCCGGCGTCTTCTCCGTGACGTCGACGGCGATCACCGGACCCCGGGTGGACTCCTCCATCACCACCGCGAACTGGGCGTCCGGTGCGGCCTCGGCCAGCACCTGGGCCGCCTCGTCGCCCCCGTAGTAGGCGATGACGAGCCGCGCCGGCAGGTCGAGGCCGCTGAGGTTCAGCAGCGGGTTGCCGCCCTCCTGGAGGAGCTGCTCCGAGGGGAGCACGAGGAGCAGTCCCCGGGCGCTGTAGACGGCCGGTGTGGTGAGGTACGCGCCGTACGCGAGCCCTCCGGTCGCGAGGAGGCCCACGAGCACCACGTACCAACGGCGCCTGAGCGCTCCGACGATCGCGGAGAACGACATAGTGCTGGATTCCCTCCCAGGCGGGCAGCCGGCGTGGCGGCCCAACGGTATCGTGCGGCGGGTGCGGCGATAATCGCCGGTGCCAGCCGTCCGCAGGCCGAGCACCAATTCTCCATCCAGAGAGTCCATCGGGGACCGAACATGACGCTGTGGGACCTGTTCGAGCTGGCGGTGCGCCGGTGGCCGGTGGTGCTCTGCGCGCTCGCCGTCACCGCGGGCCTCGGCTGGGTCTCCATCCAGGACGACGGCGTCTACTGGTCGCGCACCCAGGTGGTGTTCCTGGCCCCCCTCAGCGAGGAGAACCCCAACGCGCTGCGGACCCAGTCGGAGTCGCTGATCATCACGGCGGGACTGGTCGCGAAGGAGGTCAACGGGCCGGGGGAGGTCACCAAGTTCGGGTCGCCCGAGGTCACCCTCGTCGGTCTGGGGGTCCGCGAAGGGTGGTCGGTGCGGCAGCCGGACACGGGCGGGCAGTGGGCACCCAACTTCGACCAGCAGGTGCTCTACCTCGAGGTGGTGGGGCCCACCCCGGAGCATGTCGAGGCGCAGCAGAAGGCGGTCTTCGAGCAGATCGCCCAGGAGCTGGACGCACTGCAGCGCGACCTCGAAGTTCACCCGATCAACGACATCGACGTCACGATCGCACCCGAGTCGACGGCCGTCTACCACGCGACCGGCAGCACGGTCCGCGCCCTCGGGATGACCACCGTCCTGTGCGGGGCCGCCACAGTCGCCCTGCTGTTCGCGCTCGAGATGCGGGCCCGCCGGCGCTGGCTGCGCGAGCAGCGCGACACGCCCACCACCGCCATCCCGATCGTCCAGGCCCGTCCGCCGTGGGCGTCCGCGCCCGGGCGAAGTGGGGATGAACTTCGCCGGACGGCGCCTTCAGGGGGCTGACGCCTCGCTAGTCTGCGAGCGCGCCCCGTCGGCGGCGCCCTGGCTACCTGTGGAGGCGCGATGGAGGGGCACCCGCCCCGGGCGAGCGTGGTGATCCCTGCTCACGACGAGGCGGAGACGATCGGCACGCTCCTGGACACGCTGACGGCGTCCGCCCCGGGCGAGCTGGAGGTGGTCGTGGCCTGCAACGGGTGCACCGACGACACAGCCCAGGTCGCCGCCCGGTACGGGGTCACCGTGGTCGAGGTCGCCGAGGCGTCGAAGATCGCCGCCCTCAACGCCGGGGACGCCGCCGCGACCGTCTTCCCCCGCGTGTACCTCGACGCCGACGTCACGGTGACGCTCGCCGCGCTGCGCGCCGTCGTCGCCGCCCTGCACCGTGGGGAGGTGGCCGCCGCGCCGCTGCCCGTCGTGGACACCACCGGGTGCGGCCCGCTGGTCCGCGCCTACTTCGCCGTGTTCGACCGGCTCGGGTACGTCCGCCGGGCAGCGCTCGGCGCGGGCTTCTACGCCCTCTCCGCCGAGGGCCGGCGCCGGTTCGGCGTCTTCCCGGACGTCGTGGCCGACGACGGCTTCGTCTACAGCCTGTTCACCACGGCGGAGCGGCACAACCCGCCCGGCGAGACGTTCGTCGTGCGCCCGCCCCGCACCCTCGCTGCGCTCTGGCGCCGGCAGGTGCGCATCGCGTACGGCAACGTGGAGCTCGAGGCGCGCGGTCACTCGGTCGCCGCGCCCGGACCCGGCTGGGTCGGAGTGGTGGGGGCGCGTCCGTGGCTGGCCCCGGCGGGGTTCGTCTACGCGGCGGTGAACGGGTCGGCCAAGCTGGCCGCGCGCCGTCGGCTCCGGTCCGGCCTCGCGGCCGGGTGGAACCGCGACGAGACGTCGCGCGCCGCGGCGGTGGCCAGGTGAGCCCGCGCCGCGGCCCGCTGGCCGCAGCGTCCCGGCTGCTGAGCCCCGCCACGTGGCGGCAGCTCGCCCGGGTGGTCAACTTCCTGGGGTACGACGGCGCAGGCGTCTCCGACGCCTCCGTCGGAGCCGGGGTGCGCCTGTCCCCCACCGTGTCGGTACGCAACGGCGTCCGGGTCACGATCGGGGCCGGCGCCAACGTGGGCCAGTGGTGCTACCTCTGGGCGGGCGAGACGACCGGCCGGATCGAGATCGGCGCCAACGCGCTGCTCGCCCCCGAGGTCTTCGTCACCGCCTCCAACTACGACGTCGACGCCGCAGACGGCCCGGTCTCCGGCCTCCCCCGCCGCGAGGCGGACGTCCGGATCGGTGCCGACACCTGGCTCGGCGCGCGCGTGGTGGTCCTGCCCGGCGTGACCATCGGCGACGGGACCGTCGTGGCGGCCGGGTCCGTCGTCGCCAAGGACCTGCCGCCGGGCGTGATCGCCGCGGGCGTTCCCGCCCGCGTGCTGCGCCGCCGCGGGGAGCGCCGGTGAGCGCGGGCCTCGGGCACGTCCCCGGGCCGACGGCGTCGCCCGAGCTCAGCATCGTCGTGGTCACCTATCACAGCGCCGGCTGGATCGGCCGCTGCCTCGGTGCGCTGCCGGCCGCGCTCGGTGCCCGGCGGGCGGAGGTCGTCGTCGTCGACAACGCCTCGACGGACGGCACCGCCGACCTCGTCGCCCGGGACCATCCGGACGTGACCCTCGTGCGGAACGCGGTGAACACCGGCTTCGCGTCGGCGGTGAACGCGGGGGTGGCGGCGTCGTCGGCCCCCTGGGTGGTGCTGCTCAACCCGGACACGATCGCCCGGCCCGGCGCCCTCGCGAACCTCCTCGCGTTCGCCGGGTCCCGTCCGGGCCACGGCCTCTACGGGGGCCGGACGCTCACGGAGACGGGCGAGGTGGAGCCGTCGTCGTGCTGGGCCCTGCCGACGGTGTGGAGCACCGCCTGCTTCGCGCTCGGCCTGTCCACCCTCTTTCCGCGGACGCGGCTCTTCGACCCTGAGTCGATGGGACGCTGGCCGCGCGACACCGTGCGCGAGGTCGGCATGGTGACCGGCTGCCTGCTCCTCGTGCCGCGGGCCGTGTGGGACGAGCTCGGCGGGCTCGACGAGCGCTACTTCGTCTACGGCGAGGACGCCGACCTCGGCGCCCGCGCCCGCGCCGCCGGGTACCGGCCGATCATCACGCCGGACGCGGAGGTGGTCCACGCGGTGGGGCAGTCGTCGTCGGGCGACGGCGGGAGCCTGCCGCTGGTCCTCGCCGGCAAGGTCACCTACGCGCGGACGCACTTCCCGGGCCTGTCCGGGGCGGTCGTGGTGGGGCTGCTGCGGCTCGGCGTCGGCGTGCGCGCTGCCGGGGCCCGGGTCAGCGGCCGCGGCCGGAAGTGGGCCGTGGGCTGGCGGCGCCGCGCCGAGTGGTGGCACGGATTCCCGATCGGAGAGAGCGTATGAGCGTCACCCACGTCCTCCTGACCCGCTTCAACCTGCCGTCCAAGGGGGCAGAGGAGCTCATCCGGGCCAAGGAGGGCTGGCTGCGCGAGCGGGTGGCGCTGTTCGAGCGCTACTGCCTGCCGAGCGTCGCGGCCCAGACGGACCGTGATTTCGCCTGGCTCGTCTACATCGACCCGCAGAGCCCCGACTGGTTCCAGACGTGGGTCGACGACGCCGGGGCCGGGCTCTTCCGCGCCGTGCGCCGCGAGGAGGTGCCGCGGGAGGCGCTGCTCGCCGACGTCGTCGAGGTGGCCGGGGGCGTTCCCGAGCGGCTGCTGACCACCAACCTGGACAACGACGACGCGGTGGCGGTCGACTTCGTGGCGCGGCTCCGGGCGGCAGCGGGCGCTGCGGTGGGCTCTGGTGCCGCCGGGGCTGGGGCCGGCGATGCCGCCGGGCGGACCGCGATCTACCTGGAGAACGGGCTGATCCGCGAGGGCGGCCGGCTGTACGAGCACCGGGACCGGTCCAACGCCTTCTGCTCGGTGGCCGAGCCCTGGGACGGCGCCATGAGCTGCTGGGCCGACTGGCACAACCGGCTCGAGCTGCACATGCCCGCCCTGCGCCTGGGCGGGGCGCCCGGCTGGCTGCAGGTGGTGCACGGCACCAACGTGAGCAACCGGGTCCGGGGGCGGCTCACGAGTCCGGCCCCGTACCTCGACCTCTTCGCGGCGGGGCTGGAAGGCCTGCCGGTCCCGGCCGGCCGCGAGCTGGCCGCCGACCGTCTGGTGCGGTCCCCGCTGCGCGCCGGCCGCGACACCGCGCGCGGGCTCGCCAAGCGCTCGATCGAGCTCGTGGGCGGGCGCGACGCGGTGGACCGGATGAACGCGGTGCGGAGGTCTGCGGTGAAGGCGGTCACGGGCCGCTGACGGCGGCCCGCGCGTCCCGTCCGCTTCGAGAACGTCATCAGTACTGGTATCCGCGTCGACGCGATACCTGATGACGTTCTCGAAGCGGACCTCGGTTGCGCGAACCGTCGGCGGGAACGACTACCGCCCGCTCGTCGTGAACCGGCCCTTCAGCCGCAGGAACGGCTCCTCCACGAACCGGTAGGACAGCGCAGGGATCACCACCGTGAGCACGAGCACGACCGGCAGCGCCGGGACCTGCTCCGGCAGCGCGAAGCCGACCAGCGCGGCGATCGGCGGGTTCCAGAGGTAGATGCCGTACGACCGCTTCCCCACCCAGGTGAAGGGGGCGGTCGACAGGAGGCGGGCGGCCGCGCCGTCGGGCCGCTGGACCACGAGGGCGACGAGCGTGGCTGCGGCGAGCGCCGCGAGGGTGGAGCCGCCGTAGCGGTAGAGGGGCGCGGTGAGGTCCGCGGGCGTGACGGCGAAGGCGACGAGCGCCGCGGCGGCGATCGCGCCGTGCCAGGCCCGCACGGGGATGGTCCAGCGGGCGAGCACCACCGCCAGGAGGCAGCCGATCAGGAGCTGCTCCGCGCGGGTGTCGGCGGCGTAGTAGATGCGCTCCAGGTCCCAGCCGGCGAGGGCCGCACCGAGCCGGTAGGCGACGGCGGCGGCCGTGATGCCGGCGATGATCGCGAGCCGGTGCCGCCGGACGCGGGCCAGGAGCACCACGACGGCGGGCCACACCACGTAGAAGTACTCCTCCACGGAGAGCGACCAGGCGTGCAGCATCGACCCGAGCGGATAGCCCGCGGCCGCCAGCGGCGACGACGTGTACGTCACGGCGGCCAGGGCGGCGATCACGCTCTCGCGGCGGTCGGCGCCGTCGAGCAGGAGCAGGTACGCGGTGATGAGCAGCCCGGCGAGCAGGAGCAGCGCGGGGAACAGCCGCAGCGCCCGCCGCACGTAGAAGTTCCGGAACGACACCCCGCCGCGCAGGTCGGTCTCCCGCAGCAGGATGCCGGTGATGAGGTACCCGCTGAGCACGAAGAAGACGTCGACGCCGAGGTACCCGCCGGGTACCCAGGTGACGACGTCGTGGAAGAGGACGACGGCCGCGATCGCGACGGCGCGCAGGCCGTCCAGCGCGGGCCGGTGTGCACCGGAGGGCTGTCCGCCGGAGGGCTGCATGGGGGTCATCCTGTCAGGGTCGCGGCTGGCCGATGGCGGCACCGCGGGCGTCGGCCGCCCCCGGTCCGAAGCGGTAGTTGTCCTGCCAGCGGGACCACCCCGGGCCCGTCGCCACGTAGGTGTCGCCCCAGCCGGTGCCGGTGAGCCGGTTGTTGACGGCCACCATGCCGCTGTACGGGTAGGTCATCTCGTGCAGCACGAGCTGCCATCCCTCGCCCTCGAGCAGGTTGCCCTCGATGTGCACGTTGTCGATCCGGCCGGCGTACGTCTGGATGAAGAAGGCACCGGTCGCGTTGCCGGAGTCGCAGTCGAACCTGTTGTTGCGCACCACGAGGGACCGGTCCGGCCGGGACGCGGCGGAGAAGTCACGGATGGTGAACGCGTCGGAGTGGTTGCCGCTCCCGGCGGCGTCGCCCCAGGCCACGTGCCCGGTGACGTAGTTCCGCTCCACCCGCATGTCGTGCTTCTCGCCCGCATTCATGACGGCGATCCCGCTGCCGAACCCGTGCACGTAGTTGCCGACCAGGTCAGCCACCCCCATGAACGCGACGACCATCGCGGCGGACTGCGTGTCGAGCAGGGAACCGTCGATGTCGCTGTCGCGGATGACCACCCGCTCCGGCGCGATCCCCCCGGTGATGTTGCTCTTCGTGGTGATCACCGGGTTGCCCGCCGACACCTCGCGGGGCTTGACGCAGCTGCGCTCGATCGTGATCCCGCCCGCCGACAGGTCGATGGCCTCGGTGATGAGCATCCCGGAGATGACCGTCCCGCGAGGCACCTGCCACCCGCCCGTGTACACGGGCAGGGCGTCGCACGACAGGCCGTGCGGCCGCAGGCCCACCGTGCTCGCGTCCACCGTCCACCCCGGCCCGGAGGTGCTCGGCGGCACCTGCGGTCCCGCGGCGGCGGGCTGCGGGACGACGGCGGCGGGGGCCCCGGCGTCGGCCCCTACGCCTCCCCCGGCCCCCTCAGCCTCCTGCCCGGTGGGCTCGGGCGTCGGCGACGGGCTCGGCGACGCGGACGACGATGCCGACGGGGAGCCGGACGGCGACGCGGACCC
Organism: Antribacter sp. NEAU-D49; assembly: GCF_057158775.1. Classification (NCBI taxonomy): domain Bacteria; kingdom Bacillati; phylum Actinomycetota; class Actinomycetes; order Micrococcales; family Promicromonosporaceae; genus Antribacter; species Antribacter sp. NEAU-D49. Next base: position 29,022 of record NZ_JBXTSN010000020.1, on the reverse strand, counting down.
GCCGTCGGACGGCGAGGCCCCGAACGGCAACGGGCCGTCGAAGCCCGGGCGGCCGGGCGTCTGCGCGCCGCTGGCGAGCAGGGGCACGAGCAGGACCGCGCTGAGCAGCGCGACCAGGGTGGTGACGACCCGTCGGCCGGCGCCGGGACCTAGGCGGGTCAGGCGGCTGTGACGAGGTTCTGCGTTCATGGACCGGTCCTTCGGCGGGAGGCGTCCTCGCCCGGAGCCTCGCACGGGCACCCCGGCGCGACAACCGTTCGTCGTGGTTTCACCCTGCTTGTCCGGCGCCTGGCGGGATGCGCGAGTTTTCGCCCGCCGCCTGGGTCGATTTCGCCCGCGAGACCCCGTCCGCGGTGTCCTCGCTCGCCTAGATTGACGTGCGTGACCCACCCCTCCACCGTCCCCGGGCGCGACTGATGTGCGGCATCGCCGGCGTGCGCGACCTGACCGGCGGCGTCGTCCCGGAGACCGCGCTCACCGCCATGGCGGGCCTGCTGTCCCACCGCGGCCCCGACGAGTCGTCCCACTGGTCGGAGCCCGGGACGGGGTTCGCCCACACGCGGCTGTCGATCATCGACCTCTCCGCCTCGCACCAGCCCATGCACTCGGACGACGGCGAGTGGGTGCTCGTCTTCAACGGCGAGATCTTCAACTACCGCGACCTGCGAGCCACCCTCGCCTACCCGTTCCGGACGGACGGCGACACCGAGGTGCTCCTCGCGGGTCTCGCCCTGCGCGGGATCGGGTTCGTCGAGGAGCTGCGCGGGCAGTTCGCGTTCGCGGCGCTCCACCGCCCGTCGGGAACCCTGCACCTGGTGCGCGACCGGCTCGGCGTGCTGCCGCTCTACTACCGGCACGACGGCGACCGGCTCGTCTTCGCGTCCGAGGTCAAGGCCGTCAACGCGGTCGCCGAGGGCACGCCCGCGGTGGACCCGCTGAGCCTCGATGCCTACCTTGCGGGTCGCTCGGTCCCGGCGCCCCGCACCCTGTTCGCGGGCGTCCACAAGCTGCCCGCCGCCCATCGCGCGGAGCTCGCGGCCGACGGGACGCTCACCGTGCGCCGCTACTGGTCGGCCCCTCCGGTGGACGCGGGCAGGCGGTGGTCGGACGCCGAGGTGGTGGACGCCGTGGACGAGGCCGTGCGCGACGCCGTCGCGGCCGCCCTGGTGGCCGACGTCCCCGTGGGCTCGTACCTGAGCGGCGGCGTGGACTCGAGCCTCATCGTGGCCGTGATGAAGCAGCTGCGCGGCGATGCCCCGGTGGAGACGTTCGCGGCGGGGTTCGGCGACCCGCGGCACGACGAGCTCGGCTGGGCACGGCGCGTCAGCGAGCACGTCGGCACCCGCCACCACGAGGTGGACGTGCGCGCCGCCGACTTCGAGGAGCTGTGGCCGCGGCTCACCTGGCACCGGGACGCGCCGGTGTCCGAGCCGGCCGACATGGCGGTGTTCCGCCTCGCCGAGACGGCCCGCAGGCACGTGTCCGTGGTGCTGTCCGGCGAGGGCGGCGACGAGCTGTTCGCCGGCTACCCCAAGTACCGCGTCGCGCCCTGGCTGGACGCGTCCCGCGCCGTGCCGGCGCCGCTGCGCGGTTCCGTGGCCAGGCTCACGGAGTCGCGCCTCCCGGCCCGGCTGGGCCGGGCCCGCATCGCCCTGCGGGCGGTGGCCGCCCCGACCGAGCGCGACCAGCTGCAGAGCTGGTTCGCGCCGTTCACCGCCGACGAGCGGCAGGTGCTCCTGGGCACCGCGCCCGCTCCGGACCGCCTCCGCGAGGTCCCCGCCGGGGCCGACGCCGTGGACCGGATGCTCCGCTACGACCTGGAGAGCTGGCTCCCCGACAACCTCCTCGAACGGGGCGACCGCATGAGCATGGCCTCGTCGCTCGAGCTGCGGCCGCCCCTGCTCGACCACCGGCTCGTGGAGCTCGCGTTCCGCCTGCCGTCGTCGGTGAAGGTGCGCGGCGGGGTCACCAAGTGGGCGCTCAAGGAGGTCGCGCGCCGCTACCTGCCCGCCGAGGTCGTCGACCGCAAGAAGGTGGGCTTCCGTGTCCCGCTCGACGCGTGGTTCCGCTCCGGGCTGCGCGACTCCCTCTGGGGACGGCTCACCGACCCCGTCTCGTTCGTGGGCGCCACCCTCGACCGCACCCTGGTGCGCGACCTGCTCGAGCGCCATGACAGCGGCCGCTTCAACGAGGAGAGCCGCATCTGGACGCTCCTGTCGCTGGAGATCTGGCACGAGACCTGCATCCGGGACGCCCGGGTCGCGGGCGTCCGGAGCTGACGCCCGTGCCTCGCCTCGCCCGCTTCCGCAAGCCGCCGCGCCTGCTGGCCCAGCTCGCCGTCCAGCGGGTCGCGAACGCGCTGGACGTCGGTGCGCTCGACGTCCCCATCCTCTTCGAGGACCTCGCCGACTCCCACGCGCTGGCGCTGCGCCGGGCCGACGACGCCGCGGCCGGCCCCGGCCAGTCACGTCGCGCACGGCGCTCGGCCGACGGCGGACCGCCCCGCGTCGCGTGGCTGGCCATCCCGCCCGCGGCGGGCTCCGGCGGCCATACCACGCTGTTCCGCATGATGCGCGCCGCCCAGGAGGCGGGGCTGCGCAACACGCTCCTCTTCTACAACCGGTTCCACAGCCCGGTCGAGGAGTACACGGAGATCGTGCGGACGGGCTGGCCCTGGCTGGACTGCGAGATCGCCGAGGTGGGCCCGGTCGTGGAGGGCTTCGACGCGTGCGTCGCCTCCTCCTGGCCGACGGCGCACGTGCTCGCCGGCCGGGCGGCCCCCGGCACCCGGCTGCTCTACTTCGTCCAGGACTACGAGCCGTACTTCTTCCCGCGGGGCGACATCTACGAGTTCGCGGCCGACACCTACCGGTTCGGGTTCCGGAACATCGCGCTCGGCCCCATGGTGCGTGAGGCGCTCGCCCGGGAGGTGGGCGTGCCGAGCGACCTGGTGCCGTTCGGCGGCGACACGTCGGACTACGGTCTGGTGGAGCCCGTGGTCCCGCGCCGTGGTGTGGTCTTCTACGCCAAGCCGGGCAACGACCGGCGCGGCTTCCGGCTCGCGGTCCTCGCGCTGCAGCAGTTTCACGAGAAACACCCTGACCAGCCCATCCACGCCTACGGCGACCACGTGAGCGGGCTGGGCTTCCCCGTCGTGGACCACGGGCGGCTGACGCCGGAGAACCTCGCCGCGCTGTACCGGTCCGCTGCCGCGGGGCTGAGCCTGTCGTTCACGAACATCTCGCTCGTCCCCGAGGAGATGCTCGCGTGCGGCACCACCCCCGTGCTCAACGACACCGGGTTCGCCCGGGCCGTCCTGGACAACCCGCACGTGGCCTGGGCCCGGCCGACGCCGTCGGCCCTCGCGGCGGCCCTGTCCGACGCGGTGTCGCGGCACACGCCCGAGGTCGCACGGGCCGCCGCGCGCAGCGTGCGGGCGCGGTCCTGGGCCGAGACGGAGCAGGCGGTGGTGCAGATCCTGGCGGACGAGCTCGGCGTCGAGCTGGCAGCCGGCCGCGCCGGCTGATCAGACGATGGCCGGTCGCTCCACGGCTTCGACGAACTCGTGGACGTTGGTCGACGGGTTGTCGTTCGGGAACGTCGTGCCATCACCGCTGTGCCGGTCCGTGAGCTGACGCGCGCGCCGCGCGGCCTCGCCTCGGAGCGGCACGAGCGCGGCAGCGTCGATCTGCTTACCTGCGACGGCGACGAGGCCGTTGGCTCGCTTGCACGCGGCGCTGGTCTCGATGTATCCGGACACGTCCTGGTAGTGCAGCAGGACCCACACCTCGAAGCACGGGTTCGAGATCGCGAGGTGGACCTTGTCGTACTGAGCAGCGAGCGCCACAGCATCTCTGAGCTTGGGATGCTCCTGCGGAGCCTCGACGTCGAACAGGCACCAGATCTCGTCGAGCTCCTCATCGGCCGCGCTCTCGATCGCCAGTTCGACCAGCGGGAAGGGCACGGTGTGGTCGTCGGCGATCTCAATCTGGATGCTGGCGTTCGCTCGCACGTTCTCAAGCCGCTTCAGCTCTTTGACGTAGGCAGGTTCTGTGACTTTTCCTTCGGTGAAGACCAGGATGGTCCTCCTGGGCGGACGAGTCCCAACCTTACGTCCTAGCGACTGCTTTCGGCCCATCGTCCGGTCAGCCGATCAGGCCGAGCGCGCGAAGCTGGACGGGGTCGATGTCAGGAAGTGCACCGTAGCGCCCGTGCAGGTAGGCCGACTCGATGTTGACCGATTTGCGCACCCGCTCGCCGGCAAACTCTGCGAGAGCGCCGAGTTCCGTGGAACCATCTGGACGCTTCTGCGTGAGCCAGACCTCGTCGCGATTCAGGTGGTTGAGCAGGCTGGTGTCGTGCGATGTGAAGATCAGCTGAGCGCCCCGCGGGTTGGTCGCCTTGTCATGGAAGATGCGTAGCAACTGAGCCGAAAGCACCGGATGGAGGCTGGCGTCGAGCTCGTCGAAGACTATCGGCGATCCCAGACGGAGGGCCCTGATGACCGGGGCTATCAGGGCGAACCACGTACGCGTCCCCTCCGACTCCTGGAGGAGGTCGAGCGCTGCACCACCTCCGGGAGTCTCGTGGACGAGACGAGGTCTAACACTGACCTGGGACTGTTGATTCGCCCCAGGTGACCGCATTTCGTCTCGCTCGATGATCACTTCACTTACGCCCAGATCGGCGAGTCTCAAGAGCGCGAGTGCTTGGTTCCGATCGCTGAGCAGCTCCTCTTCGAACAACGTCGGCTGAACTCCCGCCTGCGACGCCTCGAAGAGCCGGATTGTCGACAGGCTCGATCTGTCAGAGAAGCGAACGCGTCGCCGGTTCGGGAGTTTTCCGAAGGCGGCGATCCCGGCGAAGACCGCCGCAAACGATGCCGCCTCCGGAAGGTCGAACCGTCGCGCAAGCGAGAGCAGGAGCGTCGTCGGCGTGACTAGTTCCAGAACGGCCGAAGCAGACCCGAGCGACCGGTTCAGCGAAATCTCCCCGCCATCGCGCGTGAAGATCTTCCGTGCCTTTTTCTGAGGGTAGTGGTACAACTCCTCGCGGCGGATGGTGGTGCTATCAACCTCGAGCAGGTATTCGAACCGAACTCCGTTGAGGACATAGTCGACAGTGAACTCCGTTGGCGCCGCGGGGTCCGCCGCGAACGCGAACGGTTCCACCGGAATCTCGTCCTCCCAGAGCCGGAGCGAGTCCCGCACTGCGTCGACGAGCCACACGAGGGCCGAGAGAACGTTCGACTTGCCCGAGGCGTTGGGGCCGTAGATGGCGGTACGGGTCAGCACGCTCTCGCCGATGTTCGGGACCTCGCGCGCGGCCTCTCGCTCCGCGTCAACAGCAACCATGGAAAGCTCGACGGGCGCGGCGATGGAGCGGTAGTTGGCGACCTCGAAGCGGACGAGCATGGTCCCAACCTATCCCGATCCCGCAGCCAGCGCTGTAATCTCGTCACTTCCGTACGAAATTCAGCCTTAGCCTGCGCGGATTCTGCAATCCGATCGCGGCGACGAGGTCACTCCTGGTGACGATGTCTACGCAGAGTGACGACGCCGGCACACCTCAGGCTGCCCCGAGGCGTTAGCCCCGGCTCGCGCCCGTGCGCAGGAACCATCGCACGCGCGGCACCGCCCACCAGCCCACCAGCACGCCGTAGACCGCGGCCGCGACCCCGAACGATGCCCCGAGCGCCGCCACGTCGTGCGCGACGAGCCCGCCCACCACGTGTCCGCTCCATCCGGCAGCCACGGCCCCGAGCGCCGGGCACCACAGCGCCGACACGAGCGACAGCCCGGACGCCCCGGCCCGCGCCACCGCGACCCCGTACATCGGCAGCACCACGCAGAGACTCACCACCAGGTGCGCGTAGGCCGCGCCCATGAGCCCCAGCCCGGACACGCCCGCAACGAGCGCCGCGACGAGCCCCACGAACCACACCACCTGCACCACGAGCACGCTCGCCGACCGGCCGTGCGCGTACAGGTAGGCGGCGAAGAGGTCGAACACCACGCGCAGACCGCCCAAGGCGAGGAGCGGCACCAGCACGGGAGCGGCGGCGTCCCAGGCGTGCCCGTACACGACCGCGACGAGCGGGTCGGCCCCCGCGCCGATCATGCACGCCCCTAGCGCGGCCACGGCCCACACGGGCCCCACCACGGAGGCGGGCGCCCGCTTGTCGGCCAGCACCTCGGGCCGGGAGAACAGCGGCAGCGCCACGCCCCGCACGGCCTGCCCCAGGAAGCTCATCGGCCACGACGACACGTTCGACGCCAGCACGTAGTAGCCCAGCGCCGTCGGCCCGGCGAGCCGGCCCAGGATCAGCTTGTCCACGCCGAGCACGGCCCACGACAGGATGTTCGCCCCGGCCACCGGCACGCCGAACCGGACCACGGACCGCACGAGCGTCACGTCCAGCCCGAACGACGGCCGCACCCCCGCCCGCACGAACTGCAGCACCGTCGACACGAGCTGCGCCGCCACCCTCCCCACAGCGAGCGACAGCACCCCCCAGCCGAGCAGCACCAGCCCGATGGTCACGACGGTGCTCACCAGGAAGTCGGCGACGCCGATCACGAACAGGCTCCGCTGGTCGAACTCGCGTTGGAGCCGCGCGTACGGCACCACGCCCACGCCCGCCAGCAGGATCGTCACGGCCAGGACCGCAATGGCCGGGGCCGCGTCCGGGGCCCCGAGCGCCCCGGCGAGCGGCACCGCCGTCGCCGCGGTCGCGACGGCGAGGACCAGGCTCACGACGGCGGACACCGTCGCCACCGTCGGCGCCCGGCGCTCCGGCTCGGTGCTGCGGATCAGGTCGGTGCTGAGCCCCAGGTCGGCGACCGCGACGAGCACCGTCTGGACGGTCAGCGCCACGGCGTACACACCGAACTCCTCGGGCGACAGCAGCCGGGCGATGACCACACCGACCGCGAGCCCGCCCACCTTGAGCAGCACCGTCGACATCGCGCTCCACGCCAGGCCGCCGCGCACCCGCCGCGCGAGCGACGGCCCCGGCGGGGCCTCGACCGGGTCGCCGACCGGGTTCTCGACGGCCGTCATCGGGCCGCCCCCGCGGCGCGGAGCGCCACGTCGCGCAGAAGCGCGGCGTGCCGGGCGACCATCTCGTCGGCCGACAACGCGGCCAGGATCCGCGCGTCCGGCTCCACCCGGTCCCGCCCCGGCAGCGCGGCGAGCGCCACGGCCAGCTCGGCCTCGTTGTGCTGCGTCCGACGACGGCGCGACGCCCGCACCGCCCCGTCCGTCAGGAGCGCCGCACCGGTGGGCGGCGGCACGACCGTCACCCGGCCGGGAGCGAGGGCGGCGAGCTCGACGGCGCCGCCGACGTCGGACAGCACGACCGGCAGACCGGCCACCACCGCCTCCGTCGCCGCGACGGACCAGCCCTCGAAGAACGAGCCGAGCACGAAGGCGTCGGCGGCGGCGAGGAGCGTCGCGGGGTCGGAGGGTCCGAGCAGGTGGACGCGCCCGGCGGCGCCCGAGGCGACCCGTTCGGCGTCGGCCCAGCGGTGCTCGAGGACGTCCGCGACGCCGCCCGCGACCACGAGCCGCAGCCGGGGCTCGGCCCGCAGGGCGCGGGCGAACGCCCGCACCAGCCCTGGCACGTTCTTCTGGGCGTCGTAGCGGGCGAGGCTGACAACGAGGACGTCGTCGGGCTCGACGGGGACCACCCCGGCGAGTGCGGCACGCGCCTCGGCCCGGCCGGACCCGGCGACACGGTGCGCCACGCCGTTGGGGATCACGACCACGTCGTCCCGGGACCCGCCCGTGTGCTGAGCGTGATGGCGGGCGACGGCGTCACTGACGGCCACCACGGCATCGGCCCGGGCGCACGCCGCCGACACGGCCACCCACTCGGGCGCCCGGCGGTGGATCTCGAGGTTGTGCGCCACCCAGACGGACGGCCCGCCCCAGGTGGCGACGCCGTGGGCCGCCGAGGCGTCGTGCACCTGGACCACGTCGGGCGCCAGGCCGGTGAGCACGCCCGCGAGGTCCGTCGGCGTGGACCGCAGCACCGTCACGCCCGCCGCCCGGAGCCGGTCGGCTGTGCGGCCCTCGCTCGTGCCGACCACCACCGGGCGGAGCCCCTGTGCCGGGAGCCCCAGCGTGAGGGTCTCGACCACGGCCTCCACCCCGCCGACGTCGAGCCCGCCCGCAACCAGCACACACGTCATCGCCGGCCCCGCCCCGCCCCCCACCGCTGTGGGTACGCGTATGGCCGCCGACTCAGCCTGCAGGGCGACCATCTGCGTACCCACAGCAAGGGCGGGGAGGTCCGCCCGGCCCAGCAGCGCGCCCGCCACCGTTCGCGCGTGCCCGTACCGCAGGCGGGGCGGGAGCAGGTCGGACGCGGCCGACGCCGTCCGCAGCGCGCCCGCTCGCAGCGCCCCGACCCGCAGCGCCCCCGCCCGCATCACGCCGCTCATGCCGGGCCCCGGCCCGTGGCCTTGCGGGCGACGCGGCCGGCCTCCTGCGCGAGGTCCGCGGCCCACTCGCGCGCGGTGTACAGCCGCGGGGCCTCCTCGTAGAGGGCGGCCAGCCGTTCCGCCATGGCGGGCAGCCCGAACCGGCCCAGGGCGAACTCCCGCCCGAACGCGCCCAGCTCGGCCCGGCGCGCCGGGTCGCCGAGGAGGGGGCGCAGGGCGCCGACCAGCGTGCCGACCGGGTCGGGCACGGGGTCGGGGCTCCAGTAGCTGTTGCGGGCCAGCGCCTCCGCGGTCGCCGGCTCGAACAGGCACGACCAGCCCGCCTCGCCCTGCACCACGAGCGGCGTGCCGAACGCGAGAGCCCGCGCCGCGGACCCGCCCATGCCGAGCACCACGTCGGAGGCGTCGTACGCGGGGCGAGGGTCCGCCGTCGGGCCGAGCAGGCGGACCGCGTCGCGGCCCAGGGCCGCGTTGACCTTCTCCGCGCGCTCGCGCAGGCGTGCCTCGGCGTCGCCCGTGCCGATCACGGCGAGGGTGACGCCGTCCAGGTGCCGCACCGCGTCGATCGCTATCTGCACGGGCAGGGCCTTCATGTCGGTGTCGAGGCGGCTGACGATGCCGAGCAGCACGTCGTCCTCGCCGAGCCCGAGGTCGCGCCGGAACGCGGCGCCGTCGGCACCGCCGGGGCGGTCGGCGACGGTGTCGACCGGCGGGCTGATCAGCACGGTGTGCCCGGGCCGGTCCACCGCCTCGTCGAGGAGGTACCCCGTGCCGACCACGAGCGGCACGTGCCGGAACACGACGGGCGCCACCTGCATCTCGTACACGGTGTGCACCCACGGCCGTCGGCCGCCGCGTGCCGGGCCCCAGAAGACCGGCCGGTCGCCACCCCAGGAGCCGTAGACGTGGACCAGGTCGGCGCGCACCCGGTCAGCCACCTCGGCGAGCTGCCGCGCGTGCGCACGCATCCCGGGCGCCGGGTCGTAGGGCTCGACGGTGACCCCGCGGGCGGCGGCGACGTCGAGCAGCGACGGACCGTCCGGACGCGAGTCCCGCGGCCCCACCAGGTGCGACTCGACGCCGTGCGCGCGCAGGGCCGCGGCCAGGTCGACCGCGTTGATCTGCGTGCCGCCGAGCTCGAGGCTGTTGAGGCGCACCAGCACACGCCGGGAACGACTCACCGGCCGGCCACCCCCGAGGCGGCGGCGTCCACCACGCGGCCGGTGCCCGCGCCGGCGACACCAGCACCCGGCCCCGCGACCGCCCCCGCCAGCACCTCCACCACCCGCTCCTGCTGGGCTGCCGTCAGGTGCGGGAACATCGGCAGCGACAGGAGCCGCGACGCCGCGGCCTCCGCCACGGGGAACGCGCCCGCCCCCAGGCCGAGGGACGCGTAGGCGTCGGTGAGGTGCAGCGGCGTGGGGTAGTGGATCGCCGCGCCCACGCCGGCCGCGGCCAGCTCGGCGAGCACCCGGTCCCGCTCCTCGACCCGCACCACGTACAGGTGCCACACGTCGGTGCTGCCCGGCCGCGTGGCGGGCACCCGCACGCCGGGCACGTCGGCCAGGAGGGCGGCATACCGCTCGGCCGCCGCACGCCGGGCCGTGTTCCAGCCCTCCAGCCGGCGCAGCTTGGCCCGGAGCACCACGGCCTGCACGGCGTCGAGCCGCGAGTTGAACCCGACCCGGTCGTGGACGTACTTGACGGTGCTCCCGTGGGCGGAGACGTTCCGCACGAACGCGGCCACGTCGGCGTCGTCGGTCGTCACGGCGCCCGCGTCGCCGGCCGCGCCCAGGTTCTTGCCCGGGTAGAAGCTCGTGGCCGCCACGCGGCCCATCGCGCCGGAGCGCCCGCGGGCCGACGACGCCCCCTGGGACTGCGCCGCGTCCTCCACGATCACGAGGCCGTGCCGCGCGGCGACCGGCTCGAGCGCCTCGACAGGAGCCACCTGCCCGTACAGGTGGACGGGCACGACCGCCCGCGTGCGAGGCGTCACGGCGGCCTCGACGGCGGCGGGGTCGATGAGGAGGTGCTCGTCGTCCACGTCGACCAGCACGGGGACGGCGCCGATCCGCGACACGGCCTCGGCCGTGGCGATGAACGTGTTCACCGGCAGGATCACCTCGTCGCCCGGGCCCACGCCCACGGCCCGGAGCGCGAGCTCCACCGCGTCGGTGCCGTTGGCGACGCCCACGCAGTGACCCACGCCGGTGTACGCGGCGTACTCCTCCTCGAAGGCGGCCACCTCGCGGCCGCCCACGAACGCGGCGGAGGCGAGGATCTCCTGCCACGCGGGCAGCACCTCGCCGGCAATCTCGGCCGACTGCGCGGCCAGGTCGAGGAACGGAACCTTCACGGGTGCTCTCCCAGCTGTCGTGCGGGCACTCCGGCCCACGTCTGTCCGTCGGGGACGTCCGTCAGCACGACGGCCCCCATGCCCACGGTGGCCCCCGCGCCGACGGTCACGCCGGGCCGCACCGAGGCATTCATCCCCAGGTAGGCGGCCCGCCGGACGCGCACGCCGCCGCCCAGGGACACGCCGGCGGCGAAGGTCACGAAGTCCTCCACGGCGCAGTCGTGCGTCACCGTCACGCCCGGCATCGCGACCACGTGCGCGCCCAGCACCGCGTCCGCCGTGAGGGTCACCCCGGCGAGAAGGATGGAGCCCGCACCCACCGGGCAGCCCCCCGGGTTGCGCACCGACGGGTCCACCACGGTGGCGAACCGGTCGTCGCCGACCCCGGCACCCGCCAGCCGCTCGCGCACCGCCGCCCGTCCCCGGCCGGGACCGATGCACAGCAGCAGGCTCGCGCCGGCGTGCGCGGGTGCGTGGTCGATCCCACCGAGCACAGCGACCCCGCCCACCTGCGACGGGAGGTCCGCGTGCCGGTCGTCCAGGATCCCGGCGACCGGGCGCCCGGCCTCGCGCAGCACGGCCAGCACCTCGCGGGCCAGCCCGCTCGCGCCGACGAGCAGGACCGGCGCGTCGTCCGCTCCCCCGGTCATGTCACGCGCCGCGGACCACCGCGACGACCCGGCCGAGCTCGTCGTCGGTCATCTGGTGGAACAGCGGCAGGATCAGCGTGCTGTCGGTCAGGTGCTCCGTCACCGGCAGCGGCACCGTGCCCGTGTCCCGGCCCGAGTGGGCGGGCTGCCGGTGCGCCGCCATGATGCCGCGGCGGGCCGATACCCCCGCCTCCGCGAGGGCCAGCAGGAGCCCTTCGCGGTCGAGCGGGTACTCGGGCAGCACCTCGAGCCACAGGGACTGGAAGTTGCTCGTGCCCCAGTCGGGGTCGGCGACGAGCCGCACGCCCGCCACGTCGGACAGCGCCTCGCGATAGGCGGCGGCCAGCGTCCGTCGTCGGGCCACGACCTCCGCGAGGCGGCCCAGCTGGACCAGGCCCACCGCCGCCTGGAGGTCGGTCATGCGGAAGTTGAAGCCGATCTCGCCGTACTCCTCGGGCGGCGCCACCAGCGCCGCGTGCCGGTCGGCGGCAGAGACGCTCATCGCGTGCTCGCGGAGGCGGCGCGCCCGCGCCGCCCACTCGGGCCGGCTCGTGGTGAGCATGCCGCCCTCACCCGTGGTGAGGATCTTGCGCGGGTGGAACGACCAGGCGGAGAGCTCCGCGCCTGCCCCGACCGGCCGGCCACGGTACGTGGAGCCGGCGCCGCAGGCGGCGTCCTCCACCACGACGATCCCGAGCGGATCGCACAGCGCCCGCACCGGGTCGAGGTCCACGGGCACACCACCCTGGTCGACGACGATCACCGCCCGCGTGGCCGGCGTGAGCGCGGCCGCGACCGTCTCGGCGGTGACGTTGCCCGTCACGGGATCGACGTCGGCGAACACCGGCCGCGCGCCCACGTACGTGGGCGCGTTCGCGGTGGCGACGAACGAGAAGGAGGGCACCACGACGTCGTCCCCCGGGCCCACGCCCGCCACGACCAGCGCGAGGTGCAGCGCGGTGGTGCAGTTCGACGTCGCCACGGCCTCGCCGGCCTGCATCGTCTCGGCGAAGGCCCGCTCGAACGCGGCCACGCGGGGGCCCTGCGCCACCCAGCCCGACTCGATGACCTCCGTGACGGCGGCCACCTCCTCGGCCCCCAGCCACGGCTTCATCACGTTGACGCGCGAGGGCGCCTCGCTCGCCGCGGTCACGCGGCGCCCCCGGCCGGGGCCGTGGCCGCCGCCGCCGTGGCCGTCGCGTGCGACGACAGGGCGCGGCCGGCCGCGATCTCGTCGCGCAGCGGGCTCCACCACTCGACGAGCTGGCGCAGCCCGTCCTCCAGGCCGATCGTCGCCTCGAACCCGAGGTCCTCGCGGGCGGCCGTGGTGTCGGCGAGCCGCCGCACCACGCCGTTCACCGCGCGCTCCGGCCCGTGCTCGACCGGAAGGTCGGAGCCCATCGCGCGCAGCAGCGCCTCCGCGAGCTCGAGCAGGCTCGTCTCGGTGCCGCTGGCGATGTTGTAGACGCCCTCGGTGACCGGCGCGACGGCGGCCAGCACGTTGGCCCGCGCGATGTCGGGGACGCAGACGAAGTCCATCGTCTGCTGGCCGTCACCGAAGATCAGCGGCGGCCGGCCGTCGGCGATGCGCTCCATCCAGCGCACCAGCACCTCGGTGTAGAGGCCGTGCACGTCCATGCGGGGCCCGTACACGTTGAAGTAGCGGAGGGCCACGTAGTCGAGGCCCGTCATCGCGCGGAACGAGCGGAGCATCCCCTCGTTGAACGACTTCGACGCACCGTAGAAGGTGTCGTTGTCGTGGTGGTGGTGCCGCTCCGGCGTCGGGAACTCCTCGGCCATGCCGTAGACCGACGCGCTCGAGGCGGCGACGAGCTTGCCGACCTTGTGCTCGGCGGCAGCCTCGATGACGTTGAACGTGCCGTCGACCATGACCTCCAGCGCGAGGCGGGGCTCCTCCGCGCACTGCGTGATCCGGATCGCCGCCTGGTGGAAGACCAGGTCCTTGCCGCGGGTCAGGTCGTGGACGGTGTCGCGGTCGCGGATGTCGCCGTCGACCAGCGTCACCCGCCCCGTGGCGAGCGCGTCGTCAAGGTTGGCGCGGCGGCCGCGCACGAGGTTGTCGAGCACGTCGACGTGGGCTGCGCCCGCGTCGAGGAGCTGGTCCACGAGGGTCGAGCCGATCGTCCCGGCGCCTCCGGTGACGAGGATGTTCGCGCCCTGCAGGGTGGTCATGCGGAAATCTCCAGCTCTCGTTCGAGGTAGGGGGTGACGGCTGTGCCGCCGGCGGCGAGGCTCGACGACGCGGCCTCGAGGACTCCGAGCACGCGCCGCCCGGCACGGCCGTCGGTCAGCGGCACGCGCGCCTCGCCGATCGCGTCGGCCAGCTCGGTGACCATCTGGCCGAGAGCCTCGCGCTCGGGCAGGGCCGGGGACCAGGTGTCGCCCAGGCGGTAGGACACGGTCGCGGCCCGGCGCTCCTCGCCGTCGGCCACGATCTGCTCGTAGTCGACGCCGCGGTCGTAGACGCTGAGCCGCTGCTGCGGGTTGAGGTCGTCCCACACGAGGGTGCGCTTGGACCCGCCGATGGTGATGCGGCGGATCTTCGTGGGGCTCAGCCAGTTGACGTGCACGTTCACGACGGCGCCGCTGTCCAGCGGCATGAACAGGTACCCGACGCAGGCCTTGCCCGTGCCGAGCGGGTCGCCGCCGTGCGCCGCGACCGACAGGGGCCGCAGCCCGCCGGGCAGCACGAAGTCCACGATCGACAGGTCGTGCGGGGCGAGGTCCCAGAACACGTCCACGTCGGGCTGGATCAGCCCCAGGTTGATGCGCACCGAGTCGATGTAGAGCAGGTCGCCCAGCTCGCCGGTCTCGACGAGCTCCCGGATCTTCCGCACGGCGGGCGTGTAGCAGAACGTGTGGTCCGTCATGAGGACCAGCCCGCGGGACGCGGCCTCCGCGACCATCTCGTCCGCGAGGGCCGCGCTGTCGGCGATCGGCTTCTCGACCACGACGTGCTTGCCGGCCCGCAGCGCCGCCATCGCGATGGCGTGGTGGGAGCGGGCAGGGGTCGCGATCGCGACGGCGTCCACGTCGTCCCGGGCCAGCAGCTCGTCGAGCGACGTCTCGACGTCTGCTCCGCCGGAGGCCCGCGCGACCCGCGACGCCCGGTCCCGGTCCAGGTCGCACACCGCCGCGAGCTCCCACCGGTCGGAGGTGGCGAAGTTGCGCGCGAGGTTGGGCCCCCAGTACCCGGCGCCGACCACGGCGGCACGCAGGACGTTCGGCTCGGACATGTTGCCTTCCTTCAGGCTGGGATCAGGTGGCCCGCTCACCGCACCTGGGGGCCGGGCCGCGATCAACATAGCCGCGGGCATGCGCCCGGAAGCCGCCCCGCAACCCAGTTCACCCGTCACTCCCGGGTGAAGTCCCCCGGCCGGATTTCACCTGGCAGGCGTCACGTCGCCCCCCTCGGGAGCGCCTAGCCTGACGAGGTGCGTCCCTCCCTGGCCCGGCTCGCCGTGGCCCTCGTCCTGACCACGTCGGCCTGCACCGCCTCGCCCGACGGCGGGCCCGGCGCCCCGGGCGCGGACGGCACCTCCGGCACGGCCTCGCCACGGCCCGTACCCACCGTGACGGGCCGCAGCGGCGGGCAGACCGGCGGCGAGGGATCGGAGTCGCTGCCGACGCAGGCGGCGACCGCGGGGACGCTCGGGGACCTCGCGGCCGCGGCACCCGCGGCCGGCCGACGCTCCGCGGCCCCGGCTCCCGGCAGCGCGGACGGCGGGCTCGCTGACGGCTTCCCGGTCGACGTGGTGGCCGTCCCGGCCGGGCTGGTCGTCGCCTCCAGCTCCGTGTCCGCGGAGGGCGCCCGCTACCAGGTCACGCTCGACGGCCGGGCCGACGGCGGCTGCGGGCCCCTCCTCGTGGCCTACCGCACCTGGTTCACGGGCGGCGGGTTCACCGAGACGGCGGCCGACGTCGGGCCCGGAGCCACCACGGCGACCTTCGTGCGCGACGACGGGTCGGTGGTGCTCGACGCGCGCGACCAGGACGGCGCGTGCGAGGTCACGCTCTTCGGGAGCCTGACGGCGGGCTGAGGCTGCCCCCGCCCCCCGTCGAGACAGTGCGCTCGTCCGGTTCGCTCACGGCGACGACGGCGCGAACAGGACGTCCACCCAGTAGCTGTGGTTCACCGTGGAGCCGGGGAAGCCGGTCCCGTACACGTACGCCCCACCGGGGACGAGCGTGCTGAGCGGCCCCTGGACCCGCGGCGTGGCCAGCGCGTCGACCGTCACGGCGTAGTGGCCCGCGGGCGCCCGGTAGGACGCCACCAGGTCGGTCCCTGCGGCCACGGTGACCGGCTGGTCGAAGAGGAGCGTCTGCCACCCGGTCGCCGTCTCGTCGGCGAAGGTCCCGCTCGCGAGCAGGCCGCCGGACGCGGACCACAGGTACCCCGTGTGGGTGCCGGTGTTCTGCGCCCCCTTGTAGAACCGGATGCCGTGCACGGTCCCCGCGGCGCTCACGTGCACGCGCGTGCCCACCTGGACGGGGTCGGGGTCGGACCAGCTCGCGACGGCAGGTGCGTCCGCCTCGGACCAGAGGCTCACCGTGCCCGCGGGCAGCGGCACGCGGGTCGTGAACATCCACGAGCCCACGGTGTCCCCGGCCACGGCGACGCTCGCGGCGACGAGCACGCCGGCGGGCAGGCCCGCGGTCGGCGTGAACGTCACGGTGCGCGTCGCGGCGTCGAACGTGCTCACGCCGGCGACCGTCCCGGCCGGGCCGGAGAGCCGCAGCACGGGCTCCTCGCCGACGGGCGCGTACGTGAGCCGCGCGCTCACGGTCGTCGCCGGGTCCACCCCGGTCGCGCCGCCTGCGGGCGTCGTCGTCACCAGCCCCAGCGACGCGCTGGTGAACACGGGGTCCACCCAGTAGCCGGCGTCGTTCCAGGAGTACTGCGGGAAGCCGCCGCCGTAGGCGAAGACCCCGGCACCCACGGGGGTGCTCAGCGGTCCCACCGTGCGCGCCTGCGCGAAGTGCCCCGCGCCGGCCGCGTAGTGCCCGTGCGGCGCCAGGTACGACACCGTGTACGTCGTGCCGGCGACGACCGGGTACGGCACGGGGAAGGGAACCGTCTGCCAGCCCTCGGTGGTCGCCGTGGGCGCCGTCGTGGTCGCCAGCACCGACCCGGTGGCCGACCACAGCGTCACCGTGTGCGGGCCGTCGTTCCCGGCCCCGCGGTAGAACCGCACGGCCGACACCACGCCCGAGTGGTCGGCCACGAAGCGCGTGCCCAGCTCGACGGCTGCGCCGTCGTCGCTGGAGCTGATGGGCGGCGTCGCCCCGCCGAAGATCGTGCAGGGGCACGTCCCAGCCGCGGGCTGCGTGGTGAATGTCCAGTTCAGCGGCCCGACGGCGGTGCCGTCGTCGGCCGTCTGCGCGCTGAAGGCCACCGTGTGCGCGCTGCCGTGCGTGAGGTCGGTCGCCGGGTCGAGGGTGATCGTCCGGCCGTCGGCCGACACGGCGACGGTACCCGCGGCGGCAACCCCGGCGCCGTCGGTCACGGTGAGCGTGGCGCCGGGGGCGACCGCCTCCGAGACGGTGACGGACACGGGCGTGCCGACCGCCACCTCGACCGCGCCCGCCGCCGGGGTGCGGCTCGTGACCGACGGACCGGGCGGGGTGGGGTCGTACACCACGTCGACGAGATAGCTGGAGGACGTCGGCGTGGTGGGACGGCCGGCCCCGTACGTGTAGACGCCCGCGGTGGCCGGGGTGCTGAGGCTGCCGACGGTGAGCGGCGTGGCGAGCCCGCCCGGGGTCACGGAGTACCGGCCGGCCGGGGCGCGGTAGCCCACCGTGTACTGGACCCCTTCCTGGACCTGGGCGGGAACAGCGAAGGGCACGTCCTGCCAGCCCTTGCTCACCGTCTGCGTGACCTGACCCTGCGCGAGCACCTGACCGTCAGGCCCCCACAGGTAGGCGGTGTACGGGCCGGTGCCCGTCGGCCCCTTGTAGAGCTGCGCGCCGGTCACGGTCCCGGCCTCCGCCGGGGTGAACCGCACGCCGAGGGTGACCGGGTCGGGGTCGGGGACGTCGACCAGGTCGGGGACCACGGCGTCGTCGTACAGCCCGCAGGGGCAGGCGGCGGACGCCGGGCGGACCGTCCGGAACGACCACGTGCTGCCGCTCGAGACGCCGAGACCGTCCAGGGACCTGGCGGCCACCGTCGCCGTGTGCCCCGCGAAGCCGGCGAGCGGCGCGGCGGGCGTGAACGTGACCGTGCGGGTCACAGCGTCGTACGCGGTGCTGCCCGCGACCGTGTTGCCCGCCTCGTCCACGAGGGCGAGCGACACCGAGGCGGGGTCGACGGGCTTCGACAGCCGCACGCGCACCGCCGAGCCGAGCGGCACGCTCACGGAGCCACCGAGCGGTTCGGCGGCGAACGCCGCGAGCGGCGAGTCGTCGCTCGCCGTGAAGAGCGGGTCCACGTAGTAGGCGGCGTTGCCGAAGGAGCTCGTGGGGAAGGTGCCGGGCTGCCCGAACAGGCCCGCGGGCGTGGCGCCGAAGCCGCCGTCGACCAGGAGGGGGGCCGCGTCACGGCCACGGGCGACGAAGGCCCCCTCGGCGATCGCGTACCGGCCTGCGGGCGCCGTGTACGACACGACGTACGGTTCCCCGGCGGCCACGGGAACGGGCTGGGCGAACCGGACCGTCTGCCAGCCCGTGGACGTCTCGTCGATGAAGGTGGCCTGGGCCAGGACCTGGCCGTTCCGGTCCCACAGCGTGCCGCGGTGCGTCCCCGTGTTGCCGGGTCCCTTGTAGAAGCGGACGCCCGCGACGAAGCCCGTGCTCATCGGCGTGAAGCGCAGGCCGAGCTCCACCGGGGCCGCGTCGTCCGCCGCGGGGACGGGCGGCACCTCGTCGCCGAACACCGTGCAGGGGCACGCGACGTCGACGCTCCGGGCCACGGCCGCGCCGATGTTGGCGCTGTCGTCCACGGCACGCGCGCGAAGCTCCACAGCGCCCGAGCCGGACAGCCGGCCGGTGTACGACCAGGTCTCGCGGCCCTGCGCGGGGTGCCAGGTGGCACCGCCGTCGAGCGACACCTCGACCCCCGCGACGCGCCCGCCGACGTCGGACGCGGTGCCCGAGACCGTCACCAGCGAGCCGTTCGTGAGGTCGGCACCGGCCGCGGGGGCGGCGAGCTGCGCCGTCGGCCCCGTCGTGTCGGACGATTTGGGCGTGGCGACGATGCCCGCGGGGGTGGCGGGCTGGGCGTCCATGTCCGCGAGGACGTTGGCGGTGGCCTGCCGCATGCGCGGGTCGGCGGGAGCGCCGAGCCCGTCATGCTCGGCATCGAGACCCCACGTCCACTGGACGGAGCCGGCGGAGAAGACGAGCGCGCCGCTCGCCGCCCGGTACTGGGTCACGTGGTGCGTGGTGGTGCCCGGCCGCACGGTGTTGCCGAAGTCCTGGAGGTACTCGGGGACGGCGCCCACGGTGGTGGAGAGCCGGATGAGGCCCGGGGGCCGGTGCCCGTTGTCGAGGTCCTCGTTGGACTCGTAGCCGACGGTGTGCGGCGCCAGCTCCGCTGAGGTGCCCGCGGGCAGCGTCGCGAGGCTGGTGCCGCGCCACAGCCGCAGCCTGCCCTCCTCCGCCGAGACCGTCACCGGCAGGTCGGAGAAGTTGGACATGTAGAGGGTGCCGGTGAGGGCGTTCTCAGGCGTGCCGCCGCCGTCCGCGGGCGCGGCGAAGCGGGGGTCGCGCCACGTACCGGTCCACTCGGCCGACAAGGTGTCGAGCTTCTTGTTCGACCAGGTCTCCTTGTACGAGACCATCGTCCGGTACGGGGTCGAGGCCCCGGCCGTGGACGGCGCCCACCGGGTGCGCCAGTACACCTCGTTGCCGCTGAGGAACATGAGGTTCACGCCGGCGTCCCGTGCCGCCTCGACGTTCGCGCGCTGCTGCCCCGACCAGTACTCGTCGTGCCCCACGGAGAGGAACACGTCGTGGTTGAGCAGGAGCTCGCCGTACCGGTCGGTGTCCACCCCGGCCTGGTACGTGACGTCGTACCCGTTCTGCTCGAGGAACCGCACCATCGCGTACTCGGCGCTGAAGTAGAAGTCACGGCCTCGCTCGTGCGAGCGCGTGGCGAAGGGCCGGTTGTAGCTGAGCTCGTACGCGCGACCCACGGCGCCGCCCTGGTAGAAGCTCGACCCGCCGTAGGTGTTGTAGGCGTGCCATGTGGTGTCCGACGTCTGGAAGACGATGTCGGAGTGGCTGTCGTCGTCGCGCACCACGAAGGTGATGTGGCTGGCGCCACCCGTGTCCGTGCGGGTCAGCAGGGCTACGTAGACCCCTGAGACGGCGTCGGCGGGGACGGCCCAGGAGGCCGAGAGGTTCCAGCTCCCGCAGTCGTAGAGCCCCGTCTCCAGGTCCGACTCGCACTCGGGCTGCACCTGGGGAAGCGTGGCCGACACCGGCACGGCGGTGATCCACCGGGCGCCGAGCCCCTGGTACCAGCCGGTGCGGTAGACGTCGATCGTGTACGCCGTGGCGTCCGTGTCGATCTTGAAGCCGACGGTGTCGCCGGCGTCGACGCTGATGTCCGTGGCGAAGCCCTGGATCTCCGGGTCACCCGCGCCCTCGATGTCCCACTCGCTCGCCGGGTCTCCAGGCTTGGAGTTCTCGCAGACGACGGGGCTGGAGCCGGGACCGCAGGGGTCGGTCGCCGCGGACGCGGGGGCGACGACGGCGCCTCCGCCCAGCGTCGCGACCAGGCCGGCCGCGGCCAGCATGCCGATCAGGGTGGTTCGCACGCCCGCACTGTATGCCGGTGATATGGCGTCACCTGGCGGTTCGTGCTCTATTCACCCGGACGAGGCCGGGTGAACCGCGACGCGCCCTGTCACACCGTCGAACGCACCGACGTACACCTCGGCCTGCCGCTTCCAGGACAGCTCGTCCTCGATCCGCGCCCGCCCGATCAGCCCCATGGTCCGGGCGCGCTCCGGGTCGTCGAGGATCTCGAGGATCGCGTCGCCGAGGTCCCGGGGGTCGTTGCCGGCGACGTAGCGCGCGGCGTCCCCGGCGCTGCGCCGGGTCTCCGTGAGGTCCGTCGCCACCACGGGCAGCTCGTGCGCCATGTACTCGAGCGTCTTGTTCATCGTGGACCGGTCGTTGAACTCGCTCGGGGGGTCGGGCGTGACGCCGAGGTCTGCGGACGACAGCCAGCGCCCGATGGCGTTGTGGTCCACCTTGCCGGTGAACTGCACCCACTCGTCGAGGCCGCGCTCGGTGCACTCCTGGCGGAGAGCCTCCAGGGAGTCGCCGAAGCCGAGGAGCGCGAACCGCACGTCGGTGCGCCCCCGCGCGCGGATCACGTGGTCGGCCGCCGCGAGGAGCCGGTCCACGCCGTCCTGCGGGCCCATGATGCCGACGTAGCAGACGAGGTGCTTGGCGTCGCCGCGCAGCTCCGGCCGGGACTCCCGGCGACGCATCTGCTCGGCGTCGGGCGTGCTCATCACGACGACGCTCCGGTCGGCGGGAACCTTGCCGCGCGCCTGGGCGATCTCCTGGTACGACGTGTTCGTCGAGATGACGCGGTCGGCGGTCCGGTACGTGGCGCCCTCGAGCAGGCGCAGCACCCGGTGGAGAAAGCCGGTGCGGCCGAACCGGGCCTCGTAGACCTCGGGGCAGAGGTCGTGCTGGTCGTAGACGAACCTGACCCCGAACAGCACACGCCACAGCAGCGCCAGCGCCCAGTACGTGTCCGGCGGGTTGCACGCCTGGATCACGCGGAACGGGGCGTCGCGGTACACGCGCACGGAGAGCCGGGCGGTCTGCAGCCAGCAGACGAGGAACTCCCGGACGTAGCCGGCCACGCCGACCGAGTCGGGCGGGGCGGGGTAGGAGTAGACCGTCGTGTCGTCCAGCATGAACCGGTCCTGCTCGTCGCGGATCTCCTTGGGGCAGATCACGCTGACGCGGTACCCGGCGTCCGTCAGAGCGCGGCACTCCGTCCGGACGCGGCGGTCGATCCGGAAAGGCAGGTTCTGGATGACGACGAGCACATGCGGCTGCGACGGAGCTGCGGGGGCCATGCTTGAAGTATCGAAGCGGACCCGCGCCGTTCACGGCTGTCCACGGGGTGAAAGCCAGACTTCACCCTTTCGCGGCTTTTCACCCGTTGCGCTCCTTTTCACCCTTTGGCTGGGTGGAACTTCCCCTGGGCCGCGAGCAGCCCTTCGGTGACCAGCATCTCGGCCGCGTCGGCCGCGTCGTCGAGCAGGATCGGCAGGTCCTTGCGCTCCGTCGCGGAGAAGTCCTTGAGCACGTAGTCGGCCGTGTCCATGCGGCCCGGCGGCCGGCCGACCCCCACCCGGACCCGGAAGTAGTCCTTGGTGCCGAGCGCCTTCGAGATGTCGCGCAGCCCGTTGTGGCCGCCCTCGCCGCCGCCTGTCTTGAGCTTGATGGTGTCGAACGGGATGTCCACCTCGTCGTGCACCACCACCAGGTGGTCGGGGTCCACGCCGTAGTACTTCAGGAGGCCGCTGACAGGCCCGCCCGACGTGTTCATGTACGTGGTGGGCTTGGCCAGGACCACGCGGGGCCCGGGGACCCCGCCCGGCAGCACGCCCAGCCGGCCCTCGGCGACGACGGCCTGCGCCCGCGCGTGGCGGGCGAACCGGCCGCCCGTGCGCGCGGCGAGCAGGTCCAGCACCATCTGGCCCACGTTGTGCCGGTTGCCGGCGTACTGGGGCCCGGGGTTGCCGAGCCCGACCACGAGCCAGGGCTGGTCGCTCACGTCATCTCCTCGTCAGGGGGTACAAACCCGCAGAGTGCCAGAAGCTCCCCGGGAAACCTACCGGGGAGCTTCTGGCACAGGCTGGTGCTACGCGGAGGCTCAGGCCTCGGCGGCAGCGGCCGACTGAGCGGACTGCTCGGCAGCCTGGGCCGCGTCCGCGGCCTCGTCGGCAGCGTTGCCGCGCGGCTCGGCGATCGCGACGACCAGGTGGTCGCC
Organism: Antribacter sp. NEAU-D49; assembly: GCF_057158775.1. NCBI lineage: Bacteria > Bacillati > Actinomycetota > Actinomycetes > Micrococcales > Promicromonosporaceae > Antribacter > Antribacter sp. NEAU-D49. The sequence continues at coordinate 6,579 of NZ_JBXTSN010000020.1, read as the reverse complement.
GTCGGTGAGCAGCGTGGCGCCGGCGGGCAGCTTCACCTCGGCGGCGCTGATGTGCGCGCCGGCCTCGAGGCCCGTGATGTCGACGTCGACCGACTCGGGCAGGTTCGTGGCCTCGGCCTCGACCGACAGCGTCTGCGTCTCGACGAGGTGGATGGTGCCCGGGGCCGACTCGCCGACCACGTTCACCTGGATGTCGACGGTGACCTTCTCGCCCTTGCGGACGACGAGGAGGTCGATGTGCTCGATGACGTTGCGCACCGGGTCGCGCTGCACGTCCTTGGCGATGGCCAGCTGGCCCTTGCCGTCGAGCTCGATGGAGAAGAGGGCGTTGCTGTGGCGCAGCGCGAGCGACGTCTCGTGGCCCGGGAGGGCGACGTGCACGGGGTCGGTGCCGTGGCCGTAGAGGACCGCGGGAATCTTGGCCTCACGACGGATGCGACGGGCGGCACCCTTGCCGAACTCGGTACGGGTCTCGGCGACGAGCTTGATCTCGGACACGATAAATCACTCCTGGGAGGAAAATGGCTGTGGAAGCGGGGCGGCTGCGTCGGCGTGGGACGCGTGACGGACGCGAGGCAGCGCGTACGGGATCCGGCCCGAAGGTCCGGGACATCCACCGACGGCCGCCCAGTCGATCACGGACATTGGGGCGCGAAGCGGGTCTTTCGATCCGCTGCGGCCGTCAGACGTCCCTCGCCGAGGCAACCGGAATACTGTACCCGTCCGCTGGTCGCCACCGAAACTCGGGGGCTGGTCTGGTTCGACACACCCCGCCTCAGCGGGTGGTGTCGCGCTCCCCGACGGCCGGCAGCTGCTCCGCCACGGCAGGCAGCTCGGCGGCCACCGGACCCACCGGGGTGGTGCGCCGCGGGCGGTAGACCACCTGCGAGTGGAAGACGAACCGCAGCAGGAAGGCGACCACGAGCGTGATGGCCTGCACGAGCACCGCGGGGGCCCCCGTCGCCTCGACGATCCAGACGAGGAACGGCAGGCGCAAGGCCGCCTCCGTGCCGTTGAAGGCGAACGAGTGGGCCATGCGGTTCCACAGGCTGCGGCCCTCGTTCCGCAGGTCGCGGAAGACGAAACGCTCCTGGAGGAGGAAGTTCGTGGTGATGGTCACCGCCGCAGCCACGACCGCCGCCCAGACGTAGCCCATCTGGAACGGGTGGACCAGCAGCCACATGATCGCCAGGTTCATCACCGCGCCGAAGCCGCCGATGATGGCGAACCGCGACATGCGGCCGAACCGCAGGGACGCCAGCTGCTCCACGTACCGCAGGCCGTTGACCAGCGACGCCTTGGACTCACCGGCGAACCGCTCGCCGAACACGAACGGCTCCTCGGCCACCACCACCGTGTTGCGGGCGAGGATCTCGAGCAGGATCTTGAAGCCGCGCGGGCGCAGCGCGTCGAGCTCGAGCGCGTCGGGGCGCACCGCGAAGAACCCGGTCATGGGATCGGTCACGTTGCGCAGCCGCTTGGGGAACATGGACCGTGCGAGCAGCGACGACGCCGTCGACACGAGGTGCCGCCAGCGGCCGTCCAGGCCCGTGGCGTCGCCACCCTTGAGGTACCGCGAGGCAACGACCACCTCGGCGCCGAGCTTCTCCCCCGTCGCGACGAGCGACGGCACGAGCTCCGGCGGGTGCTGCAGGTCGCCGTCCATGACGACCGCCCACTGAGTGGTGACCGAGCGCAGGCCCTCGACGACCGCCCCGCTGAGACCGCCCGTGGGGACGTCCCGGTGGATCATCCGCACGGGCAGCTGCGCGGCGGCCGCCACCCGCTCGATCTCGGCCGGCGTGTCGTCGCGCGAGTCGTCGACGAAGAGCACCTCGGCCCCGCGGCCGGCGAGCGCTTCACCGAGGCGGCGCACCAGCTCGGCGATGTTCGGTCCCTCGTTGAACGTCGGGACGACGACAGTGATGCTCATGAGCCCTCCCGACGTTTTCGTGGTCCATGACACGGTTCCCCATCGGTCACGTTCTCGTCAAGTCAGCAAAATCGCTTAGGTAGTTCCCCCGGGTCCGTCGCCTCCCGGTTTCCGGCCGCACTCACGCGCGTCAACCCGCCTGCGCTAATCTCTGCGGGCGAAAGACATCGTGCGCTTTCGCCTTATCTGTCCGGAACTCCAGGGGGTGCCTCCGTGACGTCCGCGACCGGTCCGTTCGGCCCGCCGCCGAACGCCGCTCCGCTCGTGCCCGGCGACCCCGCCGAGCTGGGTGGCTACACGCTCCTCGGACGGCTGGGGAGCGGTGGCATGGGCACCGTGTACCTCGCGCGCATGCGCAGCGGCCGCCTGCTCGCGGTGAAGGCCGTGCTCGCCGAGCACGCCCGCACCCCGGACTTCCGGGTGCGCTTCCGGCGGGAGATCGAGGCCGCGTCCCGCGTCCGCAGCCCGTTCACCGCAGCCCTGGTCGACGCCGACCCGGACGCGCCCCGCCCGTGGATGGCCACGGAGCACGTACCCGGGCCTACGCTCGCGCAGGCCGTCACCGACCGCGGTCCCCTGCCTTCGACGGCGGTCCGCTCGCTGGTCGAAGGCGTCGCCGAGGCCCTCGTCGCGATCCATCGTGCCGGGCTGGTCCACCGGGACCTCAAGCCGTCGAACGTCATCCTGGCCCCGGACGGGCCTCGCGTCATCGACCTCGGGGTGGCCCGCACGCTCGACGCGACCGGCCTCACCACCACCGGGCTGCAGATCGGCACCCCGCACTTCATGGCGCCGGAGCAGGCCCGCGGCCTGGCGGTGACTCCCGCCGCCGACGTGTGGGCCCTCGGTCTCCTCGCGCACGTCGCTGCCACCGGGCTGCGCCCGTTCGGCGACGGCACGCCGAGCGCGATCCTCTACCGGGTGGTCCACGAGCAGCCGGACCTCGGCCCCTGCCCGGACTGGCTCCGCCCGCTCGTCACCGCGTGCCTCGCCAAGGACCCGGCCGCGCGGCCCACCGCGGCGGCGGTCGCGGCCGCCGTCGGGCAGCGGGGTGCGATGCCGCTGGGCGCCGTCACGGCGCCGGTGGTCGACGACGACCCGACCAACCTCCGCGGGGCGCCGCTCGGCGTGCCGCTGCACACGCCCGTGCCGGACCCGTTCACGGCCATGCCCACGGCGACGCACCTCGCGGCGCCGGTGACGCTCCCGGAGGGGCCTCCCGGCGTGGCCGGGGCGGAGGGCACGCACGTGCCCCGCAAGCCGCGCCGTGCCCTGCTGGTGGGCCTCGCGGCAGTTCTGGTGGCGGGCCTGGGTACGGCCGCCGCCTTCGCCTTCGTGCCCGACGACGAGCCCACGAGGCCCGTCGTCACGATGCCGACCGTCTCGGCGTCACCGACCCCTCCCCCGCCGGAGCCCTCGTCACCACCCCCGTCGCCGTCGCCGTCGCCGTCACCCACCCCCTCGCCCACCCTCCCGGAGCCCGAGCCGAAGCCGGTCGTGGTGGAGCCGCCGCCCCCGCCGCCGCCTGCCCTGTTCACCGTCGGCACGGTGGGGATCGCCGGCAACCCCGTCTTCGACCAGGACCTCACCGCGACGGCCGACGGGTGGACGCCGGCTCCCGAGGCGACCACCTGCGTGTGGTTCCGCGGCACCACCCGGCTCGCGACCGACGGCGGCTGCACGTACCGGGTGCAGCAGTCCGACGTCGGCCAGCAGCTGAAGGTCGAGCTGACCGCGACGGCCGCCGGCCACGAGCCGGCCACCGCCATGTCCGGGCACACCCCTGAGGTGATCAAGGCGACGCTCACCGTCGACAAGCCGCAGGCCACCGGCACCCTGAAGGTGGGCGAGCGGCTGACCTGCAAGGTGAACAGCATCCCCGGCGCCACGTACGCCTACCGCTTCTTCCACGGCGACGGCGCGGGCGACCCGACGGAGTTCGCGAAGACGGGCCGGCCGCTCACCCAGCACTACGCGACCATCCCCTCGGCCGCGAGCGGCTTCAAGGTGCGTTGCCAGGTGACCGTCACGAAGCCGGGGTACACGACCGTCGACCTGAGCAGCTCCGCAGTGGGCCCGATCAAGCCGTAGCGACGAGGCGTTGCGCTTCCCGGCCCAGAGCTGACTCGAAAGCACCACTCATCAAGCGGATCTCACGGCCCGGCAGGCCCGCTTCGATCGCACGACGACGCCAACCGGCAACGGTCTCGACGATTTCTGCAAGCATCTCCGAGGCACGGGATCGTTCGACCCTGAAGACGTCCGACCACGCGAGAGCGTCGGCCACGGTGCTGCCGGCCCCGAGCTCGGTGGCGAAACGCACCGGACCGGGGTTGGGGTTGACGTCGAACGCAGGTGACAGGCGCCAGCCGTCCGCTACCCGAAGGAACCCGTGGTTCCGGAGATGGTTGTCGGTGTTGGAGACAACGAGCGAGAAGAGCGCTCTGCGGAGCATCTCAGGCAGGTCGGTGTCGGCGGAGGCCGCTTCGCGCTCGAAGAAGTCGGCGACGTCCACCATCGTGGTACCCCGTTCGCCGTCGGTTGCCTGCGACAGCGTGATGGCGGACATGTAGCCGATCCGACGGGCCCCGACCCTGTCGAATCGCTCGAGGAGGAGTACGTTCCTCCCGCCGATCTCGACCAGCCGGTGCGGAGGCACGTCAATTCCTGCATCCCTCGCGAGGTCCAGGGTGAGGCTCTCCCACCCGGGAACATCCCACTCGTCCCCTGCCGGGTTGGGGAACTTCGCGATCAGAAGGGTGCCGTCGTCGTCGCGAACCGATGCCTTCGGCCTCGCACCCCCCAAGGAGCTTCCAGCAGCAATGAGGTCGTGCAGGTCTGCATCTGCGGCCGGGTCCCGCGCGAGGTCATCGCTCAGGGCCAGTAGTCGCTCCAGGTCGACCATTCGCGGGACACCGTCATCGTCGCCGGCTCGGTACTCACCTGGGGCGACTGCGAACCGGAGCGCACCCTGACGAGTCTCGTCGTGCACGCCCAGCAGATAGTCCACCTCGAGCAACGAACGCCGCCTGCCGGAAGCGAGATCCTCGGCCCGTGTCGCCGCTCGCTCGAGGAGAGCCCGCCCCCACCGGTCCGGCGTCGAGTCGTTGAAGCAGCGAAAGAGCGCCCGGCCCGGCGAGGCATGGATCGGCCAGTCGACGAGGGGGAGCTCGGGATCGAGAGGGTACGCGCGAGGGTCTGCCAAGTACCCGGTGTCGTACTGGAAAGCCGACGACTCGGTGCTCCTGACGTTGTTCACGAGCAGCGTGCCAGCGAGCACCTCGAAACCATCGGGCAGCACGAGGGAGACGACGAGCCGCGCCGGCATCAGAGGCTCCTCGGCCGGTGGACCCTCGTCGGTAGGTTCTGTTCCGCCCGTAGACGTCCGACGGGGTGCTCGAGAGGGTCGATCGCCGCGACGACGGGGTCGATCAGCCCAAGGACCCACAAGACCCGGAGGACGTTCTCGACTGATACGCCCCTCGACCCGGACTCGATCGCCCGGACCGTCTGAGCAGAGATGTTGGCTCGCTCGGCAAGCATCTGCTGCGTGAGTCCGTTGAGCTTTCGCCATGTACGCACATGCTCTCCGAGGTCACGAAGACCCTTGCCGACCTTGGCCGGTACGCGGGCGACCATGTCTCCTCCAAGCGATGCGATCGTATCCATACTAGGCGATAGACGATCTCATCGCATTGCGAGAACAGGTCCGGGCGCTTCACCTGCTCGCGAACGGCGCGATGACCTCGCGGACCGCCGCGGCGGCGCCCCAGTGGTCGTCGTCGTGGGCGATGATGCTGAGCAGCTCGCGCAGGTGCAGCACCGGCATGCGCTCCTGCCAGCCGTCGTGGAGCGGGGCGGTCTCCGCGTACGCGGAGAAGAACCGGTCGGACTCCGGCGGCCGGGTCGCGGACCAGACCATCGACAGGTCGGACTCGGCCCAGGTGTAGGAGACCGCCGGGTCGACGAAGAGCGGCTCACCCGCGGCCGACGCGAGGAGGTTCTCACTCCACAGGTCGCCGTGGTTGAGCACGGGCGGCTGCTCGGGCACGAGGTCGGGCAGCGCGGCGCACAACCGCTCCAGGGCCCTGCGGTCCTCGGCGTCGAAAGCCGCCTCGACCAGCGGTTCGGACAGCCATCGCAGCACGCGGCGCTCGGCGAAGAACCGGGCGCCGTCGTCGGTCCAGGTGTTGTCCTGGCGGAGGCGGCCGAGCCAGCCGTCGTGGTGCCAGCCGAACCGGGTCCCCACGGCCTTCGTGTGCACCCGGGCGAGCATGCGGCCCGCCTGCTCCCAGAAGCCCTCCTCGTCACGGCGCGGCTCCACCGCTTCGAGGACCAGCAGCTCCGGCGTGCTCAGGAGGATCTCCGGCGTGCTCGCCCCGCCGAGCTCGCGGAGGGCGCGGAGGCCCTCCGCCTCGATCTCGAACAGGTCCGAGGCAGGGCCGGCCAAGGTCTTGGCGAAGATCCGGCTGCCGTCGTCGAGGGTCACCAGGGCGGCCGTGGCGACGGCGCCGCCGGTCGCCGGGACCACCGAGCGAGGGGCGTAGCCGGCCGCGCGCAGCCGCTGGGCGAGCAGGTTCGTGTCCACCGCGGAATTATCGCCCCGTCTGATCGGCAGTTCGGTGGGGGGGGGGGGGGGGGGGGGG
>NZ_JBXTSN010000019.1:0-113135 GCF_057158775.1 Antribacter sp. NEAU-D49 | reverse complement strand
TGTGGCGGCTGCGGGCCGGGACGCCGTGGCGGGACGTGCCTGCGAAGTACGGGCCGTGGAAGACGCTGCACGAGCGGCTGCGTCGGTGGACCGCGGACGGGACCTGGGAACGGATCCTGGACCACGTGCAGGTCAAGGACGACGCGGTCGGGAAGGTCGAGTGGACCTTCTCGATCGACTCGACCAACGTCCGGGCCCACCAGCACGCTGCCGGTGCCCGGAAAAAGGGGGCTGCAAGGCCGGCTGGGTCGAAGACCTCGCGGTCGCTGATGAGGCGCTCGGCCGGTCGAGGGGCGGACTGACGTCCAAGATCCACCTGGCGACCGACGCCCGCGGCCTGCCGATGAGCGTGATCCTGACGCCGGGGCAGGCTGGGGACAACCCGCAGCTGTTGCCCCTGCTGGACCAGGTCAGCGTGAAACGCGACGGACCCGGACGGCCCCGCAAGAGGCCCGACCGGGTCCTGGCCGACAAGGCGTACTCCAGCCCCGCGACCCGCCGCGCGCTGCGCCGGCGCGGGATCGCGTTCACCAGCCCCGAGAAGAAGGACCACGCCGCCCACCGGCTCCGCCGCGGCAGAGCCGGCGGGCGACCGCCCGCGTTCGACCCGCAGACCTACAAGGGCCGCAACGTCGTCGAGCGGTGCTTCAACCGCCTCAAGCAGTTCCGCGCCCTGGCCACCCGATACACCAAACGAGCCGCCTACTACCGGTCCGAACTCACGATCGCAGCCATCATCCTCTGGCTCCGCGATTCACAGGACAGGCCCTAGCTGTACCCGGCTTGATGGGCGAGTACGGCCGCCTGTACCCGACGCTCCACGCCGAGGCGTTGGAGCACCTCGCTGACGTAGCCTTTCACCGTCGCTTCGGAGAGGTGCAGTCCGCGGGCGATCTGGGCGTTGTCCTGACCTCGTGCGATGCCGAGGAGGACTTCGTGTTGACGTGGCGTGAGCCGCGCGACCGCGTCACGGGCTTCGGCCCGTCGTGACATCGGTGCTGCCGCGTTCTCCAGCAGCCAACGGGCCACGACGGGCGACAACGCAGCGCCGCCGGAATGGACAGTGTGCACTGCCTTGACGAGGTCCTCCGGGGCGCTGGCCTTCGTCACGTACCCGTCCACGGACAGCTCTACCGCACGGCGCAGGTACTCGGCGTCGGCGAACGTGGTCAGCACGACCAGCCGGGCCGAGGTGCCTGCCGCGCGCAGATCCGCGATCGCGTCGAGCCCCGAACGCCCCGGCATCCTCACGTCCACCAGGGCCACGTCGCACCGGGCTCCTCGGACCGCCGGGACGACGCCGAGACCGTCTCCGTGCTCGAGGACGACGCGCAGGCGTGGATCGTTCTCGAGGATCGTTCGCAGGCCGGCTCGGATGAGCGGCTCATCGTCGATCAGTGCGACACGGATCGGCTCCGAACCGTCGTCGGCCTTCGGAGCATGCATCATGGCGCCGGGATGATCGTCGCCGTGCTCACTCGCCCGTTCGCGAAACAGACTTCATAGACGTCGGTGCGTTCGAACGGACTGAACGTCGACTCGTAGTGCCGACAGGTACCCGATCCCCGCTGTTGCGGTGGTGCCTCCATCTCCATGACCGGGAGTCGGGTACGGGCGCTGTCCTCGGGCTCCCCGACGGTGATGGCGGCGAAGTCCGCGGAAGAAAGACGGGAGAGCGCCGCCTGTCCGAGCACCGCGCCCACAGGGATCGCGATCAGGAGTGCGGCAGTCGCCATGGGGAGAGCGATGAGCATCCGGCGTGTCCGGCGACGCCGATCCACGAGCACGCGCCGAGCGTCGTCCACCCCGGTCGTGGCCTGCACCGGCAGGCGGGCGCGAACGTGCCAACCATCACCACCGGGGCCGGCCTCCAGCGAGCCGCCGAGCTCCTTGACCTGGGCAGCGAGCCCCCGCAGGCCATGCCCGCCGGTCGGGGCGACGGTCGGATCGACGGCGATATCCGCGGAATCGTTCCTCACCTCGATGACGACGTCGTCACGGTCGACCCGGAGAAGGATGGCGATCGGCGCTCCGGGGGCATGGCGCAGCGCGTTCGTACATCCTTCACGCGCCACCGAGACCGCAGTGCTGGTCGTGGTCGAGGACGGCGTCGATCCAGCCACACGTCCCTTCATGCCTTGGATGTCGACGCGCACCGGGGTACCGGTCCGGCGGACGTCATCGGCGATGCGTTCGATGCTTTCGGCCAACCCGGGTCTCACCGCCTCCTGGCCGAGACCGCTGACCGACCGGTTCAGCGCCTCGACGCACGCCGAGATGGACGCACGCAGCCGTTCGAGATCCGGTGCGAGGTCTGCGCCTGCGCGCGTGCGCAGAGCGGCGGCCTCGATCGAAGCGAGCGTGAGGCGGTGACCGAGGTCGTCGTGGATCGTGCGCGACAGCTCGGCAGCATGCTCCGAACGGATGCGCTGCTCGGTCTCCGCAGCGCGCGACTCCTTGTGCGCCGCGAGCTCCCAGCCGAGCTCTGCCTCGTGCCGACGCAACAGCAGCAGCCGCGCCGCAAGCACGGCGGCGACCACCACGGGCAGCAGGATCCCACCCCAGGCAAAGACGTCGAACATGTCCGCATTCTCGCGTTCTCGCCACCTCGGCGCACCCCGCCGTTCAGGGGGTATCTCGCCGCCCACCGAGGGGCCGGACGGGCCTGCCGTCGCGTGTCGACGAGTTCCTAGCGTGTGACGCATGAGCAGAGAAGCGCCAGCGGCGCGCTCCCGATCCGTCCGCACCGGCTCCGTCGTCGTCGGCGTGGTCCTCGTATCCCTGGCGCAGATCGCGCTCTCGCCGGTGCAGCGAGCCTCGGCGACACCGCCGGCAGCGGACGTCCAGGCGTGGCTGAACGTGGTGCACGAGAGCGGAGTCCCGGCGATCGCCGCCGTCGTCACACGTGGGGACCACGTGCAGGTAGCGGTCGGCGCGGGACATGTCGATGGACGCGCGGTCGATGAGCACACGCCGTTTCGCATCGAGTCGCTGTCGAAGTCGTTCACTGCGACGGCGGTGCTGCAGCTCGTCGAGGAGGGACACGTGGACCTCGATGCCCCGGTCATGGACTATCTGCCAGCCCTGCGGCTCGGCGACGAGCGTGCCGAGTCCATCACGGTACGGCAGCTCCTGAATCAGTCGAGCGGGATCACCGACGCGGCCCTCGGATTCGACCAATACGCGGCGGGGCCGCGGTCCTCGCGCGACGTAAGCCAGCTGCTGTCACGCAGCCGGCTGGATGCTGAGCCCGGCGCCGACTGGGCCTATTCGAACCCGAACTACTGGATCTGCGCGTGGCTCGTCGAAGAGGTCTCGGGCACCACGTTCGATACCTATCTGCAGCAGAAGGTCCTCGATCCGCTGGGAATGTCGGAGACCACGAGCGCTTCCACGGGCCACCAGGTCCAGGGGGCTCCCGGACATGCCCAGGTGTACGGGATGCCCGTCCGGGTCTCCGGTCCTGACGCGTGGGTCGCCGGTGCGGGCGGTGTGACCTCCACGGCTCACGACCTGGGCATCTGGCTCCGGTTCCAGCACGGCGCCCTGCCCGACGGCGAGGATGTGCAGTCCACCGCGATGCGGGACGAGATGCACCGCCGTCAAGCGCCGGAGGGAGGCCTCTACGCGCTGGGCTGGTACAGCGGGCCACCGGCCGACGGCGGCGTCGAACGGGTCTCGCATTCCGGCGTCGGTGCCGGAACCGGCGCCTACCAGGGACTTTTCCCGGACGAGGTCGGCGTAGCAGTGCTGCAGGCAAGCACCGGCCCCGATCCGTACGAGATCGCCGCCGCCCTGTACGAGGGATCCGCCACCGGAGCACTCGGAACCGCGCCGTCCGCGCCTGGCCCGAGCCGCGACCTCCTCATCACCGTCGCTGCCTTCGCTCTCCTCGCCCTGTGCGTGCGCGGAGTATGGCGGAGCCGTCGCTGGGCACGGCGCGGCGGAAAGGTCCGAGCAGCTCTCGTACTCGGATGCAGCGCTGTCGCCGTGACGGCGCTTTTCACGATTCCGGTGTGGGGCTCCATGATCCTGGGGCGCGCTGCGACCTGGCCGGTCCTGTTCGCAGGAGCACCGATCCCGGTCATCGCCGTACTGGTGGTGGCGTCTGCGGTCGGCCTGCTCACCGTCGCTCGGCTGACCCGCCTCATGAGGAAGGCGGCAGAACGCAGTCGTCCGTAGACGGCGGCCACCTGCCCACAGCGGACCACCGTCGGTTCCGCACGCCGGTGTTCCGGCAAGGCGAAAGGCCCTCCGACCATGCGTTTCCGCTGGTCAGAGGGCCTTTCACATGGTCGGGGTGACAGGATTTGAACCTGCGACCTCTTCGTCCCGAACGAAGCGCGCTACCAAGCTGCGCCACACCCCGAGGGATCACTCTCGCCGTCAGGGCGTGAACCCATGCTGCGGAAGCGTGCCCAGAATAGCCCACGGACGGACCGGAACGGAAACCGAAAGCCCGTGGGCAGGATCACGGCTCCGGGCGGTGCTCAGACCGACGACGCGACGAGGGTCAGGAGGGTGGCTTCAGGCCGGCACGCGAAGCGGATCTGCCAGTACGGCGACGTGCCGGCTCCTGCGGAGACGTGGAGCCACGTCGAGCCCTCGCCGCCGTCCCGGTCGGGCCGGGGCCCGGGCCAGCCGTGCAGGCCGCTCGCCCTGCGACGGTCCAGGTCGCAGTTGGTCACGAGGGCACCGAAGTAGGGGACACGCAGCTGGCCGCCGTGCGTGTGGCCCGCGATGATCGCGTCCACGTCGTCGTCCCGCAGGGCGTCGAGCGCGCGGATGTACGGCGCGTGCACCACGCCGAGCCGCAGCACCGCCTCGTCCTCGCCGGGTGCGCGGCCCGGGGCCGGCATCCGGTCCCGGTCGAGGTGCGGGTCGTCCATCCCGACGAGCCCCAGGAGCCGGCCGTCCGCCAGCTCCACGACGTCGCGCCGGTTGGTCAGGTCCTTCCATCCGGCACGAGTGAAGGCTGTCGCCAGCGCCTCGGTCGGCAGGGCCTCGGGGGCAACCGGGTCCACCCGCGCGTCCGGCAGCAGGTAGCGGGCCGGGTTCTTGAACGTGGGGGCGAAGTAGTCGTTCGACCCCATGACGAACGCGCCCGGCACGCCGAGGAGCGGACCCAGCGAGTCGAGCAGCGGGGCCAGAGCCTGCCGGTGACCGAAGTTGTCGCCCGTGTTCACCACGACGTCGGGCCGCAGGTCGGCGAGCGACCGGACCCAGGCCTGCTTGGACCGCTGGCCGGGCGTCAGGTGCAGGTCGCTGATGTGCAGCACCCGGACCGGGCGCTCACCACGCGGCAGGATCGGCAGCGTGGCGCGGCGGACGGTGAAGAGCTTGCTCTCGAGGTGCGCGTACGCCAGACCGCCGGCGGCGATGCCGCCGGCGATCCCGAGCGCCTTCAGGACTCCCACGCCGTTCAGGGCTGGCCGCCGTTACCGTTGCCGCCGCCGTTGTCGCCGCCACCACCCGGCGGCGGGAGGATGACGACGCCGCCGCCATCGCCACCGTCACCGCCGTCACCACCGCCGTCTCCGCCACCCCCGTCACCGCCGCCGGGGTTGCCACCGCCACCGCCTGGGTTGCCGGGCTCCGGTGCGGGAGGCGGCGGCGGGGCCGCGGGCTGACCGATCAGGTTGGGGTCGGGGGCGCCGAAGCCGACGTGCGGCATGCCCACGCTCGCGGCGTTGGTGTACTGCTGCCAGATCGGCGCGGCCACGTAGCTTCCGTACATGAAGCCCCGCCAGTACTTCCCGTTGACCCGCATGTTCTCGTGACGGACCAGACCTTCGACGTCGCCCACCCAGACCGAGGTGGCGAGCTGGGCGGTGTAGCCGGTGAACCATGTGTGCCACGAGTACTGGGTGGTACCGGTCTTGCCAGCGGCGGGACGGCCGCCCTCCGGTCCCTTGCCGATCGCGGTGCCCTTGGTGAACACGTTCTGCATCGCGAACGTCATCGTGTGGGCGATGTTCGCCGGCAGGGCGTTCGGGTTGCAGTTCGCCGAGGGAACCGGGAGCTCCGCGCCGTCCGTGTTCGTGACCTTCAGGATCGCGACGGGCTCGCAGTAGGTGCCGCCACTGGCGATCGTCGCGTACGCGGCGGCCTGGTGCAGCGGGGACGACTCCTGGGTGCCGATGATCATCGGGGCGCGCACGTCGATGTCCGTCTCGACCGGGTCGTAGACCGCGTGCGGGTTGCCCTGGTTCGAGTTGGTGGGCCGGAAGCCCATGTTCCACGCGGTGGTGCGCAGGGCGCAGAGGTCGAGCTGGTGTCCCATGCTCGCGTAGGCCGTGTTCACGGAGTTGTACGTGGCCTCGATGACGCTCATGGTGCCGCCGCCGTTGCCGTCGGAGTTGGCGGGCGACCACGTGTCCCGGCCCAGGCTGCCCACGCACGGCGTCTTGAAGGAGCTCACGACGCGATCGACCTTGTTGGCGTTGACCGTGTCGTAGAGGCGGTGTCCGGAGCGGAGCCACTCGGCGAGCACGAACGGCTTGAAGTTCGAGCCCACCTGGAAGCCGCGGGAGCCACCGTGGGCGGCGTCCGCCGCGTAATTCACGGCGGTGGTACGCGGCGCGGGCTCCTCGCTCGCGTCGAACGGCACGTTCTGCGCCATGGCAAGGATCTTGCCCGTCCCCGGCTCCACAGAGGCCATCGCGGCCTCGAGGCCGCTCTGGTCGTTGGCCGGGACAGCGCCGTTGACGGCGGCCTCAGCCGCCGCCTGCTTGCCCATGTCCAGGGTGGTGATGATGTCCAGACCGCCGCGGTACAGCAGCGCCTGCCGGTCGGCCGGGGTCTCCCCGAACTCGGGGCTGAGGATGATCTCCTTGATGACGTACTCGCAGAAGAACGCGGCACCGCCCGCGGTCTGGCAGCCCAGGTCGACCGGCGTCACCCGGAGGGTGTCGGCGATCGGCGTGGCCTTCATCGCCTCGTAGTCGGCGGTGTTCGCGATGTAGCCCTCTTCCCACATCGTGTGCAGCACAAGGTTGCGACGCTTCTGGGCCTCTTCGGGGTTCGTCAGCGGGTCGAACTCCGTGGGCGCCTTGGTGATGCCGGCGATGGTCGCCGCCTCGAGCTGGGAGAGCTCGGACGCGTGCTTGCTGAAGTAGTAGCGGGCTGCCGTCTCGACGCCGTACAGGTTCTTGCCGAACTGCGCGATGTTGAGGTAGCCCTCGAGGATCTGGTCCTTGGTCATCGTCTTCTCGAGCGCGATCGCGAGCTTGGCCTCCCGCAGCTTGCGCTCGAGCGAGTCCTCGCGGGCCTTCATGACGCCGAAGGCGTCGTCGGCCTTGTCCGCCTCCTCGATCAGCACGTTCTTCACGTACTGCTGGGTCAGCGTCGACGCGCCCTGCGTCCCCTCGGTACCGCCCGCGTTCCGCACGGCCGCACGCATGATGCCCTCGGGGTCCACACCGCCGTGCTCGTAGAAGCGGCGGTCCTCGATGGCGATGGCCGCTTCCTTCATGGCCTGCGATACCTGGTCGAGGGGCACCACGATCCGGTTCTGCGCGTAGAAGGTGGCCAGCAGCGTGGTGCCGTCGCTCGCGTACACACGGGACTGCTCCGACAGGGGTGCGCGCACCAGCTCTTCCGGGACCTCGTCGAACAGCTTCACGGCGGTGTCCGTCGTGGCGTCGGCGCCCGCGGCGAGCGGGATCACCAGACCTGCGGCGAGGACGCCGCCGACGCCTGCGGTGAGGACGAACGCCAGCAGCAGCGCGATGAGCTGGGTGGCGGGGAGGGTACGCGTGATCCGACGTGGCTCGCGGGGGTTGGCCATGTGCCTAGGTTACGGGTTTCGGCCCTTCAGGTGCGCCGCGAGCGGCCTGTCGGCCTGTGCAGGTCGTGTGGGGGATCGCGGGCTAGCATCAGCCACATGGCAACCACGTGGGAGTACGCGACGATCCCCCTCCTCATCCACAACACCAAGGCGATCCTCGACCAGTGGGGCTCCGACGGCTGGGAGCTCGTCCAGGTGGTCCCGGGCCCCGACGGCACCGGCCTCGTCGCCTACCTGAAGCGCCCGACCGGCGGACAGGGCTGACCGGGATGGGTCACGAGGCACGTCTCGCCGAGCTGGGCATCACGCTGCCCGACGTGGCGGCGCCCGTCGCGGCCTACGTCCCCGCGGTGCGCACCGGCAACCTGGTCTTCACCTCCGGGCAGCTGCCCTTCGTCGACGGCGCCCTGCCCGAGGCGGGCAAGGTCGGGCTCGGTGACGGCCTGGTGACCCCGGAGGACGCCGCGACCTACGCCCGGACCTGCGCGCTGAACGCGCTCGCCGCGGTCCGGTCGGTGACGGGCAGCCTCGATGCGGTGGCCCGGGTGGTCAAGGTCGTCGGGTTCGTGGCGAGCGACCCGTCGTTCACGGGGCAGCCCGCGGTGATCAACGGCGCGAGCAACGTCCTGGGCGAGATCTTCGGAGACGCCGGGGTGCACGCCCGCAGCGCCGTGGGCGTCGCGGCGCTGCCGCTCGACGCCCCGGTCGAGGTGGAAGTGATCGTCGAGCTGGCGTGACTGTCCTTCGTCTTCTGAGCGACCCAGGATGGCTGAACCGGACTCGCAGTGGAAGGCGTCCATGGACAAGAAGCAGGTCTTCGGTGCGGTCGTGCTCGCTGTCTTCGGCGTCGTGGTGATCGCAGCCATCGCACTGTTCTACTGGTTCATGGATGCGCTCGGGGATGCACTTGGGGGCGGTGGCACCATCTAGGTCACCGATGCCAGCCGACAGCGAAGCCCGCCTTCCGTACGGGAGGCGGGCTTCGTCGTCGTCGGGCCAGCCGTGCTTACCGCGCGCGGCGCTCCAGCCGGTCCAGGTCCAGCAGGACCACCGCGCGGCCCTCGCGCCGGACCCAGCCGCGGGTCGCGAAGTCGGCCAGGGCCTTGTTCACCGTCTCGCGCGAGGCGCCGACCAGCTGGGCCAGCTCCTCCTGCGTGAGGTCGTGGGCTACGCGGATGCCGTCGTCGTTGGGCTCGCCGAAGCGGGTCGAGAGGTCCAGCAGCGCCTTCGCGACGCGGCCGGGGACGTCGGAGAACACGAGGTCCGCGAGCGAGTCGTTCGTGCGGCGCAGCCGGCGCGCGAGCGCGCCGAGCAGGCGCATGGCCACGTTCGGGTGCTCCGCGACCCACTTCACCAGCGCGTCGTGGCGCAGCTCGTAGACCATCGCGTCGGACACGGACGACGCGGACGCCGTGCGGGGGCCCGGGTCGAACAGCGACAGCTCGCCGAACATCTCCCCGGGACCGAGGATCGACAGCAGGTTCTCGCGGCCGTCCGTGGAGCGGCGGCCCAGCTTGATCTTGCCCTGCGCGATGACATAGAGCCGGTCGCCCGGCTCGCCCTCGCGGAAGAGGACGTCGCCTCGGACCAGCTCCACGGGAACCATGGAGTCGAAGAGCGCACGGGTCTCCTCGCGGTCCATGTCCGCGAAGAGGGGGGCAGAGAGTACGACGTCGTCGTCCACCAGGGGTGTCCTCACGTGTCGGGGACTTTCGTCCATAAAGGTTTCCACCAACCAGTCTGCCTTACCTTGGCGAGTTTGCCGGGCATTAGGCGCCGCGGGCCGACGCCGGAGCCCGGGTTGGGCGGTTATGTCGCCTTCGCGTGGCCTGGTCCGGCCACGACGCTCCGGCCACCACGCTCCCGGCTACGGGACGTCCCGGCGCTCCGGGCCGACGTAGGCGCACACCGGCCGGATCAGCGCGTTGGCGGCGCGCTGCTCCATGACGTGCGCCGTCCACCCGGTCACCCGGGACGCGACGAACAGCGGCGTGAAGATGTTCGTGTCGAAACCCATGAGGTGGTACGCGGGTCCGGCCGGGTAGTCCAGGTTCGGCAGGATGTTCTTGCGCTCGGTCATGGCCGCCTCGAGCGACCGGTACAGGTCCAGGAGGTCCGGGCGGTCGTAGTGGGCCGCGAGGTCCTCGAGCACGCCGCGCATCGTGGGCACCCGGGAGTCGCCGTGCTTGTAGACGCGGTGACCGAAGCCCATGATCTTCTTCTTCTGGGCCAGCGCGTCGTCGAGCCACGCCTCGGCGCGGTCCGCCGAGCCGATCTCCTCGAACGTGGCCATGACCGCCTCGTTCGCGCCGCCGTGCAGCGGGCCCTTGAGCGCGCCGATCGCGCCGGTGACGGCCGAGTGGAGGTCGGCGAGCGTGGACGTGATCACGCGCGCGGTGAACGTCGACGCGTTGAACGAGTGCTCGGCGTAGAGCACCATCGACACCTCGAAGCCCTTGACCACGGTGGGGTCGGCCTCCTCGCCGAACGCCATCCACAGGAAGTTCTGGGCGTAGCCCAGGTCGTCGCGCGGCTCGACGAGGTCCTGGCCGCGGCGGCGGCGCTGGTCGAAGGCCACCACGGCGGGGAGCACGGCGAAGAGCCGCAGCGCCTTGGCGAGCTCGGCCTCCGGGGACGAGTCCTCGGCCTGCGGGTCATGGGCGCCCAGGACGGAGACCGCTGTGCGGCAGACGTCCATGGGGTGGCAGTCGAGGGGCAGCGCCTCGATCGCCGCGCGGACCTCCGGCGTCAGCGCGCGGTGCGCCCGCTCGACGGAGGTCTGGTCGGCGAGCTGGGCCGGGGTCGGCAGCTCGCCGTGCCACAGGAGGTACGCGACCTCCTCGAACGACGTGCGGGCCGCGAGGTCCTGGACCGGGTAGCCCCGGTAGAGCAGCGAGTTGGACTCCTGGTCGATCTTCGAGACGGACGTGGTGTCGGCGACCACGCCGGCAAGGCCCTTGCGGATCTCGGGGGTGGGTTCGGTGATCGTCATGCGGTCACTCCTTCGTGAGCGGCTCGGTGTCGGCGGGGGTGGTGCTGGTCGAGCGGGTGGTCAGGGTCGGTAGGTGAAGACCTGGTCGTCGAAGTGGTTGTAGCCCGCGTAGTCGACGAGCTCGTACAGGCGGGCCCGGGTCTGCATCTGCGGCACCAGGGCCTCCTGCGTGCCCGACGACGCGATCTCGTCGAGGGCGCGCTCCGCGGCCCCCATGGCGATCCGCAGCAGGGTCACCGGGTAGATGACGATGCGGGCACCGGCGTCGGCGAGCTGCTGCGCGGTGAACAGCTCGGACTTGCCGAACTCCGTCATGTTGGCGAGCACGGGGACGTCCAGGGCGGACGCCACGGCCTCGAACTCCGACAGGTCCGCCATGGCCTCCGGGAAGATCGCGTCCGCCCCGGCGTCGGCCAGGGCCTTGGCGCGGTCGATCGCGAGCCGCAGGCCGCGCTCGCCCGGCTCGGTACCGCGCACGTCCGTGCGCGCCATGATGAGGAAGTCGGGGTCGCGGCGGCCGTCGACGGCGGCCCGGACGCGCCGGACGGCGTCGGCCAGGCCCACCACCTCCTTGCCGTCGAGGTGCCCGCAGCGCTTCGGGTTGACCTGGTCCTCGACGTGGATGCCGGCCACTCCGGCGTCCTCCATGGTCTGCACGGTACGGGCCATGTTCATCGGCTCGCCGAAGCCGGTGTCGGCGTCGACCAGGGCCGGGAGATCCGTGACGCGGGCGATCTGCCCCGCCCGGCCCGCGACCTCGGTCAGCGTCGTCAGGCCGATGTCGGGCAGCCCCAGGTCCGCCGACAGCACCGCCCCCGAGACGTAGACGCCGTCGAAGCCCTTGTCCTGGATCAGACGTGCGGACAACGGGTTGAAGGCGCCGGGGAAGCGCAGGATCTCGCCAGCCGCGAGGCGCTCGCGGAACGCGCGCCGCTTCGCGGCGGGGGTGGTCCGGCTGAACAGCATCACGCGACCCCGAGATCGAAGAGGCCGCGCGGCGACCCGGCCGACTCGAGGAGGCCGGGCCGGGCGACGATCGTCAGCTCGCGGACCTCGGCCGCGGTGAGCTCCGGCAGCCGCTCGGCGAGGGCGAGGAAGCGCTCGATCTCCGCGTCCTCGAGGACGCCCGCCGCCAGCGTGCGGAACTTCGCGACGTACTGCGCGCGGGCGAAGGGCCGGGCGCCGAGCGGGTGGGCGTCGGCCACGGCGATCTCGCGCGTGACCACCTCGCCGCTCGTCAGCGTGATCTCGACACGGCCGCCGAACGCCTTCTCGGCCGGGTCCGTCGAGTGGTAGCGCCGGGTCCACTCCGGGTCCTCGGCGGTGGTGACCTTGCGCCACAGCTCGACCGTGTCGGGGCGCTGCGCGCGCTCGGGGGCGTAGGAGTCGACGTGGTGCCACCCGCCGTCCTGCAGCGCGACGGTGAAGATGTACGGCACCGAGTGGTCGAGGGTCTCGCGGGACGCCGTGGGGTCGTACTTCTGAGGGTCGTTCGCGCCCGAGCCGATCACGTAGTGGGTGTGGTGGCTGGTGTGCAGCACGATGCTCGCAACGGTGGCGGGGTCGCAGAGCTCGGGCCGCTCGGAGCCCAGGGCACGGGCCAGGTCGATGATGGCCTGCGCCTGGTACTCGGCGCTGTGCTCCTTCGTGTACGTGTCCAGGATGCCGGTGCGCGGCTCGCCCGGGGAGGGCAGGACGACGTCGTACGCGGCGTCCGGGCCGTCGAGCAGCCAGGCGACCACCCCGTCCTCGCCCTCGTAGACGGGCTCAGGGGACGTCTGGCCGCGCATGGCGCGGTCCACGGCCTCGACGGCGACCTTGCCGGCGAAGGCGGGGGCGTGGGCCTTCCACGTGGAGATCTGGCCCTTGCGGGACTGGCGGGTCGCGGTCGTGGTGTGCAGAGCCTGGCCGATCGCCTGGAACACCGTCTCGGTGTCCAGGCCCAGGAGCGTGCCGATGCCCGCCGCCGCGCTCGGCCCGAGGTGGGCCACGTGGTCGATCTTGTGCTTGTGCAGGCTGATCGCCTTCACCAGGTCCACCTGGATCTCGTAGCCCGTGACGATGCCCCGCACGAGGGCACGGCCGTCGCAGCCGGCGTGCTGGGCCACGGCCAGGATCGGCGGGATGTTGTCGCCGGGGTGGGAGTACTCGGCGGCGAGGAACGTGTCGTGGAAGTCGAGCTCGCGCACCGCCACGCCGTTGGCCCACGCGGCCCACTCAGGGCTGCTCGTCGCCTCGGGGGCGAGGCCGAACACGGTGGCGCCGGGCCGGTACGGGTGCGCCTGGGCCTGGGCCCGGGACGCGACGGCGGGCCCTCGGGTCAGGCTCGCCGCGGCCACCGCGGCGTTGTCGATCACGCGGTTGATCACCATGTCGACGACCTCGGGCGTGGGCTCCACCGGGTCGGTGGCAAGCTCCGCCAGCTTCCAGGCCAGCTGGTCCTTGCGGTCGAGGTTCTCGGCGCTCTTGTAGACGCGGAGGTGGTGGGAGTGCGGCATCGGTGCTCTCTTCTCGGGTGCTGTCCCCGGTCAGGGGGTCGTGGAGGTCCGGTCGGTCAGGGCCTGCTCGGTCATCTCGGCGCTGCGCTCGATGTGGGCGCGCATGGCGGCCTCGGCGGCGGCGGGGTCACCGCGCTCGACGGCGGCGGCGACCGCCCGGTGCTCGTCGACGTGGTCCGTGGTACCCGCCCTGCGCCGCGCGGCGAGCAGGCGGTACCGGTCCACGTGCCCTCGGATCTGGCGCAGCAGGGCCGAGCACCAGGCGTTGTCGGCGATGCGCTCGATCTCGCCGTGGAACTGCGCGCCGAGGCGCAGCACCTCGTCCTCGTGGCCGCGGACGGCCGCCATGAGGTCGACGAGGCGATGGAGCCGCTCGACGTCGTCCGGCGTGGCCCGTTCGCACGCCTCGGCGGTGAGCAGGCCCTCCAGCCGGGCGCGCACGGCCGACACCCGCCGGGCGTCCGCCAGGTCCAGCGGCGCCACCCGCACGCCGCCGGTCGGGAGCTCGTCGACGAGGCCCTCGGCCTGGAGCAGGCGGAGCGCCTCGCGGAGCGGGGTGCGGGAGACGCCGAGGCTGCCGCTGAGCAGCGGCTCGGTGAGACGCTCGCCCGGGGCCAGCGCGCCGGCGATGATGCGCTCGCGGAGCAGCTCGTAGACAGCCCGGGCGCCGGACTGCCTGCGGGGCGCAGGTCCGGGGAGGACCTGCTGCGGCGTCGTCATGGTGTTCACTCTCGCACCGTTGTGCACTTGTATACAACCCCGCGGGCGGCGCGGGTGTGGGTGGCCGTGGCTAGCCTGTCGGACATGACGGAGGACGGGACGACCGCGACCAGGCCGGGTACCGAGAAGGCCCCGGCGCCCGACGGCGCGCGCCGGTTCGCGGGGGAGAGCCGGCTGGCGCTCGTGCGCCGGGCCCGGCGCATCAACCGGGAGCTCGGTCTCACGTACCCGGACGCGAGGGCCGAGCTCGACTTCAGCACGCCGCTCGAGCTGCTGGTCGCCACGGTCCTGAGCGCCCAGACCACCGATGTCCGGGTGAACGCGACGACCCCCACCCTCTTCGCCCGCTACCCGGACGCCGAGGCGTACGCGTCAGCCGACCCGGACGAGCTCGAGCAGCTCCTCAAGCCGCTCGGCTTCTACCGCGCCAAGGCCAAGGCGCTGATGGGGCTCGGTACGGCCCTCGTCGAGCGGTTCGACGGCCAGGTACCGCCCCGGCTCGCCGACCTCGTGACGCTCCCCGGCGTCGGGCGCAAGACGGCCAACGTGGTGCTGGGGAACGCCTTCGGCGTACCGGGCATCACCGTGGACACGCATTTCGGGAGGTTGGCCCGGCGCCTCGGCTGGACCACCGCCGAGGACCCCGTGAAGGTCGAGGCCGAGGTGGGCGAGCTCATCCCGCGCCGCGAGTGGACCGACCTCAGCCAGCGGCTCGTGTGGCACGGCCGCCGGGTCTGCTTCGCGCGGCGCCCGGCCTGCGGGGCGTGCACGGTGCGGAAGTGGTGCCCGTCCTACGGCATCGGCGAGGTGGATCCCGCGAAGGCGGAGCTCATGGTGAAGACCAGCCCGGTGCGGCCCGTCCCGGACCGGCTCACGGACGTCGTCACTGCTCCGCAGCCGCCCGAGGGAGCCAGTCCAGCAGGATCTGCGTGACGGCGTCGGGCGCCTCCTCGGGAAGGAAGTGCCCGGCGCCACGCACCAGCTCGAAGCGGAAGTCTCGCGCGAGCACGGCGGCGTCGGCGTCGGCGACGTCCCGGCGCAGCAGGCCGTCCTGCGCCCCGTGCACCTGCAGGGCCGGGACGACGACGGGCCGGCGGAGCGCGGCGAGGTACCGGCGGCCGGCCGGGCGCGACCGGGACCGGACGGACCAGCGCAGGGCCTCCATCGCGGTGTGTGCGGCGAACGGGATGCGGACCACGTCGCGATAGCTCGCCACGACGTCCTTGTCGAAGGGTGACGCGGCGCCCGAGGCCAGCACGCGGTCCACGAGGTCGGCGCGGACGAGCGCCCGCTCCGGGAGCGTCGGCACCTGGTAGAAGGCGAGCTGCCGGCGCGCGACCGGCGTGAGGAGCGAGTACGGCGACACGCGCACGCCGCTGGGGTGCGGCGCCGCGAGCGCGGCCACCGCAGCGGTCACGTCGGGCTGCAGCGCGGCCATGGCCCAGGCGAGCGTCCCGCCCTGACCGTGGCCGACGACGACCGCCCGCTCCCGGCCCAGCGACCGGATGACCCCCGCGACGTCGCTGGTCCGGGTCGGTGCGTCGTAGCCCCACGGCGGCTTGTCCGACGCGCCGGTGCCTCGCAGGTCCATCGCCGCGACCCGGTACCCGGCGTCGGCGAGGGCCGGCATCTGGTGCCGCCAGGTCCACCAGAACTGCGGGAAGCCGTGCAGCAGGACGACCAGCGGCGCGCTCCGGTCGTCCGGGCCGGTGAGCGCGACGTGGAACCGCGATCCGTTGGCGGGCACGAACTCGTGCCGCCACGGTCCGTCGACCAGGGCGGAGGTGTAGTCGCTCATCGTGGCCGAGGTCACCGGCTGCCGTGCGGGCGCGGAACGATTCGGGTCCGCGTCAGTGCGCGCGGTGGCGCTGTCGACTGCCGTCACGGGAACGAACCTACGCGGCATCCGGCGGGGTCGGCCACCGGCGCGCGGAGGGGTCAGCCACCTGCAGGGGCTGGAGCCGCTGTCTCGGCGGTCGTGGTGGGACCGGCGGGAGTCCCCGGACCGGAGCCCGTGCCCGAGGTGCCGGGTGCGCCGGAGGAGGCTCCGTCGTCGGCCGCTCGCTGCTCCTTGGGCGGGTCGAAGCGATAGCCGACGTTGCGGACCGTGCCGATGAGCTGCTCGTGCTCCGGGCCGAGCTTGGCGCGCAGGCGACGCACGTGGACGTCGACGGTGCGGGTGCCGCCGTAGTAGTCGTAGCCCCAGACCTCCTGCAGCAGCTGGGCGCGCGTGAAGACGCGGCCCGGGTGCTGGACCAGGTACTTGAGGAGCTCGAACTCCTTGTAGGTCAGGTCGATGGGGCGGCCGCGGAGGCGGGCGGTGTAACCGCCGGCGTCGATGGCGAGCTCGCCGGCGGAGATCTCCTGCTGGCTCTCCTCGGCGGGGCCCCTGGCGGAGCGCTCCACCACCAGGCGGAGGCGCGCCTCGACCTCGGCGGGGGACGCGTTCTCGAGGAGGAGGTCGTCAGCGCCCCACTCGTGCGTGACGACCGTGAGGCCACCCTCCGTGAGCACCAGCACGAGCGGGACGGTGAGGCCCGTGGCGTGGAGGAGTCGGCAGGTGGTGCGCGCCGCGACCAGGTCGCGGCGGGCGTCGAGGAGGACGACGTCTGCGTCAGGGGCGTCGACGAGGGCCGACGGCTCCATGGGCAGGACCCGGACACGATGGGACAGAAGCCCCAGTGCTGGAAGCACCTCGGCCGAGCCCCCCGTCGCGGGAGTGAGGATCAACAGCTCAGCCATACTCGACGCACCTCCTCTCGGACCGGCGCCATGCAACCGTCCCGGCTCGACAACATCCGCGCGAGCGACGTCGCCCCGTAGCCTCCGTGGCTTCCGGAAGTCTGCCTTGTTGCTTGTTGCGTGCATGTTACACGCCCTTTTCCTTCCTACCACGGTGCTGGTCAGAGCCGCGTGAGTTGGTTGTGACATGGTCGTCATGAGGGGTGTCCGGGCCCTGTGCGGGGCCTTGCCAGACCCTGGAAGGGGCGTGGGGGAGCGATGGCGCCCGCCCGATCTGGGACACTCGGGGTCGTGTCCGTCTCAACCCGTGCCGTCGTCACCGCCGCGCTCGCCGCCGGCGTGGCCGCCGCGGCCTACGTCAGCACGCTGGCGCTCGCCGGAGCCGCCGTCGCCCTCGTCGTCCTGCTCGCGCTGGGATGGCCAGGCCTCCTGCGGCTGCCGGCCGAAGGTGGCACCCGCCTCGTCGTGATGCTCGCCGGCATCGGTTCGGTCGCCGTCGCGTACGCGACGCCGGGGGAGCCCGTGCTGAGGTACCTGCCCATGGTGCTGGCTGCCGGCATGGTGCTCGCGTTCCTCTCCGAGATGATGCGCCGGGGCGGGCGTCCCCGGCTGGTGGAGTCGGTCTCCGGCTCCGTCGCCGGGGTGGTGGTCGCTCTTGCGTGCGCGGGCTGGGTGGCGGCAGGCCGGTCCGAGGCCGGTGCGGCGCTCGTGGTGACGAGCGCCGCCGCGATCGCCCTCGCCGCGGCGCTGTCCGCGGTACCGCTCAAGGGCTGGGCCAGGCTCGCGGTCACCCTCGGCGGGGCGGTCGTCGCGGGCGGGGCGGTCGGGACCGTCCTGCCGAACATCGACACGGTGAGCGGGCTCTGGTCCGGCGTGGTGGCCGGCCTGGTGGTCGGGGCGCTGCACCTGCTGCTCGAGCAGCTGCCCGCACTGCGGCGCCGGCTTCCCAGCCTGTCCGCGAGCGCTCTGCCCGTGGCGGTGGGCGGCATCCTCGTGTTCGTCGTGGGCCGGATGGTCGTGGGCTGAGGCCGCGTCAGGCCTGACGGATCGCCTCGCCGGCGATCTCGATCCGGACCTTCTTGGCGACCAGCACACCGCCGGTCTCGAGGGCGACGTTCCAGAGCAGGCCGTAGTCCTCGCGGTCGATCTCGCAGGTGGCGCTGAACCCGAAGATGTCGCGTCCGTAGGGGTCGCGCCGGGCGCCCCCGTACTGGAGCTCGAGCTCGACCGGGCGCGTGACGCCCTTGATGGTCAGCTCGCCGGGGACGACGAAACGGCCGGTGGCGTGGTCGGGCTCACCGAGGTTCGCCGGGCGGTGGCCGGAGGCGTTCGCCTTGAGCCGAGCCCAGGAGAAGATCGGGTCCACCTGGTCCTTGAGCTTCATGCCGGTGCTGCGGAACTCGATGGTGGGGTGCTCCGCCACGTCCAGGAAGTCGGGGCTCGCCAGGTGGGCGTCCCGCTCGGGGTTCAGCGTGTTGATCGTCGAGGCGACGATGGTCGCGCTGATCTGCGAGGAGAGCGGGTCCTCCGTCACGTGCACCGTGGCCGACCCGTCACCGAACTCGCCGCGGACCGGGCTGACCATCATGTGCATGGCCAGGAAGCCGAGTCTCTTGTGCGCGGGGTCCAGGGTGTAGACGCCAGGGGCGGGGATCACCAGTCCGTTCCAGGACCTGGTGGGAAAATCGTCCATTACCACACATTCCCCCCAGAAGATATTTCGCTCGGGCAACGTATCACGCACGATCGAGATAGTTGAAAGCCGTTCAGATCTCGACCGCGGCGGGCCGTGCGCCGCCAGGGGCGTGGAGTGGGCCAGAATGGTGCGGCGGCCGGGCCGCTGACGTGGCAGGACGTCCAGGGGGAGAGGTATGGCAGACGGATTGGTGATGCTCGCGGTGGTGATGGTGATCACGGCGGCGATCGGCGTGTGGTGGTCGCGTCGCCAAGGAGCGGTGCGGGCGCGGCCCGCCGCGACCGCCCGCGACTGGACGGACCAGGGCGTCGTCCTGGGCGCCCGGGCCACCTTCCTCCAGCTCTCCGCCGCGGTGTGCGCCCCCTGCCGTGCGACGGCCCGCGTGCTCGGCGAGCTCGCGGACGGCCACGCCGGTGTCACGCACCGGGAGCTCGACGTGGACGAGGACCTCGACCTGGTGCGGGAGCTCGGCGTGCTGCGCACGCCCACGGTGCTCGTGCTCGACCCTTCGGGCCGCGAGGTGGCGCGGATGAGCGGCGCAGTCTCTCGCAGGCAGGCGGTGGAGGCGCTCAGCACGGTGGACGACCTGACGATGGACGACCTGACGATGGATCACGGAAGGACGCGCAGGTGACGCGGACGGGTACGGCGGACGGTACGGCGCTGGGGATCGACCCCCGCGGGCCGCGGTTCGGCGCGGGAGTGACGGCTGCCCTGCTGGCCGTCGTGGTGCTGCTCGGCGCGAGCACGGCAGGACTGGTGCTCCTGGCGGTCGTGGCCGCCGGGTTCCTGCTGGGCACGCTCCGCGGGGCGGAGGGGACCTGGCAGGGGTGGGTCTTTCGCCGGTTCGTGCGACCGCGGCTCGCACCCTCCAGCGAGGTGGAGGACCGTCGGCCGCCCCGCTTCGCGCAGGGGGTGGGCCTGCTCGTGACGGGCGTGGGCGTCGTGCTCGGGCTGTCCGGGGTTCTCGTCGCCGTGCCGATCGCGGCCGCTGTCGCGTTCGTCGCGGCGGCGCTCAACGCCGTCGTCGGGCTCTGCCTCGGGTGCGAGCTGTACCTGCTGCTGCGCCGGGTGCGGCCCGGCTCCAGGCCGGGCGGCGCTCAGTAGACGATCGCCTGGGCCCCTTCGCGGAGGATCTCCTCCGCGAAGACCGCGGCTCCGGCGATCCGGATGCCGGGCAGCACGTCGGCCTCGGTGAGCTGCCGCCGGGCGGCGCACTGGGTGCACAGCGTGACGGTGCCGGCCTCGAGGATCGTCGCGAGCAGGTCGGGCAGCGGGGCGGCGTGCTCGAGCGCGAGGTCGGCTGCCCGGCCGGGCACGGCGAACCACGCGGACTCGCCGGTGAGCCACAGGCTGACCTCCGCGCCGGCGACGGCGGCGGCGGCCGCGACGGTGAAGGCCTGGTTGGTGGCCTCGGGCCGGTCGAGGCCCAATGTGGTCTTGATCACCAGGGAACGAGGGGTGCTGGTCATGGCGGAAGCGTAGGCACTGGCGGTTAGGATCGTCGTCATGTACCACACGCTCGAAGCTGTCTTCATCGGCCTCCTGATCGCGGCGACGCTGACGATCACCTGGTTCGCCGGGTACGTCGTCTACAAGCTGTTCTCCGGCCAGCGCTGATGCCTTTCACGTTCCCGGAGGGCCTCGCGCCGGAGGTCTACCCCCTCGCGTGGCTCGTCGGTAGCTGGCGGGGCGAGGGCGTGATCGAGTACCCCGGCATCGACCGGCGCACGTTCGTGCAGGACCTGGTCTTCGACCACGACGGCGGTCCCTACCTGCGCTTCGAGTCGACGCTGCGCGTGCTGGACGCCGAGGTGCCGGAGCGGGTCCCCGCCGACGGCGAGTGGCCGGAGCCCGTGGCCGACCCGACGGACGGCGACGACGCCGCTCCGGTGGCGCCCACGCCGAACGACGCGGGGACGGTGTGGTCCACCGAGACCGGTTACTGGCGCGTCTCCACGGACCGCCCTGACGGCCTGGAGGAGAACCGGCACGCCGTCGAGGTGCTCGTCACCGACGCCTCCGGCCGGCTGAGCCTCTACCTGGGCGCCGTGGGCAACGGCCGCATCGACCTGGCGACGGACTTCATCGCCCGCACGTCGACCGCGTCGGTGGTGAGCGCGTCCAAGCGGCTGTACGGCCTCGTCGAGGGACGGCTCCTCTGGGTCGAGGAGCTGGCCGCGTTCGGTGAGCCCCTGCGTTCCTACGCGTCGGCGGAGCTGGACCGGCTGTGACGCGGCTGCCGGGAATGGCGGCACCCCGTCCGACGCTGCACGGTAGGTGACCCTCATGACCGACTACACGAGCCCCCTCCTGGCCCGCCACGGCGCAGTCGCCGCGACCGGGCCCGACGCTGGGATCGCCTGGCACTACGGCGACCCCGTCGCGGAGCAGCGCGCGCTGGCGCGCGGCGGCGCGGTGGTGGACCAGTCTCACCTGGGCGTGGTCCGTGTCGCGGGGCCCGACCGCCTGGGCTGGCTGCACTCGATCACCTCGCAGGACCTCGCGGACCTGCGCCCCCGGCAGTCCACCGAGCTGCTCGTGCTGTCGCCGCAGGGCCACCTCGAGCACGCCGCGTCGGTGGTCGACGACGGCGAGGCCACCTGGCTCGTCACGGAGCCCTCGCACGCGCCCGAGCTGGCTGCCTGGCTGCAGCGCATGAAGTTCATGATGCAGGTCGAGATCGCCGACGTGACCGCCGAGTACGCGGCGATCGGTGAGGCCGTCGACGCCGAGGGTGCCGAGGGCGAGCCGGTCACCTGGCGCGACAGCTGGCCGCGGGTCACGGGGGGCGGCACCCGGTACGGGCCCGCCGAGTCCGAGCACCCGGGCATGCAGCGCCCGTGGCGCCTCGTCCTGGTCCCGCGCGACCGGCTGGAGGCCGCCGTCGCCGAGCGGGAGGCGACCGGCTGGCGGCTCGCCGGGACCTGGGCCACGGAGGCGCTCCGCGTCGAGGCCTGGCGCCCCCGGCTGGCGCGCGACGTGGACCACCGGTCCATCCCGCACGAGCTCGACTGGCTGCGCACCGCGGTCCACCTGCACAAGGGCTGCTACCGCGGCCAGGAGACCGTGGCCCGGGTGCACAACCTCGGCCGCCCGCCCCGCCGCCTGGTGATGCTCCACCTCGACGGCTCGGGGCACCTGATGCCCGAGCCCGGTGCGGAGGTGCGGCTCCGTGCAGAGGGCGACGACCCGGCGTCGGGCAAGGTGGTGGGGACGCTGACGTCGATGGCGCGCCACCACGAGCTGGGCCCCATCGGCCTCGCGGTGGTCAAGCGCAGCGTCCCGGAGGACGCGGAGCTGCTCGTGCTGTCCGACGCCGGGGGCTCGCCCCTGCAGGTCGCGGCCGCGCAGGAGGTGGTGGTCCCGGGCGACGGTGTGTCGGTGGACCGGCCGCAGCCGCGAGGCCCCGTCACCCCTGGCCTGCGGGGACCCGGCAGCCTGATCTGAGCCCGGGCCGGGCTGTGACGCACGTCGTGTGGCCTGCGGTGCCTGGGCCCGCAAGGATGCTCGTGTGAGTGCGCTCCCCGGTCCGGCCGACGACGTGCTCCGCCGCGCCATGCGGTCCCTCGTGCTGCGGACCCGGGCGCGCCAGGGCTGGACGCGGACGCGTGCCGGGCTCGTGCCTATCGGGCAGGCGGCCCTGGCCGCCGGCGCGGCGTATGCCGTGGCGGTCCACGTGCTGGGCCACCCGATGCCGTTCTTCGCCCCGGTCGCCGCCTGGATCTGCCTCGGTTTCACGGCCCAGCGCGACGTGCGGCGCGTGGCGGAGCTGGCTGTGGGCGTCGCCGTCGGCGTGGGCATGGGCGACCTGGTGGTGCACCTGATCGGGTCCGGCTGGTGGCAGCTCACGGTCGTCCTGTTCTTCTCGGCGCTCGTCGCCCGGTTCATCGACCGTGGCGCCCTGCTGGTCACCCAGGCGGGGGCACAGGCGATCATCGTGGTAGGCCTCCCGGCCGTCTCCGGGGGTCCGGTGGGCCGCTGGACCGACGCCCTCGTGGGTGGCGCCTTCGCCCTGCTCGTCGCCGTGCTGACCCCTGGTGACACGCGTCGCCGGCCGCGGGCGCTGGGTGAGCGTGCGCTCGTCGAGCTGGCGCAGACCCTTGAGACGCTCGCCCGCGGGCTGCGCTCCCGCGACGAGGACGACGTGGCGGCGGCGCTCGTGCGCGGGCGGGCCTCGGAGCCGGTCCTGGACGAGTGGCTCGAGGCGTCCCAGGGAGCGCGCGAGCTTGCCCGGGTGAGCGTGGGCCGGGTGCACCGCACCGAGCTCGCCCGGCTCGAGGTGCAGGCGGTGCTGGGCGACCGGGCGATGCGCAGCGTGCGTGTCCTGGCCCGCCGGGCGCAGCCTGTGGTGCGCGCCGGTACGCACGACCTGGGTCCTGTCGCGGACCTGGTCGAGCGGTTCGCGGCGGGCGTGCGGCTGCTCGCGTCCGCCGTCGCCACGAACGGCGACGCGGCGCCCGCGCGACGCCTCCTCACGGAGGCCGCCGCGCACGCCGACCCGCGGGGCGTGGGCGAGGGGGACTGGCAGGTCCAGTCGCTGGTCATGCTCCTCCGTTCTCCGCTGGTCGACGTCCTTGAAGCCGCAGGGGCGTCCCCGGGCGCGGCGCGGGACGCCCTGCCCGAGCTGTAGCCCCCTCCGCGGGATCCGGCGGAGACCGTTGTGGTCAGGTACTTGATCAGATACAGTACCTGTCGTGATCGAACGACGCGAGACCAGCCCGGACGGGGGACCACCCGTCACCACCGTCGAACGCGCGCTCGCCGACGCCTTCGCCGCCGACCTCCTGCGGGGCCACACCGACACGATCGTGCTCGGCTCCCTGCGCTCGGGGGACCGCTACGGCTTCGAGATCTACAAGGCCATCCGCGAGGCGACCGGCGGCCGGTACGAGATCAAGGAAGCCACTCTCTACGCCACCTACCGCCGCCTCGTGAAGGACGGTCTGGTGGAGGCCTACTGGGGCGACGAGTCGCAGGGCGGCCGCCGCAAGTACTACCGGATCACCGACGCCGGCCGTGCCGTGTACCGCCAGAACGTCGCCGCCTGGGTTGCCACCCGCGGCATCATCGACTCCCTCCTCGACCAGAAAGGTGCGCGCTGATGACTTCGCAGAGCACGTCCGTCCACAGGCTTCTCGACGAGGCCTTCTCCGGCCTCCCGATGACGCCCGACACGCAGGACCTGAAGGAGGAGATCCGGGCCAACCTCGTCGCCCGGGTGGCGGAGCTGCAGGCTGACGGCCTCACGGGCGAGGAGGCGGCGCGGCGCGCGGTCGACGAGCTGGGCGACGTCCGGTCGCTCGTGGAGAGCGAGAGCACCGGCGCGGGCCCCCAGGACCGGCGCCCCGCGCAGAGCGCCGGGGCCGACGTCGCGGCCGAGATCGCGCGCAACCGCGTCCGGCCCCGGCCGGCGTTCGTGCTCGGGACCGTCGTCGCGGCCTTCGTCCTGGCCGGGTCGGTCGCGACGGTGCTCCTCTCCGCAGGACTGGCGTCGGTGCGCGACGCCGGCCCCTGGTTGGCCCTGGCGGTCGCGGCCGTCGCGGCCGTCGCGCTCGGCTGGATCGTGTCCTCGTCCCTCGCGCAGGAGACGTCCCGCAACTTTCCGATGCCTCGGCGCCGTGCGGTGCTGTTCGGCACGGGCTGGGCGATCGTGCTGTTCGGGGCCCTGCTCGCCTACGTCCGGATCGCCTTCGACGACGCCCCGTGGCCGCTGGCAGAGCTCGGTGCGGTGGGCTCGGGAGTGGTCGTCGTCGCCCTCGTCGTGGTCGGCGTCCTGGTGCTCGTGCACTCCGTCGCCACCTCGACCAACCGGCGCAAGCCCTGGGTCCTCCGCCTCGAGGCGGAGCACATGGACCTGGGCAACCGGTTCGAGCGCGACCCCGCGGCTGCCGCACGCTTCGGCATCTACACAGCCGTCACGTGGACCCTCACGGGCGTCACCGCCGTGGTCGTGGGGAGCACGGTCGGCTGGCAGTGGGTGTGGCTCCCGGGGGTGGCCGGGTGGGTCGTCTTCATGCTGATGCTCGCGACGATGCTCTTCGGGCGAGGCGCCCAGGGGCAGAACGCCGAGCGAGGGTGACGTAGGCTCTGAGCCGTGTTCGGAGCCCTGCAGCAGCTCGTGTTCATCGTCCTCGCCATCGTGGTCTTCGTCGTGCAGGTGGTGGCTCTCGTCGACGCCGTACGGCGTCCCGCCCGAGGATTCGAGGCGGAGGGCAAGCTCACCAAGCCGATCTGGCTGATCATCCTGGGTGTGGCCGCGGCCTTCGGCCTCCTCGGGCTGCCACCGGCCGGCTACACGTCCAGCTCGTTCCTCAACGTCCTCGCGGTCGTCCCGGCGATCATCTACTGGGTCGACGTGCGGCCGCGTCTCAAGGAGTACGGCCCCGGCCGCGGTAGCGGCGGCTCGCGGGGCGGGTGGTGAGAGTGTCCGAGTCCACTGTGGACGAGGCGCTGGACCTGCCGCTGGCCGTCGTGCCGGGGACCGTCCTCGACGGGGCCGCGCCCCTTGCCGAGGTGGTGCGGGGCGACCTGGTCGAGTCGGTCCACCTGGGGCACCTGGTGGTTCTCGACCCGGCGGGCGAGCCGCTGCTGACGGTGGGCAACCCCGGCGCGATCATCTGGCCGCGGTCGTCCGTGAAGCCGCTGCAGCTCGTCGCGATGCTGCGCTGCGGCCTGGACCTCCCGGACCGGCTGCTCGCCCTGGCGGCGGCGAGCCACAACGGGGAGGCCGTGCACCTGGACGGGGTCCGCGAGATCCTCGCGTCGGCCGGGCTCACGTTCGCGCACCTCCGCAACACGCCCGACCTGCCCCTCTATCCGCCCGCCGCGCTGGCGTGGCAGGTCGAGGAGCTGCGCGAGGGGCGTGAGGGGCCCGCGTCGCTCACGCAGAACTGCTCGGGCAAGCACGCGGCGATGCTCGCGACGTGCGTGGTCGCCGGCTGGGACACCACCGACTACCTCAACCCCGAGCACCCGCTGCAGCAGGTGATCCGGAGCACCATCCTCGAGCTGACCGGCGACGCGCCCGAGTCGCTGCACCTCACCGTGGACGGGTGCGGCGCCCCGCTGTTCTCCACGTCCGTCACGGGGCTGGCGCGGGCCTTCGCCGACATCGCCTCGGCGGCGTCGCAGGACCCGGCGTCGCCGGAGGGCCGTGCGGCGCGCGCCGTGTCGGCCTACCCGGAGATGGTGGGCGGCACGGGTCGTGACGTCACCCTCGCGATGCAGGCGGTGCCGGGCCTCGTCGCCAAGGACGGCGCCGACGGCGTCTACGCGGCCGGTCTGGCCGACGGCACGGCGCTCGCGTTCAAGGTCCTCGACGGCGACAAGCGCCCCCGTCCGGCGGTGCTCGCCGCCGCCCTGCGTGCGGCCGGTGCGACCCGGCTCCCGGGCGCGTACCCCGGCGGGCTCGACGCACTCGGGCGCGTTCACGTCCTGGGCGGCGGGCAGCCGGTGGGCGAGGTGCGCGCGGCGTTCGGCGTCGGCGACCTCCGTCCGGAGGCCGCGGACCCGCAGGACCAGCAGCCGCGATGAGGGCCGTGGTCCAGCGTGTGACGCGGGCGAGCGTCTCGGTCGGCGGCGAGGTCGTGGGCGCGATCGACCGGCCGGGTCTCCTGGTGCTCGTGGGCGTCACCCACGACGACGGGCGCGCCCAGGTCGAGACCATCGCCCGCAAGGTCGCCGAGCTGCGCATCCTGCGCGACGAGCGGTCGGCGTCGGAGGCGGGCGCTCCCGTCCTGGTCGTCAGCCAGTTCACGCTCTACGGCGATGCGCGCAAAGGCCGTCGTCCCACGTGGAACGCCGCCGCCCCCGGCCCGGTGGCGGAGCCGCTCGTCGAGGCGGTCGTGGCGGACCTGCGCGCCCGCGGCCTCGAGGTCGCGACCGGCCGTTTCGGGGCCGACATGGCGGTCGAGCTCGTCAACGACGGACCGGTCACGATCCTCCTGGAGGCGTGAGCCTGAGTCCCGGCAGGGCCCGGGCCGGCTTGACACCCGTGTCAAGATCCGTCCGGTACAGGTGTTCAGCACGCGGTACGGACCGGTCCAAAGGTGGGTCGGTCATGCGCGTGAAACGTTCGGTCGTGATACTTGCGAGCACCGTGAACGAATCCGGGAGGCTCGACGATGACTGACCTGGCACGTGAGGCGGAGGCGCTCGCCCTGCTCACGGCGGAGTGTCGCCATCCCGTGGCGCCCCATGTGGCTGCCCAGCTGACGCGCCTCGTGGGGCACGACCCCGCCTGCCTGATCGAGACCGCCGCGGTCCTCACCCCCGAGCACCTCGCGGGCACGGCGATGCTTCCCGACCCGCTCCCGGTCGTGCCGGCGGTCCGGGCGGCCGTGGAGCCGCTGGTGCTGGACGACGAGGCGCGCCGCCTGCTCGTCGTCGCCGCGATCGCCGTGGTGGACCGCACCGAGGTGCTCCTCGCGGCGTCGGGAACCAGCATCGACGCCCTGCTCAGCGGCCCCGCGGCCCCCCACCTCACCCTCGCCGCCGGTCGTTTCGCCTTCCGTGACCTGCGGATCAGGTCGGTCGTCCACGGCGATGCCGACCTTGCGTCGCGGACCGCTGTGCACGCCGCGCTCGCCCGGGTCCACCGGGCCGCGGGGGAGCCGATGACCGCCCTGTGGCACACGGCGCTGAGCACGATCGCCGGCGACGCGCTGCTCGCCGACGGCCTCGTCGAGGTCGCGGAGCAGCACCTGGCGCGCGGCGACGTGCGGCGGGCGCACGAGGTCGCGCGCGAGGCGGCGAGCCATGGCACGGGCCCCGTACGAGCGCGCGCCTTCGCCGTCGCGGGACGCGCGGCGCTCTGGGCCGGTCAGGTGCACGACGCCGTCACGTGGTTGCGCCGGGCCGCCGACCCCGGCACCGGAGGGGGACCGCGCGGGGCCCAGGCACCGCGCGGCGCCGCCCCGCACCTCGCGGCCGGCCGGACCGGGCGCGAGCCGAGCGACGCCGGCCCGCTGGCAGCCGCGCTGGCGGTCCTCGACGCGCCGACGCCGTCCGCGGGACCGCACCACCTCGCCACGCTGGCGGCTCCGCTGCTCGCGGCTGCCGAGCCGGAGGCCGACCGGGCCGCCCTCGACGCTGCGCGGCGTGCCCTGCTCCTCGCTCACGACGCTCCCGGCGAGGCGGGGGCTCTGCTCGCCCGGACGGAGGCCTCGCTGAGTCCGGCGAGGCGGTCGGGCTGCTGGTTCGACGGCCCCGACGCCGCCATGACCCCGCTCGCCGAGGCGCACCTGCGGGTGGCGCAGGTGATGCTCGCGCTCCGGTCGGGGGACGCCGGCCACGCCGCCGAGCTTCTCGAGGAGGCCGCCGACACGGTCCCCGTCGCCCTCGCCTTCGGCGGGCTCGGGGTGGCGCTCGCCCGCCGGCTCGACCTGGTGCGGCGAGGAGAGGTCGGCGTGGTGGCGACGGCGCTCGAGGCGTCCGTGCCCGGCACGGTCGCCCCGCCGGTGCGTGCCGCGATCCTGGGCGACCGGGCGCTGGTGTCCGCGTACGCGGGCCGTCACGCGCAGGCGGCGACCCTCCTGACGCTCGCCGCCGAGCGCGGCGGCGAGGACCTGCGAGCCCTCTGGCTCCCCACGCCGGACCCCGTCGAGCTCTACGTCCTCGCCGGTCAGCGCCGCGCCGCGGCCCAGGTGCTCGCGCGGCTCCGGGGCAGCCTCGCCCAGCTGGGCGGCCCGGGCGGCCGCGGGGCCACGCTGCCCGACGGCGCCCGCTCGATCCCGGCAGACACCGGAGCGCCCGCCACCACCGGAGCGCCCGGCGGGACCTCGCCCCGGCAGCGTGGCGTGCTCCGCAGGACCCTCGACGTCGCCCGTGCCGAGGTGGTGCTCGCAGACGCGGCCGGTCTCTCCCGGGCCTGCGAACGGGCCGTCAGCGTCTCGCTCCTGGTGGGCTCCACGCTGGAACGGGGCATGACCGAGCTCGTCGCGGGCCGGGCCTACGCGCGGCTCGGCGCTGCCGAGGAGGCGGCCTCGCACCTGCTGGCCGCCCGAGAGCTCTTCGGCGAGTCGGGCGCCGGCGTCTGGTCGGCGGTCGCCGAGCGCGCCCTCGCCCAGCCCGCGCAGCGGCCGGGCCCTGCCGACCCGGTCGTGCCCGGCCCAGGGGAGCGACGCGGTGAGGCGCCGGCGGACCTGGCGTCCGCCGTCGTGCCGGGTGGGCGGGAGGCCGCTCCCGCAGCCGAGGCGGCCTGCGCCGCGTGGGCCGACGTGCTCACCGAGCGGGAGCTCGACGTGGCCCGTCTGGTGGTGCAGGGGAAGGCGAACCGGGAGGTGGCCGAGACGCTGTACGTCTCGGTGCGGACGGTCGAGGTGCACCTGGGGAGGGTGTTCCGAAAGCTGGGCGTCCGGTCGCGGACGGAGCTCGTGGTGCTCGCCCACCGGGCGTGACGATCCGTCACCTACGGGTTTACCCGTACGCGGGCCCAAGATCCGCATTCATGATGTGGGGAACACTGATTCATTAGATAGGAACCTGTCCTTACTTTCGTCTCGGAATACCGTTCTTCCCGACGAGAGGCAAGATCATGGGAGCTCTCCCTCGCCGCCGGCGGCGCCTGACCGCGCTGACGACGACGCTCGCGCTGGTGGGCGCGACCGTCGCCTCAGCAGCGGTCGGCACGTGGGCCGCGTCCAGCGCCGCGGCCGCCGAGTGCGCGCCGGCCTGGTCGTCCACCGCGACCTACACGCAGAACAACCAGGCGTCCTACGGCGGCCAGAACTGGCGCGCGAAGTGGTGGACGCAGGGCGAGACCCCGGGGTCCCAGCAGTGGGGTGCCTGGGAGTCGCAGGGTGCGTGCGGACCGGGCGCGACGCCCAGCCCCACCCCGAGCGTGACGCCCACGCCGACCCCCACGCCGACGCCGAGCACCAGCCCGACGCCGAAGCCCACCCCCACGCCGACGCCGACCCCGTCGCCCACCCCCACGCCGTCGACGCCGCCGACCGGGGGCAACCCGGACGAGGTGTGCCGTCCCGACGGCATGCAGCCCACAGAGGGCGTCAACACGCCGTACTGCGACGTCTACGACGCCAACGGCCGCGAGATCCTGCCGAACGGGCTGGGCCGCCGCGTCATCGGCTACTTCACGAGCTGGCGCACCGGGAAGAACGGCCAGCCCTCGTACCTGGCGAGCGACATCCCGTGGGGCAGCCTCAGCCACATCAACTACGCGTTCGCGCACATCGGCCCGGACGACAAGATCTCCGTCAACGAGGACGCCCCCGGCAACGCCGCCACCGACATGACGTGGCCGGGCGTCGCGGGCGCCGAGATGGACCCGAGCCTGCCGTACACGGGCCACTTCAACCTCCTCGCGAAGTACAAGGAGCAGAACCCGGGCGTGAAGGTCATCCCCGCGGTGGGTGGCTGGGCCGAGACCGGCGGCTATTTCGACGCGTCGGGCAACCGGGTGGCGTCGGGCGGCTTCTACACGATGACCGAGTCGCAGGCCCGCATGGACACGTTCGCGCGGTCGGCGGTCGACTTCATCCGGGAGTACGGCTTCGACGGCATCGACATCGACTACGAGTACCCGACGTCGAACGCCCAGGCCGGCAACCCCGACGACTTCGCGATCTCGGACGCGCGCCGCGCCCAGCTCTTCGACGGCTACGTGGCCCTCATGAAGACCCTGCGCGAGCACCTCGACCGTGCGGGCGCCGAGGACGGCGAGTACTACCTCCTCACCACGGCGACCCCGTCGTCCGGGTGGCTGCTCCGCGGCATGGAGGTCTACCAGGTCACCGAGTACGTCGACTTCGTCAACATGATGACCTACGACCTGCACGGCTCCTGGAACCAGTACGTGGGCGGCAACGGCGCCCTGTTCGACGACGGCAAGGACCCCGAGCTGGCCGCCGGCGGCACGTACACGGCGTACAAGGGCATCGGCTACCTCAACGGTGACTGGGCGGCGCACTACTTCCGCGGCGCCATGCAGGCCGGCCGGATCAACCTCGGGGTGCCGTTCTACACCCGCGGCTTCACCGGGGTCACGGGCGGGACCAACGGCATGGGCGGCACCGCGGTTCCGCCGGCGGGCTACACCTGCCCTGCCGGGACCAACGGCAAGTGCGGCCACGGCGCGGCAGGCATCGACAACCTGTGGTTCGACTCCGACCCCATGGGCAACGCGATCCCCGCCGGCGTGAACCCGATCTGGCACGCGCTCAACCTGCAGAAGGGCGTGGCGGGCGACTACACCGACGAGTACGGCGTGCCCTCCACCCTGACCGGCACCTACACGCACCACACGGACCCCGTCACCAAGAACGAGTGGTGGTGGAACGCCTCCACGAGGACGTTCCTCTCGGGCGACAGCGCCTGGGCCATCGGCCAGAAGGCCGACTACGTGGCGAACGAGGGCCTGGGCGGCGTCATGATATGGGAGCTCGCGGGCGACTACGAGCTCAACGCCGCCAAGGGCCAGTACGAGATGGGCTCCACGATGGTGGACCTGCTCCACTCGAAGCTCTCCGCCACCTCGGCGTACGGCGCGTCGAAGGCCGAGACCGCCGGGCCCACCAAGGCCCTGGACATCGACCTCGAGTACACGGAGTTCGCGCTCGGCGACAACAACTACCCGATCGCCCCGAAGGTCGTGTTCCGCAACAACGGCACGACGACGGTCCCCGCCGGCGCCAAGGTGACCTTCCAGTACTCGACCACCGACACCGGCGAGATGTCTGACTGGAGCGGCTACGGCACCACCACCACGCCCGGCCGCACCGGCCCCAACGTGGGCGGGCTCGGGGCTGACTTCCACACGGCGACGTTCACGGTCCCCACGGGCGGCATCCCCGCCGGCGGATCCATCACGAACCAGCTCAAGTGGGCCCTGCCCGTCGCGCAGTTCTCCAACGTGGTGGTCACCATCGACGGCGTGAAGTACGCGACGACGTACGACAACCCGCGCGGTGTCACCGTCGTCGGCGCCCCGTCCGCCCAGCCCTCGCCCTCCCCGTCGCCGTCCACCCCGGGCGGCCCGGGCGGCGGCACCTGCACCGCCGCGGCCTGGAGCCCCACCTCGGTCTACACCGGCGGCAACCTGGTGAGCCACAGCGGCCGCACCTACCGGGCCCAGTGGTGGACGCAGGGCGACACGCCCGGCACCAACGCCGTCTGGACCGACCAGGGCGCCTGCTAGGCCCTCCCCAGACGTCGCGCCCGCCGGGCGCCGCCCCTCCCGGCGGGCGCGACTGCACCCGCAGCACCAGCCTCACGACCCCCACCCCGCCCCAACGAAAGGGAACGACATGTACGAGACGTACGTGCCGCCGTCGGGCAACGACGGCCGCAAGAAGGGGCGCACGCGCCCCTGGAAGGGTGTCGCCGCCGCCGTGGCGACCCTCGCCATGGCCGGCACCGCCGCGATCACGGGCATCGCCGCCTCGACCGCAGCCAACGCCGCCACCGACACCACCGCTGCCGCCGTCCAGACGGGCGACTCGCAGATCAACGGCTTCCGCAACGTGGGCTACTTCGCCCAGTGGGGCGTGTACGGCCGCGGCTACACCATCAAGGACGTCGACGACTCGGGCGTGGCGCAGAACCTCACGCACCTGAACTACTCGTTCGGCAACATCCACCACCAGACGCTCGAGTGCTTCATCGCCAACAAGGCGCAGGGCACCGGCCCCAACGGGTCCGACGGCGCCGGCGACGCCTGGGCCGACTTCGGCATGGGCTACACCGCCGCCAACTCCGTGGCCGGCGTGGCCGACTCCTGGGACCAGCCGCTCGCCGGCTCGTTCAACCAGATCAAGCAGCTCAAGGCCAAGCACCCGCAGCTGCGTGCGCTGATCTCCCTCGGTGGCTGGACCTGGTCGAAGAACTTCTCGCTCGCGGCGGCCACCCCGCAGTCGCGCCAGAAGTTCGTCGAGTCCTGCATCAACATCTACATCAAGGGCAACCTGCCCGTCATCGACGGGCGCGGCGGTCCCGGCGCCGCGGCCGGCGTGTTCGACGGCATCGACATCGACTGGGAGTGGCCCGGCTCGCTCAACGGTGAGGTCGGCAACCACGTCGACGTCGCCAACGACCGCGCCAACTTCAAGGCGCTCCTCGCGGAGTTCCGCCGCCAGCTCGACGCCTACGGCCAGCAGACCGGCAAGGACTACCTGCTCTCCGCGTTCCTCCCGGCCAACCCCGCCGACGTGGACTCGGGCGGCTGGAACGACCCGGCCATCTTCAACTACCTCGACTACGGCAACGTGCAGGGCTACGACCTGCACGGCGCGTGGGACCCGGCCCTCACCGGCCACCAGGGCAACCTGTACGACGACCCGCGCGACACCCGTCCGGCGAACCGGCAGTTCAGCGCCGACAAGGCGATCCGCTACTACACGCAGAACGGCGTGAACCCGCAGCAGCTCGGCCTCGGCCTCGCGATGTACGGCCGCGGCTGGACCGGCGCGACGTCGGCGCAGCCGTGGGGACCCGCCACCGGCGCGGCCCCCGGCACGTGGGAGGCGGGCAACGAGGACTACGACCTCCTCAAGACCCGCGGCACCGACTACTACGACGCCACGACCGTCTCCGCCTGGCGCTACGACGGCACCCAGTGGTGGAGCTACGACAGCCCCCGCTCCGTGTCGGCCAAGGGCGCGTACATCCGCTCGCTCGGCCTCGGCGGTGCCATGTGGTGGGACCTCTCCGGTGACGAGCAGGGCGACCTGACCGACGTGCTGCACGGCGTCCTCGGGTCGGGCGCTCGCGGCCCGGTGACCGGTGGCGGCGTGGTGAACCCGTCGCCGACGGCGTCGCCCACCGCCTCGCCGACGGCATCCCCGACGGCGTCGCCGACCGTCTCGCCGACCGCCTCGCCGACCGCCTCGCCGACGCCGGGCACCTGCTCGGCCGCCGCGTGGAGCGCGTCGACCGTCTACACGGGCGGCAAGCTCGTGAGCCACAACGGCCGCACGTACAAGGCTCAGTGGTGGACGCAGGGCGACACGCCCGGCACCAAC
The DNA here is from genome assembly GCF_057158775.1 of Antribacter sp. NEAU-D49. Taxonomy (NCBI): domain Bacteria; kingdom Bacillati; phylum Actinomycetota; class Actinomycetes; order Micrococcales; family Promicromonosporaceae; genus Antribacter; species Antribacter sp. NEAU-D49. The sequence continues at coordinate 79,717 of NZ_JBXTSN010000019.1, read as the reverse complement.
GCCGTCTGGCTGGACCAGGGCGCGTGCGCCGGCTCCACGCCGACGTCGTCGCCCACGGCCTCGCCGACGGCCTCGCCGACCGCGAGCCCGACGGCGCCGACCGGCTGCTCCGCCGCCGCGTGGGTCTCGACGACCGCATACTCCGGCAGCGCCGTGGTGAGCTACGCCGGGCACACCTGGCGGGCGAAGTGGTGGACGCAGGGCGACACCCCGGGTGCCGGCCAGTGGGGCCCGTGGGAGGACCAGGGCGCGTGCTGACGCACGCCCTGCCTGCCTGACGCAGGAGGACCCCCGCAGCCTCGGCTGCGGGGGTCCTCCCTCGTATCGGTCAGACGTGGGTGTCGTCAGACACGGGCCCACTTCTGGTTGTTCCCGCCCGAGCAGCTGTACAGCTGGACGGCCGCGCCGTCGCTGCCGCTGTAGATGTCGATGCAGACGCCGTACTGGACGTTCCGGATCTCACCGTTCGAGTTCTGGGTCCACTTCTGGTTGTTGGCACCGCTGCAGGTGTAGATCTGCACGCGGGTCCCGTTGCTGCCCGAGGGCGCGTCGACGCACTTGCCCAGGACCTTCAGCGTTCCGTCCGAGCCGAACGTGAACCGCTGGTTGTCGGTCTGCCAGCAGGAGTAGGTCTGCAGCTGGGTGCCGTTGGCGGTGTTGCCGCCCGGAACGTCCAGGCACTTGCCGTACTGGGTGTTCTGCAGGCGCGTGACGGTGCCCGTGGGCGGGTTCGTCGTGGGCGGCGGGGTCGTGGTGGGCGGCGGCGTGGTCGGCGTACCGGTGCCGCCCGCGTTCAGCGCGTCGAGCGTGTAGTTGTACGCGGCCTTCTTGTTGCCGCTGCCGTCGAAGAGGAGCGGGGTGCCGCTGGCACGCCACGAGTCGGTGTCGCGCACGCCCCACACGGTGATGCCGGTGCAGCGGGCGACGGAGAGGCAGGCCTGGACGATGCCGCGGTACTGCTCCGCCTGCGAGGTGCCGGAGCCCTCGATGTCGAGCTCGGTGATCTGGACGTCGACGCCCAGGGCGGCGAAGTTCGACAGCGTGGTGTGGTAGTTGCTCGGGACCGGGTTGCCGCTGTTGAAGTGGGCCTGGAAGCCGACGCAGTCGATGGGCACACCGCGGGCCTTGAAGTCGCGGACCATGTTGTACACGGCCTGGGTCTTGGCGTGCGACCAGTTGTCCGTGTTGTAGTCGTTGTAGCAGAGCTTGGCGCCCGGGTCGGCGGCGCGGGCGGCGCGGAACGCGGCCTCGATCCAGTCGTTGCCGGTGCGCTGCAGGTTCGAGTCGCGGCGGGCGCCGGTCGAGCCGTCGGCGAAGGCCTCGTTCACCACGTCCCAGGAGTGGATCTGGCCGCGGTAGTGCGTGGCGACCTGGGTGACGTGGTTGAGCATGGCGTTGCGCAGCGCGGTGCCGCTCATGTTCTGCATCCAGCCCGGCTGCTGGGAGTGCCAGGCCAGCGCGTGGCCACGGACCTGCTTGCCGTTGCTGCGGGCCCAGCTCACGATGCGGTCGCCGCTGGAGTAGTTGAACTGGTTCTGCGACGGCTCCGTCGCGTCCATCTTCATCTCGTTCTCGGCCGTGATCATGTTGAACTCACGGTTCGCGATGGTCGTGTACTGCGAGTCGCTCAGCTTGTTCGCGGCGATGGCCGTACCGAAGTACCGGCCCGACTCCGCGGCCGCAGCCTGGAGGGTGCTGCCGGCGGCCTGGGCGGAGGTCACCGCGACGCCTGCGGTGAGGACCACGGCGGTCAGCGTGGCGAGCGAGACTGCTCGAAGCGTGAGCCCGCGACCTCGCGGATTCAATGATCGGGTCATCGTCGATCCTTCGTTCGGGACGTGCCTTCGTTGGCCCGTCGGACACCGAAAAGGATTTCGAAGCAGCCCGGGGTGTGTCAAGGGTTAACGCTAAACGTTTTCGAACGGTGATCGAGGTTGAAACGTTTAGGTTTGTCCGGGTGTTGCGCGGGTGTGGCCGGGGCCCGTCTCGCGGGCTGCGCACCTCCCTCGACCACGCGGGTGCGGCGGTCGTGCAAGATGCGAGTGGCCCGCGACACAGTGAGGGCATGGAGGGCCCCCGCAGACCCAGCACCCCCGACGACGCGCCATCGATCCCGGGTGCGGCCGCCGCGCGCCCAGGGGAGGACGCCTGGTTCGCCGAGCTCTTCTCCGCGCACGCCACCGTGCTCTACCGGTACTTCGTGCGACGGCTGCCCGCGGCAGGCCGTACGGCCGACGCCGAGGACCTCGCCGCCGAGGTGCTCGCCACGGCCTGGCGCCGACGGGAGGACGTACCCGACGGCGCGGAGCTGCCCTGGCTCTACCGGACCGCCGGTTTCGTCCTGGCCAACCATCGCCGCAAGCTGCGTGCCCTCCCGGTCGCCGTGGTGCCCGACGAGCCGGACGACGCCGACCCCGAGACGCTCGCCCTGGCCGACGACACGGTCCGGCGCGTGCTCGGGCGGCTCGCCCCCCGCGACCGGCGGATCCTGCTCCTCGTCGCGTGGGACGGTCTGTCGGGCGACGAGCTCGCACAGGTGCTGGGCGTCTCGCGCGGAGGGGCCGACGCCGCCCTGTCCCGTGCCCGTGCCCGGCTGCGCGAGCTGTGGGCCCAGGACGAGGGCGAGGGCACGGAGAGGGCGTCGGCACGCTGAGCGGTGCCGCCGTGAGCCGGTGCGCAAGCCGGGCCCGTGCCGCGACACAGAAGGGGTGTGGGCGCCCGGCAGGGGATGACCACAGTTCGCGACACGGAGGACGACGATGGACAACAACGAGCGGGAGACCCCTGAGGGAGCCGTGCCGGACGAGGCGTTCGAGCGTCTCGCGGCGGCAGACCCGGCGACGTCGGCGCCGGAACCCGTCGCTGGGGTGCTGCGCGCACGCGTCGACGCCCTGGTCGGCGGCGACGCGGCGGAGGGCACGGCGGCCGACAGCACGGCCACGACGTCCGACGGTGTCGCACCCGGCGGCCCTCCCGCCGCCCCGGGGGACGAGCTGGCCGCGCGCCGTCGTCGTCGGTCCCGGTGGCTCGCCGTCGCCGCGGCCGGCGCGGTGATCGTGGCGGGCGGTGGTGGCTACGTCGCGGGGGCCGGGACCGGCGGGCCGGTCGTCGTGGCGAGCACCGCCGCACCGCCGATCACGCTGGGGGACGTCACCCAGGGTGATCGGGCCGAGGCGGGCGCCGCCGAGGAGTCGGCAGCCCAGGCGCCGATGGCCATGAACCGCGCGACGAGCGGCCAGCAGGCCGCCGCAGACGTGGCATACCCCGCCGGACTCTGGGGCCGCCTCGTGTTCCACGCGGGTCCGGGGCTGGCCGGGGACGCGGGCGACGCGCCCGCGTACGGCCTCGACGCCCAGCAGGCGGCCACCGCGGAGGCGGCGGCCCGCGCCGCCGAGGTCCTCGGGGTCTCCGGTGAGCCCCGCAAGGAGTGGGGCTGGGTGGTGGGCCCGGCCGACGGCAGCGGCCCCACGGTCACCGTGATGGCCGACGGCGACGCGGGCTTCCAGTACTGGGACCCCACCAAGGAGCCCTGGTTCTGCCCTGCTCCGGCCGACGGCGGCTCTTCCGGCTCCGGTTCCGACGGCTCCGAGAGCTCGTCGAGCGAGGAGGGCGCCGCCGAGCCCGGCCTCATGCCGGTCCCGGAGTGCCCGGACGGGAACAGCACCCCCGCCGCCCCCGACACGGAGACCGCTGTCGTGGCGTTCCGGGACATGCTGCAGCGCCTGGGCGTGGACCTGGCCCAGTTCGAGATCGAGACCGGCGAGAGCTACGAGGGCGACCCGTTCCGCTACGTCACGGCCCACCACGTCCGGGACGGGCAGCGCACGGGGCTGGTCTGGAACGGCTCTGTGACCGAGAAGGGCATCTCGGGCCTGTACGGGTTCCTCGCCCCGCTGGTGGAGCTGGGCGAGTACCCCGTGATCAGCGCGGCGGAGGCCGTCGAGCGCCTCGGCGACCCGCGGTTCGGTGCCACAGGGGGATTCAGCGCTGCGGTCGTTGACGTCGCCCGGGAGGACCTGGCCGGTGAGTACCCGGAGGCCGCGGAGCCGACCGTCCCGCCCGCGCCGAAGCCCGGCGACGCCATCGGGTGGCCGGTGACCGACGTGACGATCACGTCCGCGCGGCTCGGCCTCGCCCGGCACAACGCGGGGAACGGCACCACGCTCCTTCTGCCCTCGTACGAGCTGCGGGACGCGGAGGGCAGCAGCTGGTCGGTCCTGGCCGTCGCGGACGAGTCGCTGGACTTCGCCCCGTAAGCACGCCGGCGCACGACGACGGGGTCACCTCCCGGCTGGGAGGTGACCCCGTCGTCGTGCCGCTGCTCAGGACTCGAAGGTGACGTCCAGCGTGATCTCCGGGACGGACGCGAGCGCCTTCGAGACGGGGCAGCCGGCCTTGGCCTTCTCGGCAGCCTCCTGGTAGCCGGCGGCGTCGATGCCCTCGGCCTCGCCGCGCACGGTGAGCGCGATGGAGGCGATCTGGAACCCGCCGGCCGGGTCGGGCCCGAAGGTGACGTCGGCGGTGATCTCGTGCGAGATCGGGGTGGCGCCGGCACCGGCCAGCTCGCCCGAGAACGCCATGGCGAAGCAGGACGAGTGGGCTGCGGCGATGAGTTCCTCAGGGCTGGTGACGCCGTTGGCGTCGTCGCCGGACCGGCGGGGCCAGGACACGTCGAACGTGCCGGTGCCGGAGCTGGTGAGCTCCACCTGACCCGACCCCTCGGGGAGGGTTCCGTTCCAGGCGGTGCGGGCTGTGCGGACGACCATGATGGCTCCTCGACAAGTGCTCAGGGGGTGTCGCGGTGACTACCCCGCGGACTCCACCGACGCTACCGGAGGCGACCCGCGCGCGACACGCGGGACCGGGGTGCCGGTTACGTCGGATGTGTCGGAGGAGTGAGTCTCATGTCACATCTGAGGTGTATCTTCCGGGAATCCCCCACTGACGCACCGGGTGACAGGCCCGGGGAAAAGAGTGTCATGAAGCGTCCTATCCTCCTGACGAGCGTTTCGGCGCTCTCCGTGGCCTGTGTGGTCGCGGCGGGCATGAGCGCGTCGGCCGCGCCGACGGACCCGTTCGGCGACAGCCCGCTGGGTGCCGTCGACTCCCTCGACATCGACACGTCCCAGCTCAAGCCGGTCTACGGCAGCACCACGAAGGTGTCGCCGGGCCTGGCCGGGGCCGAGGGCTCCGTCACGGCTTTCGTCCAGCTCGACGCGCCGTCGGCCATCGAGCTCGACGCGCAGGGCAAGTCGAAGGCCGAGGTCCAGCAGGGCAAGAAGCACGTGGCCGACCTGGCTGCGACCGTGGTCCCGGACCGGGGCAACCTGCGTGCCGCCGGCCCTGGCCTCACCCGCACCTCGGTCACCAGCAACGTGGTGGCCGGCTTCACGGTGGTGGGTGACGCGGAGCAGGTCCGCGCGCTGGCGGACGACCCGTCGGTCGTCAAGGTCTACCGGATCACCCCGAAGACGCCGTCCAACAAGGGCACCGATGTCTTCACCCGGGCGCTCGAGACGTGGCAGGCCACCGGCCTCACGGGCGAGGGCGTGCGCGTCGGGATCATCGACACCGGTCTCGACTACACGCACGCGTCGTTCGGCGGCCCGGGCACGCCCGAGGCGTTCGCCGCGGCAGCCGCCGAGAACGGCGCCGCGCCGATCCCCGCGGGCACGTACGACCCGGCCAAGTTCCTGGGCGGGTACGACTTCGCTGGTCACCTGTACGACGCGGGCGGCGAGGGCGAGCAGCTGGTCCCCGTCCCGGACGCGAACCCCATCGACTCGTACGACCTGGGCGGCGGGCACGGCACCCACGTCGCGGGCACGACGGCGGGCTATGGCGTCACCGCCGAGGGCACCACCTTCACGGGCGACTACTCCACGCTCACCGACATCTCCGACTTCCGGGTGGGCCCGGGCTCGGCGCCCGAGGCCGGGATCTACGCCCTCAAGGTCTTCGGCGACCTGAGCGGCTCCACCGGCGTGGTGGTCAACGCGCTGGACTGGGCGGCCGACCCGAACGGCGACGGCGACGTGTCCGACCACCTGGACATCGTGAACCTCTCCCTGGGCTCGGACGGCTCGCCGGCCGACGACCCCGAGAACGTCTTCATGGACGAGCTGGCCGCGATCGGCACGCTCTCGGTCGTGGCCTCCGGCAACGCCGGTGACGTCACCGACATCGGCGGCTCGCCGGGCAACTCGGCGACCTCGCTGACCGTCGCGAACTCCGTGGGCAACACCCAGACGTTCGACGCGGTCGAGGCCGTGGCGCCCGCCGAGCTCGTCGGGACGTACCCGTTCCAGAACTCGGTGAACTACACCGGTGGCGACGTCGAGGCGCCCGTCGCCTTCGTGTCCGCCGACTTCTCGGGCTGCTCGCCGTTCACGCCGGAGCAGGCCGCGCTCGTCGCGGGCAAGATCGCGTACCTCTACTGGAACGACGCCGCCCTGCAGTGCGGCTCCGGCGTGCGGTTCAACAACGCCCAGGCCGCAGGTGCGGTCGGCGTGGTGCTCTCCTCGGAGCTCGAGGTGTTCAGCGCGGGCATCGCCGGCAACACCGGCATCCCGGGCGGCCAGCTCACGGGCCCGGCGCACGACGCGCTGCTGCCCGCGATCCAGGCCGGCACGCTCGTCCTGAAGCTGGGCCCCTCGTACGCGAGCGCCGAGTTCGTGTCGATCCCCAGCATCGGTGACACGCTGAACTCCGGCTCGTCCCGCGGCGTGCACGGCTCGCTCGGTGTGGTGAAGCCTGACGTCGCCGCCCCGGGCACCGGCATCTCCTCGGCGATGGCCGGTCACGGCGCCGACCCGGTCACCATGTCGGGCACGTCCATGGCCACCCCGCACGTCGCGGGCATCACGGCCCTGGTCAAGGAGCTGCACCCCGACTGGACCCCGGCCGAGCTCAAGGCCGCGGTCATGAACACCGCCACGCACGACGTGTACACGGGCCCCAGCGGCACCGGTGTCGCGTTCGGCCCGGAGCGGGTCGGTTCCGGCCGCGTCGACGCCCGGCAGGCCGTCGACACCGGCGTGCTCGCCTACTCGGCCGAGGACCCGGAGCTGGTCTCCGTGAGCTTCGGCGTGGTCAAGGTCGACGAGCGCACCGCCCTGACCAAGAAGGTCACCGTGGAGAACACGGGCTCGTCCACCGCGACGTACGACGTGTCGTTCGCGCAGTCCTCCACGTCGGGCGGCGCCTCGGTGTCCGTCTCGCCGTCCACCGTGACGGTCAAGCCGGGCCGCACGGCGACCGTCAAGGTCACCTTCCGCGCCGACCCGCGCACGCTCGCCAAGGAGCTCGACCCGACGTCCGAGGCGATCGACCCGACGCTCGGCGTGCCCCGTGACTACGTCTCGATGGTCACCGGCCGCGTGGTGCTGAGCCCGACCGGCTCGACCGGCGGCTCGGACCTGCGGGTTCCCGTCCAGGCCGCGCCCAAGCTGGTCGCCGACCTCGAGGGCGACGACGTCTCGTTCCCGCGCGGTGCCACGACCGCCACGCTCGAGCTGGACGGCGAGGGCGTGAACAGCGGTGGCTGGACGTCGCTCGTCGCGCCGTTCGAGCTCAAGGCCACCAGCCCGGCGCTCCCCGCGTCCGCCTGGGAGGGCACGTCCAGGTCGGCGATCCAGGCCGGTGACATCCGCGCCGTCGGCTTCTCGTCGACCGCCCCGCAGTACGCGGCCGCGGGTCTCGACCCGGCGGACGGCTACGCCGTCGTCGGTGTGGCCATGCAGGGCGAGTGGGCCACGCTCGGCCTCGACCCGGTTCCCTACGTCCTCGTGGACGTGGAGGGTGACGGCGTGCCCGAGTACGAGGTGGACGTGCTGAAGTTCCAGACCACCGACTACACGGACGTCACCGTCTCGGCCGTGTTCGACCTGGCCACCGGGGAGAACATCTGGCTCGACTACGTCAACGGCGCCTTCGGCGACGTCGACACGTCGATCTTCGACAACAACGTGGTCGCCATCCCGGTGCCGCTGGGCCCGCTCGGCATCACCGCGGAGTCGACCCCGACGTTCCAGGTCGCCACGTCGTCGTACTACGCGGGCGGCACGGTCGACGCGACCGAGCCGTTCTCCGCCGACCCGTACGCCCCGGCGTACTGGTTCGGCGGCGAGGGCGAGTTCGTCTACGCCGCCGACGACGACACGGAGCTGACGGTCCACAAGGCCGCCGACGCCGGGAAGTCCAAGCTGCTCCTCCTGCACTTCCACAACGAGAAGGCGTCGGAGCGGTACGAGGTCGTCGACGCCGAGGTCAAGCGCCGCCGCTGACCTCCTGACGCAGGACCAGCAGCACCAGCAGCATCCGAGGGCCCCGTCGCGCTGCGGCGGGGCCCTCGGCCCTTCTGGCCTGCGGACGGCACGGGCGTGCGGCCTGGCATGGTGCGAGAATCGCGACGTGCCTTCCCAGACCTACGACGCCACGAAGCGCCCCGCCGAGGCCGAGGGGACGGCCGTCGGGACCAGGGAACCGGAGCGCGAGGCCGCGCAGGCCGAGGCGCGCCGCGCGGCGGACGCCGCGCGCGAGGCGGTCGCCACGGCGCTGCGGACCGTGGTGGGCTGCGGCGTGGACACGTCGACCCGCCGCCGGGCCGAGTACTCGACCGACGCGTCGAACTACCGGGTGGTGCCTGAGGCGGTCGTGTTCCCCGAGTCGGCCGACGACGTCGTCGCCGCCCTCGAGGTGCTGCGCGAGCTCAAGGTCCCCGTGACCGCGCGCGGCGCCGGCACGTCGGTGGCCGGCAACGCCGTCGGACCGGGCGTGGTGCTCGACTTCTCCCGCCGGCTCGGCTCGGTGCTCGCGATCGACCCCGAGGCGCGCACGGCGCGCGTCCAGCCCGGCACGGTCATGTCGACCCTGCAGAAGGCGGCGGCACCCCACGGGCTGCGCTTCGGGCCCGACCCGTCCACCCAGAACCGGGCCACCCTCGGCGGCATGATCGGCAACAACGCCTGCGGGCCGCACGCCGTGGCCTACGGCCGCACCGCGGACAACGTGGTGTCGCTCGACGTCGTGGACGGGCGGGGCCGCCGGTTCACCGCCGGTGCGGGCGATCCGACGTTCGCCGCCGTCCCGGGCCTCGCCGACCTCGTGCGCGACAACCTCGCGCTCATCCGGACGGAGTTCGGGCGGTTCGGCCGGCAGGTGTCGGGCTACTCGCTGGAGCACCTGCTGCCGGAGAACGGGTCCGACCTCGCCAAGGCCCTCGTGGGCACCGAGGGCACCGTCGTCACCGTCCTGGAGGCCACGCTCCGGCTCGTGCCGGTCGCGGGCGCCCCCACGCTCGTCGTCCTCGGCTACCCGGACATGGCCACGGCGGCCGACGACGTCCCGGCGCTCCTCGCGCACAAGCCCCTCGCCATCGAGGGGCTCGACGCGCGCCTGGTGGACGTGGTGCGCCGTGCGCACGGGCCCGCCTCCGTGCCCCCGCTGCCCGACGGCGGCGGCTGGCTCATGATCGAGGTGGGCGGCGAGACGCAGGACGAGGCCCTCGGGCGGGCCCGGGCCATCGTCGCGGCGGCGTCGACCTCCGCGGCCGAGGTGCTTCCCGCCGGGCCGGACGCCACCAAGATGTGGAAGATCCGGGCCGACGGCGCCGGGCTCGCGGGCCGTACGCCGTCGGGCGAGCAGGCGTGGCCGGGCTGGGAGGACTCCGCGGTGCCGCCCGAGCGGCTGGGCGACTACCTGCGCGACCTCGACGCGCTCATGGCGCGGTACGGCGTGGACGGCCTGCCGTACGGGCACTTCGGCGACGGGTGCGTGCACCTCCGGATCGACATCCCGCTGGAGACGTCGGGCTCGGTGCTGCGCACGTTCATGACCGAGGCCGCCGAGCTGGTCGCCAAGTACGGCGGGTCGCTGTCGGGCGAGCACGGTGACGGGCGCGCCCGCTCGGAGCTGCTGCCGCTCATCTACTCGCCGGACGCGATTCGCCTGCTCGAGCAGTTCAAGGCGTTGTTCGACCCGGACGACCTGCTGAACCCGGGTGTCGTCGTCCGGCCCCGGGCCGTGGACGAGGACCTGCGCCGGCCCGCGGCGCGGGCCGTGCCCTCGCGCCTGCCGATCGTCTCGACCGGTCCCGTCCCGGGCGGGGCGGGGGAGGGAAAGCTGCGCGGCGTCGCGAAGCGCGCCGGGTACGCGGGCTTCTCGTTCCGTCACGACCACCACGACCTCACCACGGCCGCCCACCGGTGCGTGGGCGTGGGCAAGTGCCGGTCCGTGGAGCCGGGGCAGTTCATGTGCCCGTCGTACACGGCGACGCGCGACGAGAAGGACGTCACGCGCGGCCGCGCGCGCGTGCTCCAGGACGCGCTGAACGGCACGCTCGTGGGCGGGCTGAGCGCGCCCGAGCTGCGCGAGTCGCTCGACCTGTGCCTGTCGTGCAAGGCGTGCTCGTCCGACTGCCCGGCGGGCGTGGACATGGCGCAGTACAAGTCGGAGGTCCTGCACCGCACCTACAAGGGCCGGCTGCGACCCGTGGACCACTACGCGCTCGGCTGGCTGCCGCGCTGGGCCCGCCTCGCGGGCGCCATGCCGCGGTTCCTCAACAAGGTGCTCGGCGTGCCGGGGATCGCCAAGGCCGTGCTGTGGGCGGGTGGCATGGACACGCGCCGGTCGGTGCCCCAGTTCGCCGAGGTGCCGTTCCGCACCTGGTGGAAGCGCGGGGGCGCCACCCACGGCGTGCCCGGGCTCCGCATCCTCGGGACGCCGGGCCGTGCCGCCCACAACGAGGCCGAGCTGGCCCGCCGGCCCAAGGTGGTGCTGTGGACGGACTCGTTCAGCGACTCCCTCGCGCCCAGCGTCCCGCAGGCTGCGGTGAGCGTCCTGACGGCCGCCGGATACGACGTGATCGTGCCCGACGAGAGCGCCTGCTGCGGCCTCACCTGGATCTCCACGGGCCAGCTCGACGGAGCCCGCCGCCGGCTCGAAGGGCTGCTGTCCGCGCTGGGTCCGTACGCCGTGAACGGCATCCCGATCCTGGGCCTGGAGCCGTCGTGCACGGCCGTGCTGCGCTCCGACCTGGTCGACCTGTTCCCGGAGGACCCGCGGGCGGTGGCCGTGCGCGACGCGACGGTCACCCTGGCCGAGCTGCTCACCCGGCCGGAGACGGCGCCCTCGGCGGAGTCCGGGTGGACCATGCCCGACCTGTCCGACGTCACGGCGGTGGTCCAGCCCCACTGCCACCAGTACTCCGTCATGGGGTACGGGGCCGACCGGGCGTTGCTGGAGTCGGCGGGGGCCACGATCAAGGTGCTCTCGGGCTGCTGCGGGCTCGCGGGGAACTTCGGCATGCAGAAGGGCCACTACGAGGTGTCCGTGGCTGTGGCGGAGAACGCGCTGCTCCCCGCCCTGCGGGAGGCGGCGCCGGGCGACGTGTACCTCGCCGACGGGTTCTCCTGCCGCACGCAGGCCGACCAGCTCGCCGGGGTGCAGGGCAAGGCGCTGGTGGAGCTCCTGGCGGAGCGGCTGTAGCGGGGGCGTGTCGCTGACCTGGCGTGCGCGACCGTCTGACGCCTCACCGCCGGGCCGCGTCACGCCTGGTGCTGTGCGAGCTCTGCGGCGACCACGAGCTCCAGTTCCTCCGGGGAGGGAAGGGCTGCTCGCTCCTCGGCCGTCAGGGTCGAGTAGGTGCTGACCGCGATCGGAGCTGCCGCACCGGCCAGACCATAACCGACCATGCGGTCGTTGCGCCCGGTGCACAGGAGGATGCCCACTGTCGGCGCATGCACCTCCCGGCGGAGCAGGTCGTCGACGACGGCAACGTAGGTGCCGAGCTGACCGAGGAAGGCAGGCTCGTAGGGCGTCACCTTCAGCTCGACGACGATGTAGCGCAACTGTTCGACGTGGAACAGGAGCAGATCGACGAAGAGCTCGTCCCCGTCGATGTCGAACCGCACCTGGCGCCCGACGAAGGCAACCCCCTTTCCGAAGGCGAGGAGCGTCTCCTGCACGCGGTCGATGAGTGCCTCCTCGAGCTCTCGCTCTCGGGCCTTCTTCGCGAGCGACACATGCTCGAAGACATATGGGTCACGAATCAGTTGCTGAGCCAGATCCGAGTCATGGTCCGTCAGCACAGCTTGGAAGTTCGTCGGGGCGGACCCCACCCGCGACCGGAGGTCGGAGTCGATCTGGTGCCGGAGAACGGCTCGGGACCAGCCCTCGGAGACGGCCCGGGCGGCGTACCACTCGCGCTCCTCGATCGTGCTGAGACGGTCGAGTAGCAGGTGCACATGGGTGAACGGCAATTGTGCAGCAGGCTGCTGCACAAACAGCCGTTCACTCGGCCACGTCTCGGCGAGCTTTCGCATGTAGTGGAGGTTGCGCCGGGACCACCCCCGCTGATCAGGGAACTCTTCTCGCAGGCGGGTTGCCAGCCGTTCGACCACCTTGGCACCCCAACCGTGGTGTTCCTGCCGGTCCAGGATGTCCTTCCCGATCGACCAGTAAAGACGAAGCATCTCCGTGTTGGCCGCAAGCATCGCCCGGATCTGGCTACCCCGGACACGACCCTTGATCTGGTCGAGCAGCTCGGCGAAGCCCTCGGGCTCGACATCCACATCTAGTTGAGTTGAGGTCATGCTGCCGATGAGACCACAAGAGCCGATCTCGTGCTCATCAAACTGCCGTAACGGCCTACTTTTGTGGATAACTCGTTGCATATGCGCAACGGCCTGAACGCTCGCGGGGTCGGCCGGTGTACCGGCCGACCCCGCGTCAGAGTCGATCAGCAGGTCGCCAGCAGCATCGGGACCAGGACCGCGTTGAGGTCGTACAGCGGCTCGTCGGACCAGAACGGGAAGGCGACGTCCCGCCCGGTGACGCCGAGCGTGACCGTGCGGGAACCGTCCGCCGACGTCAGGGCGACCGCCAGGGTGCCGTACGTGGCGCCGTCGTGCCCGTAGAGGAACTCGCCCGGGACGCACGGGTCCGGGACCCGGTAGACACCCAGGCCGTAGTCGGGGTTGGGGTAGTCGTCGACGGTCCGCGGGGTCAGCATGCCGGCCGTGGCCTCCTCGGAGACGAGGCCGCCCGTCACGAGCGCGGTGGTGAAGTCGGCGAGGTCCTCCGTGGTGCTCGTGACCGCACCCGCCGCACGGAAGAGGCTCGGGTCGAAGTGCTCCAGCGCGTACCAGCCGGCCCCCTCCGACCCGGTGTACGCGTACTCCTCGAGGAACGGGCCGCGGGTCCCGGGCTCCTCCGCGAGGTCGCTCTGCCGCATCCGCGCCGGGGCGAAGACCCGGTCCTCGAGCAGGTCGTCGATGTCGTCGCCGGTCACCCGCTCCAGCATCAGTCCCAGCACCACGTAGCCGGCGTTGGAGTAGGAGTACCCGGTCCCGGGCTCGAGCACCCACGGTGCCGTGCGGAGCACGCCGAGGTGGTCGGCCTCCGTGAACTCCTGCCCCACCACCTCGAAGTACTCGTCCACCGAGTTCGGGTCGGTCATGCGCAGCGCGACCAGCCAGTCCGTCCCTGTCGGGGCCCCGGACCGGTGGCTCAGCAGCTGCTCGATCGTCACCTCGGGCGGCACGACCCCGGGCAGCACCTCCTCCACCCGGGTGTCGAGGGACCACGTGCCCTTCTCGACCTCCTGCATCACCAGGGTGGCCACCATGGGCTTGGTGATGCTCCCCACGCGGAAGCGGTCCTGGGGGCGAGCGGGAGCCCGGCCGCCCCGCTCGCGGGTCCCGGCCGCCCCTGCCCAGGTGCTGCCCGGTGTCTCCACGCGCGCGGAGACAGCCACGGCGCCGTCGGCCACCAGGGCGTCCAGCGCCTGGTCGAGGTCGAGGTGGGCGGAGCCGTCGGGACGGGGCTCGGACTGGGCGCGGAGGCCCGGCGCCGACGCCTGCGCGGACGCCCGCTCCGCGGCGTCGGCCACGAGCGCCGCGATGCTGCTGGGGCTGTCGGCGACCGGGGTCGCGGGGTCGGTCTGCGCCTGCGCGGCGCCTGCGGCCGCGAGCGGCAGGGCCAGGGCCACCACCGCCGTGGCGGCGATCCTCGTACGACGGGTCGTGCGATCCATGGGGATCCTCCTTCGTCTCGACGTGACTCCATCCTGTCGGCCGAGCGGGCCGTGCGGATCAGCCAGAAGGACGAGTCCGCGCAGGTCAGGGTCCTACGCGAGACGGAGGGCCGCCTCGACCGCCTCCGCCAGCCTCCGCACCGCCTGCTCCAGGCGGGCGTCCGCCAGGTTGCCGTAGCCGAGCACCAGCACCGTGGAGCGGGCAGCCGGGGCGGCCTGGTAGCGCCGCAGGTCCGCGACCGACACGCCGCGCGCGGCCGCCTCGCGCACCACGTCTGCCGCATCGGGCCCGGCTCCGAGGTCCACCACCGCGTGCAGCCCCGCCGCGATCCCCCGCACCCGGACGCCCGGCAGCTCCCGCCCGAGCGCGGCGACCAGCGCGTCCCGCCGGCGCCCGTACCGGGTCCGGGCCGCGCGCAGGTGCCGCCCGTACGAGCCGCCCGACAGGAGCCGCGCGAAGGCGAGCTGGTCCAGGGTGGAGGGCGCCGGCGTCGGGCCGCTCGCGGCGGCGACCGCCGCCCGCCACCGGGCCGGGACCACCGCCCAGCCGAGGCGGAACGCGGGAGCGAGCGTCTTGCTGACCGACCCCAGGAGGAGCACGCGGTCAGGGTCCAGCCCCTGGAGAGCGGCGACGGGGCGGCGGTCGTAGCGGAACTCGGCGTCGTAGTCGTCCTCGACCACGACGCCGTCCACGTCGGACGCCCAGGCGAGCAGCGCGGCCCGGCGTTCGTCGGACAACGCGGACCCGGTGGGGAACTGGTGCGCCGGGGTCACGAGCGCGGCACGTGCGCCGGTGCGGGCCGCGGCGTCGACGAGCGCGCTCACGTCGACGCCGTCGTCGTCCACCGGGACGGGGACCGGCGTGAGGCCGCGGGCCGCGGCGACGTCGCGCAGCGGCGCCCAGCTCGGGTCCTCGACCAGGAGGTGCGTGTGCCCCGCCCGGGCGAGCGCGGTCGCGACCCGGTCCATGCCGTCGGCGGCGCCGCGCGTGAGGACCACCGCGTCCTCGGGCCCGCCGGCCATCCGCGCGCGGCGCAGGTGCCCCGCGACCGCGGCCCGTGCCCGCGGGTGGCCGCTCCACGGCTGGCCCGCGAGGTCGTCGTTGCTCGCCTCGGCGAGCGCCTCGCGTGCGGCGCGGAGCCAGGCCTCGCGGGGTACGTGGCGCAGGTCGGGCACGCCGGGGGCGAGGTCGTAGGGCGCGCGGGCGACGGCGCTCTCGAGCGGTGCGGGCACGGCTCGCCCGGTTCGTGCGGCGGCCTTGCGCCGGTCCGCGGTGGTGGCGGTCGGCGGGCCGACGGCGGCGCTCGCCGCCACGCGGGTGGCCGATCCGGTGCGCGCCTCGAGAAAGCCTTTGCCGACGAGGTGCCCGTAGACCTCGGTGACGACCCAGCGGGAGATGCCGAGCGCGTCGGCGAGCGTGCGGCTCGGCGGGAGGGCGGTGCCCGGTGGGAGCCGGCCGGAGGTGACGGCGTCGATGATGCCGCGCTCGAGCCGGTTCCGGAGCGTGCCGGGGCCGGTGGCGAGGGCGAGCAGCACGTCGGCCTCGGCGGGATTGGTCTGGTTCCTGCTCATGGGATTGGACCGTACTACCGGACCGATCCGTCCCTAGCGTTGAGGTGCCGCGCGGGGCTGGCCCGCACGACGCACGAAGGAGATATCGATGCAGTACCGCACGCTGGACAACGGGCACACGTCGTTCGAGGTGTCGACGCTGTGCCTCGGCGCGATGAACATGGGCACCACCACCGACGAGGAGACGTCGTTCGCGATCCTCGACCGGTTCGTCGAGGCCGGGGGAACGTTCATCGACACCGCGAACAACTATGCCGTCTGGAACGGCGGGTACGGGCGCGACTCGGAGGACCTGCTCGGGCGCTGGATGGCGGCGCGCGGCAACCGGGACGCCCTGCGCATCGCCACCAAGCTGGGGGCGGCGAAGAAGGACCCGGCGCTGCCGTTCTCGCCCGCCAACTTCCAGGGGCTCTCGGCCGAGGTGATCGGGCGCGAGGCGCACGAGAGCCTGCGCCACCTGGGGATCGACCGCATCGACGTGCTCTACGGGCACGTGGACGACCTGGAGACTCCGCTCGAGGAGACGGTGGGGGCGTTCGGCAAGCTGGTCGACGAGGGAGTGGTGGGCATCCCCGGCATCTCGAACGTGGCCGTGTGGCGGGTCGTGGAGGCGCGAGAGACGCAGGCCCGGCTCGGCGTGGCGCCGTACGGGGTGGTGCAGCAGTCGCACAGCTACGTCTACCCGCGGCCCCTGCCGGTGCGGACCGACTGGGCCACGTCGGAGCTCCTCGGCTACGCGGCGTCCACGGGCGTGGACGGCCGGCCGGGGCTTGCGGTGGCGGCGTACTCGCCACTGCACCAGGGGGCCTTCGCGCGTGACGACAAGCCGTTGGCCCGGGGTGCCGACCACCCGAGCTCCCGCGAGCGCGTGACGCTGCTGCGCCAGGTGGCGGCAGAGGTCGGCGCGACGCCCAACCAGGTGGCGCTGGCGTGGCTGCTCGGTGGCGAGCACCCGGTGATCCCGGTGGTGGGCGCGAGCACGGTGGCGCAGCTCGACGAGATCCTCGGCGCGGCGGACCTGGTGCTCGACGAGGAGGTGCGAGCGCGGCTCGACGCCGCGTGACCTGGGGCAGGATGGCCGCATGGAGTTCCAGGACGTGGTGCGCAAGCGCCGGATGCACCGCCGTTTCACCGCTGAGCCCGTGCCTGAGGAGGCGGTGGACCGCATGGTCCGCAACGCAGTGCGTGCGCCCAGCGCCGGCTTCTCGCAGGGGTGGGCGTTCGTGGTGCTCGACCGGCCGGAGGACACGGGCCGGTTCTGGCGGGCGGCCTCACCGGCGTCGGGCCGGGACCTGTCCTCCTGGCTCGCGGGGATGTCGACGGCGCCCGTGCTGATCCTGGCGCTCGCGTCGAAGGCCGCCTACCTGCGGCGGTACGCCGAGGGGGACAAGGGCTGGACCGACCAGGACGAAGGGCGCTGGCCGGTGCCGTTCTGGCACGTCGACGTGGGCATGGCGTCGCTGCTCATCCTGCAGACCGCGGTGGACGAAGGCCTCGGGGCGTGCTTCTTCGGGGTGGCGCCGGACGAGGTCCCGGCCGTCCGCGCCGAGCTCGGCATCCCGGACGAGTTCGAGATCACCGGGGTGGTCGCCGTCGGGCACCCGGCGGACGGCGGGTCGGCCGGCTCCCCGGCCCGCCGCACCCGGCGCCCCCTGGACGAGGTGGTGCACCGCGGCGGCTGGACCGCGCGCGGCTGAGCCTCAGGGCTCCTGCGAGACCGGCGGGGCGACCCGGCCCATCGTGCCGGGGAGGCCGGCGTCCCGTTCCCCGGCCGCGGGCCGCTTCATGGACGTCGGGCCGCCCGCGCCGAAGGCGGGCGACGTCAGGACACCTGCGCCCCTGGCGATGTCACTCTCCGTCCACTCTGTGTACGGAGAGTGACAACACCAGCACACCTACTGTCTCTGTGGCGGCCACTCCCGCGGCTCCCGCCTCAGCGGGTCGCGCCGAGGCGCGGCACGTCCTGCCCGACGGCGGCCCGCACCGAGTCCGGCAGCTCGTCCCAGTCGTCCATGGTGTCGAGGTCGACCGCCGTGCCCGGCCGGCTGACCGTGACGTGGCGCAGCCCCAGGCGCGCGGCCTCGGCCTCGTGCGCGGCCCGGCTCCCCGGCCCGAAGCGGAACCGGAAGCCGGTCGTCCCGGGGAGGGACAGCAGATTGGTGCCCGTACCCAGCCGGTCCGTCGCCACCACCACGTCCGCCTCCTCGGCGAGGAGGGCGGCGACGTCGTCGCCGCGGAGCGCCGGGAGGTCGGCGTGCGCCACGAGCAGCCGCGGCAACCGGCTGGCGCCGCCAGGCTCGCCCGGGCCGCCCGGGCCGCCCGGGCCGGCCGGGCCGCGCAGGTGCTCCCGCGCGACGTCAAGGGCAGCGTTCAGCCCGGGCCGGTCGACGGGCTGGGGGAGCACCTCGAACCCGTCGATCCCGGCGAGGGTCGCACGGGCGAACTCCGGGTCCGCCGTCACGACCACCACGCGCTCGACCGCCCCGACCCCCACCAGCGTCGTCACCACGTGCCGGGCCAGGACGGCGACCAGCCGGGTCCGGGACGCCGGGTCCAGCACCGACGCGAGCCGCGACTTGCCCGAGACGCCGTCGCGCAGCGGGACCACCGCGACCACGGTGCCACCAGCCCCCGAGCCACCAGCCGCCAGGCCACCAGCCGCCAGGCTCACGCGAGGGCCAGGAGGTCGCGCGCCAGGCGTTCGCGGCCCGCCGGGCCGCCCATGATCGTGTCCGTCACGAGCACGTCGAGCCCGAGCGCCTCGATGGGGCCGGCGAGTGCTGCGTCGGCGGTGTCGATGCACATCACGTCGACGAGCCCGGCGTAGAGGCGGGCGACGCCGAGGGCCGACACCTCGTGCCCCAGGGTCTCGAGGATCTGCGCGGCCGGGCCCTTGATGGCCTGGCCCCCGACGATCGGGCTCACCGCGACGCGGCGACCGGTCGTCCCCGCGAGCGCGTCCCGCACGCCGGGCACCGCGAGGAGAGGGTGGATCGAGAGGAACGGGTTCGACGGGGCGAGCACCACGAGGTCGGCCCCGGTGAGGGCGGGCAGCACGCCGGGGGCGGGGCGGGCGTCGTCGGCCCCCTGGTAGGTGAGGCCAAGGACGGCGTCGGCGTGCCGCCTGCCGACGAAGTACTCCTGGAACCCGAGGCGGCCGGAGGGGGTGTCCACGAGGGTGGCGAGCGGGTCGTCCGTGACGGGCAGCACCCGGGGGCGGACGCCGAGCGAGGACGCGATCGCAGCGGTCACCGCCGACAAGGGCTCACCGCGGCGTCGCCGGGCCGTCCGCACGATGTGCGTGGCGAGGTCGCGGTCGCCGAGCGTGAACCACGTGTCCTCGCCGAGCCGGGACATCGCGTCGAGCGTTGCGTAGGTCTCCCCGCGGAGCCCCCAGCCGCGCTCTTCGTCGTTCAGGCCGGCGAGGGTGTAGACGACGGTGTCGATGTCGGGGGAGATGGCCAGGCCGTGCAGCTCGGTGTCGTCGCCGACGTTCACGACCACCGTCAGGTCGTCGTCACCGAGCGCGAGGTCGAGGCCGTGGGCCAGACGGGCGCCACCGACGCCGCCGGCGAGGAGGGTCACTCGTGTCACGTCCTGAGCCTACGTGCCACGATGGGTGCCATGGCCGTCTTCGCGTTCTCCGTCGCCCCCATGACCGCCGGCGAGTCCGTCGCCGAGCACGTCGCCGAGGCTGTCCGCATCGTCCGGGAGTCGGGCCTCCCGAACCGGACCACGTCGATGTTCACCGAGATCGAGGGAACCTGGGACGAGGTGATGCCGGTGATCCAGCGAGCCACCGAGACCATCGTCCGCGCGGGCTACCGCACGTCCCTCGTGGTCAAGGCCGATCTCCGGCCCGACGGCCGCACCGGTGAGCTCGACGGCAAGATCGCCCGCGTGGAGGAGCGGCTCGCCGACGACGAGGCCGAGACCGGCCACAGCTGACCCGCCCGGCGCCCGGCCGGGCTCGGCCGACGCCGCCATCACGACACCGCCATCACGGCACGAGCATCACGACCGCCAGCGCCACCATCAGGGCCGACGAGACGAGGGCCGTCGTCAGCCGGCCGCGCGGTCCGGACAGGGCGCGGCCCAGCAGCGTCCCGCCGAGGGCGAGCGCCAGCTGCCACGACGCCGAGGCGACCCAGGCTGCGGCCCCGAACGCCACCGCCCCGAGGAGCCCCAGCCCTGGCCCGAGCAGTCCTGGTGCGGCACCACCCGCCACCACCACCGCGAAGAACAGCACGGTCGCGGGGTTGACGGCGGTGATGGCGACGAACCGTGCGAACGCTCGCGGGACGGTGAGGTCCGCCGGCGCGGTGCGCGGAGAGCGAACGGGGTCGCGGTCGCGCCAGGCTCGGACCGCACCGGCTGCCCCGTGGACGGCGATGCCCACCAGGACGACCGCGGAGGCGATCTGGAGCTGCAGCGCCACCGGTTCCACGAGGCGCGTGACGGCCGCCCCGAACAGGCCGGCGAGGAGGGCGTAGACGCCGTCGACCGTCGCGATGCCCAGCGCTCCCGCGGCGCCGACCCGCCAGGGATGCCGGGCCGCGACGCCCACGAGGTACGTGGCGACGGCCCCGACCGGCAGCGCCACGGCGTACCCGGCCACGATGCCCGCCCACAGGATGGGCACCAGGTCCATCAGCGTGTGGCGGCAGGGCGGGGCATGAGGGCAGTATGAGTGCCTTCCTGCCGGTAGACAAGTATCACGATCTGGGTGGTCCCGGGCGTTTCGGGACCCCTCAGCACCGCCTTGTAGGCTATGCCGGACCGTGGCCACGGGGGCTACAGGTCAGGACCCCGGGAGCTTCCCCTATGCCACTGTTCGAGGTCGACGCCACACGGCCCCTCCTCGTGCAGTCCGCGCGCGGTGGCGCGGGCGGCGAGCCCGGTGTCCACACGACGGCCCACAGGGTGGTGGAGTCGCACATCGACGGCCTGCTCGGCGAGCAGGTGTTCCCGATCGCGCAGGGCACGAGCCCCGACGAGCCCCACCTCCTCGCGCTCGACGCGGCCGGGTCCCCGGTGGTGGTCGAGCTGGTCGCGGAGCTCGACAAGGAGAACCTCACCAAGGCGCTCGACCACGCCGGCGCCGCCGGGCGCCTCACCCGCGGCGAGCTCGCCGAGCGGTACCACGGCGGCCCGCAGGCCTTCCCGCACGACGTCGCGGAGTTCTACGACAGCGTCCCGGTCACGCGGTCGCAGCACAGCAAGGGCAGCGGCGCGCGCCTCATTATCATCTGCCAGGAGGCGCCCCAGGAGATCCTCAACGCGGTGGACTTCCTGCGGCAGCCGTCCATGCCCGTCGAGGTGCTGAAGATGGGCGTGGTCCACTCGGCCGACGGCCGCCGCTTCCTCGACGTCTCTCCGCTCGTCATCCACCTCCCGCCCGGGCTCCCCATGCCCAAGGGCAAGCAGGCGGCGGCGGTGCCGCCGCGCCCGGCAGCGGCGGCCACGACGGGAGGCCAGGCCCAGGAGGCCTTTGCCGAGGGCGTCAAGGTGGGGTACGCCCTGACCGGCAAGATGCCCGTGATCGCCCAGGCCCCGCAGCAGCGCGGCACGACGGCGGAGCGCACGCCCGCAGACCGCCGCACCCCGGGCGCCGAGACGGTCGCGGCCGCGCCCGCGCCGACGGTCGCGAGCCTGCGGGCCGGGCTCCGGCGCTCGGCCGCGGACTCCGACGCGCCGGCTTCCCCCGCGGCTCCGGTGGACCGCCCCGCCCTCCCGGCGGAGAGCTCGCCGCGCGCCGGCGCGACGCGCGCCTCCCGGGCGGGCATGACCCGGGGGGCCGTGGCGCGAGCGGCGCTCGCCACCGGGGAGGTGGCGGCCGCCGACGTCTCGGACGGTCACGGTGGCAGGTCCGTGGCCGGCATGCGTGCCAGCCTCGAGGCGAGTGGTGCGGGCGGTGCAGCCACCGCGGCGGCAGCCGCCGCAGCCGCGGCGCCGGGGGTGCCGGACGCGCAGCTCGCGGAGGCGTCGGCGGCGCCGGCTGCAGGGGCCGGGACCCGGGCCGGCCGACGGGCGCGCGCGGCGGCTCAGGAGGCGAGCCGCACGGCTGCGGAGCCCGTGCCGCAGCCTGCGGCGCCCGAGCCCATCAGCGGCAGGCCGGCGCTGTCGACCCGCCGGTCGGAGGTGAGCGAGGCGATCCCGACCATCCCGAGCCCGCCCGCCCCCGAACCGCGCCCGGCAGTCGAACCGCGCCCCGCGCTCGAGCCGCGCCCCGCCCCGCCTGCCCGGGCGGTGGAGCCGCAGCCGGAGCCCGCACCGCGCCGCCGGTCGCGCTCGGACCGGTTCTCGGGATCGTCCGACACGCCGTCGGGCGGATTCGCGTCGCCCGAGCCGTTCGACTCGGTCGTCCCGCCGCCCGCCGCCGTGCAGCATGCCCCGGTGCCGCCGCCTCCGCTCGTGGACCAGGTTCCCCCTGCGCCCGTCCCGGAACCCGCGCAGGACCTGTGGCAGCCGCCCACCTACGACGCCCCGCCCGCCGAGCCGCGTGGCGGAACCGGCTACGAGCCGTCCGGCTACGCCGCCGAGCCGGACGTACCCGCGTTCGTGACGTCCTTCGAGCCGCGGCCGAGCTTCGACGCGGCGCCCACCTACGACCAGCCGCCGGCGGCGCCCACCTACCCGGCTGCGCCGCCCGCGTACGACCAGCCGCAGGCGTACGACCAGCCACCGGCACCGCCCACCTACGAGACCGTTCCCGCGTACGACTCGTACGCGTGCTCGCCGGCCGACGACGGCTACGGCCGGGGATACGACGCCGCCCCCACCCCGGCCCGTGGCTTCGCCGCCTACCCCGCCGAGCAGTACGAGACGGGCTATGGCGACACCCCGGCGCAGGGTTACCCGGCGCCGTTCGAGCCGCCCTACCTGGGAGCGCCTGCCGCCCCCGAGCCGGACGACCGCCCGTGGGAGCAGGGCGCCGGGTACCAGCCCGACCCGTACGACGCGCAGGCCTATCCGGCAGCGGGGTACGAGGAGCCGACGGTCCCGGTCCCTCCGGGCATCCGCACGGACACGCCGATGCTCTTCGAGGAGGAGGACGACCCGGACCTGGCGGCCCTCGCCCACAGCATCGGCGTCCCCACGCGGATCCTGTGGTCACGCCCGCGGCGCGGCCAGCACTACGAGGCGGTCCTGTACCCGGACGGCACCATCGAGCTGCCCGACGGCGGCCGGTTCCGCCACCCGGACACCGCCGCCACGGCGGTGTCCGGGTCCTACACGGCGGACGGCTGGAGCGTCTGGCGCCTCGGTGAGGAGGGCCCCACGCTGACGGAGGCCTTCCGCCTGCGCTTCTCCTGAGCCCTCACCCTCGGCGAAGCCGGGTGGTTACTGGTAGACGCGCACGTAGTCCACGACCATGCGTGACGGGAACGGCGTGGACGCGTCCGGCGCACCGGGCCACGCCCCGCCCACGGCGAGGTTGAGGATCATGTAGTGGTTGTGGTCGAAGATCCACGGCCCGCGGGTGGACTCCACGGTCGCCCTGGACGCGTAGAAGACCTCACGGCCGTCCAGGAAGTAGCGGATGCCGTTGCTGTCCCACTCGTCGGCCCAGACGTGATACCCGTCGGACAGCTTGGCGCCGCCCGGCAGGCCGTAGCTCTGCCCGTAGCCGCCCGCCCCGTTGTACGCGGGGGCGTGCAGGGTGGAGTAGGCGGTGGCGGTGTCCTGGCCGAGCACCTCGAGGATGTCGATCTCGCCGTTGTAGGGCCAGGGGCGGCCCTCCAGGAAGTCGGAGCCCATCATCCAGAACGCCGGCCACAGACCCCGGCCCTCCGGCACCTTGACGCGGGTCTCGAACCGGCCGTACTGCGTGTTGAACGTGCCGGACGTGTTCATGCGGTGCGAGGTGTACTGCCGTCCCTCGTACGCCTGGCGGCGGGCCTCCAGGATGAAGTTGCCCTGGCCGTCGTGGAACCCGTTGCCGCTGGGGGTGTAGTACTGCTCCTCGCCGTTCTGCGGCACGCCAGGGTCGATGGTCCACTTCGCGGTGTCCGCGGGCGTGTTGGCGGGAGCGTTGAACTCGTCGGCCCAGACGAGCCGCAGGTTGCTGAAGTCGGGGTTCGCCGGCTCGGCCGGAGGCGCGACGGGTGCGCCGCCCGTGCCGAACACCTGGAACTCCCACAGGGAGTAGCCGTAGGCGCTGGAGCGGTCGGTCATGTGGACGCGGACGTGGCGGCCGTCCGCGTTCAGGGGGATGGTCTGCTTGAACCCGGCGCTGGTCGTGGTGCTGTAGACCGTCTGCCAGGACGTGCCGTTCGCGGACACGTCGATGCTGTACGAGGTGGCGTACGCCGGGTCCCACTGCAGCACGACGCTCGTCACGTGGGCCGTGGCGCCCAGGTCGACGGCGATCCAGCCCTCGTCGACCCAGCCGGTCTCGGGGCTCGTCGCCCAGCGGCTGGCGGGGTCGAGGTCGAGGGCCTCGCCCGGGAAGCACTCCCAGCAGGCGCTGCTGTTCTCGCTGCTGGAGGCGGTGCCGGGCTTGTTGTAGGAGAGCAGCCGCGAGGTGCCCGACGGCGGGGTCGGCGACGGGCTGGGTGACGGCGTCCCGCCGCCGGTGCCGAACACCTGGAACTCCCAGAGGGAGGCGCCGTACCCGGTGCCGCGCTGGGTCACGAAGAGCCGCACGTAGCGCCCGCTGCCCGACACGGCGAACGACTCGTCGCCGCCGGTCCCGTTGGTCTTCGTGTGGATCGTCGACCACGCGGCCCCGTCGTTCGAGACCTCGATGCGGTAGCCGGAGGCGTAGGCGCCCTCCCAGTCGAGGGCGACCCGGCCGAGGGCCTGCACCGTGCCCAGGTCGACCTGGATCCACTGGTTGTCCGCGGCGGCGCTCGACCAGCGGGTCCCGCCGTCGCCGTCGACGGCGTTCGTGGCCACGCTCCAGGCGAACTCCGTTCTGGAGGCCGTGGCCGGCCGGCCCTGGCTCAGCGGTGACCCGGAGGCGGGCGGCGGCGTGGACGTGCCGCCGCTGCCCTCGAACACCTGGAGCTCCCACAGCGAGACGCCGTACTGCGTGCCCCGCTGCGTGACGAAGAGCCGGACGTAGCGTCCGCTGCCCGAGACCGTGAGCGACTCGTCGCCGCCGGTGCCGTTGGTCCGGGTGCTGACGGTGGTCCAGTTCGTCGCGTCGTTCGACACCTCGATGCGGTAGCCGGAGGCGAAGGCGCCCTCCCAGTCGAGGGCGACCCGGCCGATCGACCGGACGGAGCCGAGGTCGACCTGGATCCACTGGTTGTCGGCCGCGGCGCTGGACCAGCGGGTGCCGGTGTCGCCGTCGACCGCGTTGGCGGCCCCGCTCCAGCCGAACTCCGTGCTCGAGGCGGTGGCGGGCCGGCCCTGCGAGATGTTGTCGCCCGGTGCGGCGGCCGCGGTGGTCTGGGCGGCCAGCCCGAGGGTGAGGAGGGTGACGACCGCGGCCGTGGCCGCGAGTAAGCGTCTGGGCGTGCTGATGCTGCGCATGACGTGCTCCTTCGAACGTCGAGGGTGGATGCGAGAGCGCTCTCTCGCATCCACCCTGAGGGACGAAGGGGACACGGTCAAGAGGGTGAAGCCCATTTACTTACAGACCTGTCAGCAGCCCGTCGCGGCAAGGGGTCAGTCCGCCGAGCGGACCATCGCCCGCACCCCCACGAGGAGCCCTACGGCCGCCGTGAGCACCGCAGCCACCCAGCCCCACGCCACGGCCGACGACGCCACGTCGCCCGCGAAAGCCGCCCGGCCGGAGTCCACGACGTACCGGAGCGGGTTCACGGACGAGACGGCGCGCATCCAGGCAGGCCCGGTCTCCAGCGGCAGGAGCATGCCGGAGAGCATCATCACCGGGAACAGGACCGTCTGCTGCACCACCCAGAACATCCACTCCTGCTTGCGCACCGCCAGCGCGAGCGCGTAGGACAGCGAGCCGACACCGATCCCGAGCACCGCGAGCTGCGCCAGCATCACGACCGCGCCCAGCGGGTCGGGCCGCAGGCCGAACGCCAGCATGACCAGCAGCACCAGCACCGACTGGGCGACGATCGGCACCACCTCCTTGAGCGCGCGCCCCACCAGGAGGGCCGGGCGCGAGAGCGGCGTGACGAGCATCCGTTCGTGCACGCCGGACGACAGGTCCAGCTGCAGGTTCGAGCCCGTCACCGACGTGCCGAACAGCGTGGTCATCGCGAGCACGGCCGGTACGAACCAGAGCCAGACGTCACCGCCGAGAGTGCCGCCCGCGCTGCCCACGAGCAGCGGGCCGAACAGGCCGAGGAACACGAGCGGCTGCACCAGGCCGAACACGAGCGAGAACGGCTCGCGCACCACAGGCCGCAGCTCGCGCACCAGGACGATCCGCGTGTCGCGCAGGAAGCTGCGCCGGGGAAGCGTCCGCACGGCGGGGGTGGGCGGCGTGCTCGGGGTCAGGGTCGCGGTGCTCATGCGACGACCTCCTTCGGGGTCGGGCGGGTGGTGGCGTCGGAGGCGCCGGGCGCGGGGGCGTCGCCGTCGGGCGCCGGGGCGTCGTCGTCGGCGACCGCGGCCGACTCCCGGAGGCTGCGGCCGGTGAGCGCGAGGAACACGTCGTCGAGGGTGGGTCGCGTGACGTCCACGCGGGTCACGTCGATGCCGGAGGCGTCGGCGGCGCGCAGCAGGCCCGGCGTCGCGCCGGGGCCGTCCGCCGTGCGGATCTCGACCACGCCGGCCTGGGCGCGGACCGAGCGGGTGCCGGGGGCGCGGTCGGCGATGGCGGCGAGCGTCGAGGCCTGGCCGGGGTCGACGCGGACGGTCACCAGGTCGCCCGCGAGCTCCGCCTTCAGCGCGTCGGCGGTGTCGTCGGCGATGACCTGCCCGTGGTCCACCACGAGGACGCGCTCGGCGAACGTGTCCGCCTCGTCCAGGTAGTGGGTGGTGAGCACGATGGTCATGGGCTCGGCCGCCGCGGTGCGCATCCGCAGGATGTGCTCCCACAGGTTGGCGCGGTTGTGCGGGTCCAGCCCGGTGGACGGCTCGTCGAGGAACAGCAGCGAGGGCGAGTGGACCAGGCCCACGGCCACGTCGAGGCGTCGCCGCTGCCCGCCGGACAGGCTCTCGACCTTCCGGTCGGCCTGCTCGGTCAGGTCGAGCACCTCGAGGAGCTCCGCGGCCCGACGGCGTGCCGCACGCCGGTCGAGGCCGTAGACCTCGCCCTGGGTGACGAGCTCGTCGCGCACCCGCTGGGACGCGCCTGCGGCGTTGCCCTGGCCCACGTAGCCGATGGCGGCGCGGACCCGGTCCGGGTGGGCGGTCACGTCGTAGCCGGCCACCTCCGCCGTGCCCGAGGTGGGCGGGATGAGCGTGGTGAGCATGCGCAGCGTCGTCGTCTTGCCTGCTCCGTTGGGGCCGAGGACGGCCACGAGCTCGCCCGGCTCCACGTCGAGCGAGATGCCGCGGACGGCATGGACGGTTCGGGTGCGGCTCACCACGAAGTCCTTGGTGAGCTCTCGGGTGCGGATCACGATGCCTCCAGGTCGGGTTCGGTACGTGCACCACTCTTGCGGCAGTAGCGGTCAGGTCCTGTCCTCTGTTGCATGCGATCCTCGATTCATGCTCGAGACCTCCGGACGCCTCCTCACCCTGCTGTCGCTCCTGCAGGCCCGACGGGACTGGCCCGGCCCGCTCCTCGCGGACCGGCTCGGTGTCAGCCCCCGGACCGTCCGCCGCGACGTCGACCGGCTGCGCGAGCTCGGCTACCCGGTCAACGCCACCAAGGGCCCGGACGGCGGCTATCGCCTCGAGGCGGGCGCCGACCTGCCCCCGCTGCTGTTCGACGACGAGCAGGCGGTGGCGCTGGCGGTCGCGCTGCGGACCGGGGCCACGCCCGGTGCCGAGGAGGGCGCACTCCGGGCGCTCGCGACGATCCGGCAGGTGATGCCGGCCCGGCTGCGGGCGCGGCTCGACGCGCTGGAGGTGACCAGCGTGCGCCGTCGGCCCTCGCCCGCGGAGCCGGTGAACCCGGACCTGCTCCTCGCGCTGGGCTCCGCCTGCCAGGCGCGCGAGGTGGTCCGGTTCGACTACGAGGGCGGCACGAGGGCGGCCGTGGGCGACGGCGAGGCGGCGTTCACGCCACCGCGGCGGGTGGAGCCGCACCACCTCGTCACGTCGGAGGGCAGGTGGTACCTCGTCGCGTTCGACCTCGACCGCGACGACTGGCGCCTGTTCCGGATCGACCGGCTCGCCCTCCGGTCAGGGACCGGGCCGCGGTTCACCCGGCGCGAGATCCCGGGCGGGGACGTGGCGCGGTTCGTCGGCGAGCGGCTGAGCCGGTCGCAGTCACCGGTACGGGGCGAGGCCGTGCTCCACGCGCGGGCCGACGTCATCGCCCCGTACGTGGGCGCCCACGGCCTGTGCGAGCCGCTGCCCGACGTGGACGGCGCGCCCCGCTGCCGGGTGGTGCTGGGGTCCTGGTCGTGGGGCGGGCTCGCCGGCTACCTCGGGGTGTTCGACGTGCCCTTCGAGGTGGTGGGCCCGCCGGAGCTCGTCGAGGCTGCCCGCACGCTGGCGGACCGCTACGGGGCTGCCCTGCCGGGATAGGGCTCGCCGAGAACAACATTGCGCAGGCAACCGGGCCTGGTTGCCTGCGCAATGTTGTTCTCGACGGGCAGTCCGCCGCCCCGGGTCAGACGGTCACCACGACCTTGCCGAACTGGGTGCCCTCCGCCAGGCGCGCCAGGCCCTCGCCGGCCCGGGCGAGCGGCACCTCGGCGTCGATCACGGGGCGCAGCCCGGTCCGGGCGAGGAACGAGAGCAGCGCCGCCAGGTCGTCGCGCGAGCCCATCGTCACCCCCTGGACCCGCAGCTCCTGGAAGAAGACGCGCGTGAGCTCGGCCGGGGGAGCGTCGCCCGACGTCGCCCCGCACACCACGATCGTGCCGCCCGGCCGGACCGACCGGACGGAGTGCCCCCAGGTCGCCTGGCCCACGGACTCGACGACGACGTCGACCCGCGCCGGCACGCGCGCGCCCGGCTCGAGCGCGGCGGCGGCGCCCAGCGCGAGGGCGCGCTCGCGCTTCTCGCTGGAGCGCGAGGTGGCGAACACCTCGAGCCCGGCCGCGGCCCCCAGCGCGATCGCGGCGGAGGCGACGCCGCCGCCCGCGCCCTGGACCAGCACCCTGTTCCCGGGCCGGAGGCCACCGGCCGTGAAGAGCATCCGGTACGCCGTCAGCCAGGCGGTGGGCAGGCAGGCAGCCTCCTCGAACGACAGCGCCGCCGGCTTGGGCACGAGGTTCGCGGTCGGCACCGCCACCCGCTCGGCGAGCGTGCCGGGGTACTTCTCGGAGAGCAGGGTGCGGCCCTCGCGCGGCCCGACGCCGTGGCCGTCGCCGCCGATCACGCCGTGCACCACCACCTCGCTGCCGTCCGGGGCCACGCCCGCCGCGTCCGTCCCCAGGATCATCGGCAGCTGCTCCGCGCGCAGGCCGACCCCGCGCAGGGACCACAGGTCGTGGTGGTTCAGGCTCGCGGCCCGGACCTCGACGGTGGACCAGTGCTCCCGTGCCTCGGGCTCGGGGCGGTCCCCGACCTCCAGGCCGTCGAGCGGGGCGTCGGGCGAGAACTGGGTGGCATAGGCGGCGAGCACGGTCCCAACCTACCCACGACCGGGCCGCACGGTGCCCTCCGAGCAGCCCCTAGGGTGTGCTGTATGTCCGGAACGACACCGCTCCAGCTCGCTCAGGCCACCCTCGAGAAGGCCGAGGCCGACCGCGCGGAGCGCACCCGGCTCCGCGCCCGCCTCGAGCGGGCCGAGGCGACGCACACGGAGACGCGCCGGGCCCTGCGCGCCGCCCGCGCCGAGCTCGCCGACGAGTCGGCCGACGTGTCCCGTCTCGAGGACTTCAGCCCCACGCTGATCTGGGCCGTGCTGCGCGGCAACCGCGACGAGCGGCTCGAGGCCGAACGGGCGGAGGCCCGCGCGGCCGAGTACAGGGCGGCGCTGGCCCAGTCCCGGCACGACGCGGCGGAGGCTGAGCTGGCGGCGACCCACCAGGCGCTCGACCGTCTCGGCGACGTCGACGCGCGGCGCAGGCAGGCGCTCGACGCCAAGGAGACGGCGCTGGTCGCCGGGGCTCACCCGGGGGCGCAGGAGCTCACGGCGCTCGCCGAGCGGGCAGGCACCGCCCGGGCGGAGCTCACCGAGGTGGAGGAGGCGCTCGCCGCGGCGGACGCCGCCGTCTCGGAGCTGGAGGCCGCCCGCAAGCTGCTCGACAGCGCGAGCGACTGGGCCGCCTTCGACACGTTCGGGGGCGGCGGCTTCCTCACCGACCTGGTGAAGCGGCAGAAGATGGACGAGGCGGTGGCGCGCATGCGGAAGGCGGACCAGGCGCTGCACCGGCTCAGCGCCGAGCTGGGCGACCTCGGCCGGCAGGGGGTCGGCGCCATCGACATCGACGGGCTGACGGACCTCTTCGACGTCTGGTTCGACAACATCTTCAGCGACTGGTCGGTGATGAGCCGGATCCGCGAGACCGCGGGCAGGGTGCGGGAAGCCGCCGCCACCGTCGTCGCCGTGCGCGGCGAGCTGCTCCAGCGTCAGGCTGTGCTCCAGGTGCGCCTCGGCGACCTGCACGACCGGCGGGAAGCGCTGCTGCTGCACTGAGCGCCTCCCGCCTGCCGCGCGCGTCAGGCCTGCTGCTCCGTGCCGACGTCGAACATCCAGGAGATGCCGAACTTGTCGGTGAGCTGGCCGTAGTAGTCGCCCCAGGGGGCGAGCTCGAACGGCATGCCCGCGGTAGCGCCGTCGGACAGCTTGTCGTACGCCGCCTGCACGTACTCCTGGTCCTCCGGCCCGCCGGTCAGTGCCACGGTGACGCCGCTCGACGGCTCCACGTACTCCATGAACGACGGGGTGTCCGACGCCATGATCGTGAGGCCGGCCGGCGTGTCGAGCTGCCCGTGCATGACAAGGGCGGCCTCGTCCGGGTTGGTCTCCATGCCCTCCATGGGCATGTCGCCGAACGCGTTGATGGTCACCTCGCCGCCGAGCACCGACTGGTAGAACTCGAGCGCCTCGCGGGCGTTGTCCTTGAAGCTGAGGTACGGGTTGAGCTTCGCCATGCTGATCTCCTGGGTCGAGCCGGGCGTGGCCCGGCGGAGTCCAGCCGGGCCTGGCGCCCGGCTCGCGGGGCGGCGCCGTCGTCCGTCCCGGGACCACGCTAGGACCCGCCACCCACACGCGCGCGGCGGCCCCGCCTCAGGCCTCCGCGAGAAACTCCGCGACGATGGGGCCGAGCTGGTCGAACTCGATGAGGAACCCGTCGTGCCCGAAGTCGCTCGTCACGATCCGGAGCGGCTCGGCGCGCGGGATCCACGACACCAGCCGGGCCGACTGCGTGGGCGGGAACAGCCGGTCGCTGTCCACCGCCACGACGAGCGTCCGCGCCGTGACCTGGGTGAGCGCTGTCTCGACGCCGCCGCGGTCCCGGCCCAGGTCGTGCGACAGCATCGACTCCGTGAGCACCAGGTAGGAGTTCGCGTCGAAGCGCCGGGCGAGCTTGTCCCCGTGGTGGTCCAGGTACGACTGCACGGCGAAGCGGCCCCGGGCGAACGGGTCCTCGCCGCCCTGCGGCAGCCGTCCGAACCGCTGGTCCAGCTCGAACGCCGACCGGTAGGTCGTGTGCGCGATCTGCCGGGCGATGCCGAGGCCCAGGTGCGGACCGGCGCCGTCGGGCGCGTCGTAGTACTGGCCGTCGCGGTACCCAGGGTCCATGCGGATGGCCGCGAGCTGCGGGTGCGCCCACGCGATCTGGTCGCCGCCGATCTGCGCGGTGGTCGCGATCGCCGCCAGGTTCCGCACCTCGATCCCCGACTCGGGCCCCTGGAGAGCCCACTCGAGCGCGCGCAGCCCGCCCATCGACGCGCCGGCCACGAGCGCCCACGACGTGATGCCGAGCTCGCGGGCGAGCGCGACCTCCACCGCGACCTGGTCGCGCGTGGTGACGAAGGGGAACCGGCCGCCCCAGGGCAGCCCGTCGGGTGCGGGCGTGGACGGGCCCGTCGTGCCCTGGCAGCCTCCGAGCACGTTGGGCACGACGACGAAGTACCGGTCCGTGTCGATGGGCCTGCCGGGGCCCACCATCGCGTCCCACCACCCGTCGGTCGCGTGTCCCTCCTCGGCCGGGCCCGAGACGTGGGAGTCGCCGGTGAGGGCGTGCAGCACGAGGACGGCGTTGGAACCGTCCGGTGCGAGCTCCCCCCACGTCTCGTACGCGACGCGGACCGATGGCAGTCGCCCTCCCGCCTCCAGGTCGAAGGCGCCCAGGTCGACGAAGAGCCGGCGCCCCACCGGGTCGCCCTCGCGCCACGCCCCGGACGCGGGCACGAGCGGCCGGGCGGGCGCGAGAGGCTTGGTGGTCACGGAGGGCGCCGGCGTCGTACAGCCAGGGTGCGTGGAGGCGGTGGCCGTCACGCCTGGTCCCCGTGGCCCAGCAGGTTCTTCGCGGCCGTGAAGCCCAGCTCGAGGTCGGCGAGGAGGTCGTCCACGTGCTCCAGGCCGACGGCGAGGCGCACCAGCCCGGGAGTGACGCCCGACAGCGCCTGCTCCTCGGGCGTGAGCTGAGAGTGCGTCGTCGACGCGGGGTGGATCACCAGCGACCGGACGTCGCCGATGTTTGCCACGTGCGAGTGCAGCTGCAGCGCGGAGACGAAGGCCTGACCGGCGGCGGCGCCGTCGTCGTCGGCCACGTCCAGCTCGAAGGCGAGCACGGCGCCCGCGCCGCGCGGCGCGTACTTCTGGGCGTTGGCGTGCCAGGGCGAGCTGGGCAGGCCCGCGTAGTGGACCACACGGACGTCGTCGCGGGACTCGAGCCACGCGGCCACCTTCTGGGCGTTGGCGACGTGGCGCTCGATGCGGAGCGACAGCGTCTCGATGCCCTGGGACAGGAGGAACGCGTTGAAGGGGGAGATGGCGGGGCCGAGGTCGCGCAGGAGCTGGACGCGCGCCTTGAGGACGAACGCCAGGTTGGCGCCCAGCGGCGAGCCGACGCCGAGGTCCCGCGCGTAGACGAGGCCGTGGTACGACGGGTCGGGCGTGTTGTAGTTGGCGAAGCGCTCGGGGTCGGCCGCGAAGTCGAAGGACCCGCTGTCGACGATCACTCCGCCGATGGCGGTGCCGTGCCCGCCGAGGTACTTGGTGGCCGAGTGCACCACGATGTCGGCCCCGTGCTCGAACGGCCGGATCAGGTAGGGCGTGGCCACCGTGTTGTCGACGATCAGGGGGACGCCGGACGCGTGGGCCACGCCCGCCACGCCCTCGATGTCGAGCACGTCGGAGCGCGGGTTGGGGATGGTCTCGCCGAAGAACAGCTTGGTGTCGGGGCGCACGGCGGCGCGCCACTCGTCGAGGTCGTGCGGGTCCTGGACGAACGTGGTCTGGATCCCGAGCTTCGGCAGCGTGTAGTGCAGCAGGTTGTAGGTGCCACCGTAGAGGCTGGCGGAGGCCACGACGTGGTCGCCTGCCTCGGCGATGTTGAGGATCGCGAGGGACTCCGCGGCCTGGCCGGAGGCGACGAGCAGCGCGCCGACCCCGCCCTCCAGGCTGGCGATGCGGTCCTCGACCACCTGCTGCGTCGGGTTGCCGATGCGCGTGTAGATGGGGCCCAGGTCCTGCAGGCCGAAGCGGGCGGCGGCCGTGGCGGCGTCGGGGAAGACGAACGAGGTGGTCTGGTAGATCGGCAGCGCGCGGGCGCCGGTGGTGGGGTCGGCGGTCTGGCCGGCGTGGATCTGGCGGGTCTCGAAGGACCACTGGGGCTGCGTCATGGCTCTTGCTCTCCTGGCGTGAGGTCTTCGGTACGGACGAGACGTGCCGCGGCACGAGCCCGGGAGGGGCCTGCGCTCAGGGAGACGAGCCGCGGCGGCTGGGGAGCGCGCACGCGGTGCGCGGCCGGACGGGTCCGGCACGCGGGCAGGCGAACGTGCGCTGAGGTCAGCAACACATTCGACGAGTCATGGCTTGACCGTAGACGCGGCGATCGATCCCCGAAAGAGGCGTCTTGAATCCTGAGATTCGAAAATGAGACGGCGTGTCGCTTGCCAATGGCGGCCTTGTCGGACTCTTCCGGTCGCGGAAGTTGCGTGCCCGGGTGAACCTTGGCGAGGGAGGTCCCGGGGTGTGAGTGCGTCGGGGCTGGTCAGCAAGGTTTGGGGGCAGGCATGAGTGCGAACCGGATGTGGCGGCGGGTGGTCATGGTCGTGACGCTCGCCGTGAGCCTCACTCTCCCGTGGGGAACCGTCGCGTCAGCCGACACGCCCGAGGACGACCTCGCAGCCGCGCACGCTCAGGTCGCGGCCGGCGAGCTCGACGTCGCAGGGGCCGACGCCGCCCTCGACGCCCTCCGTGCCGAGCTCGCCGCCGCGCAGCTCCGGGTCCAGATCGCGGGCGAGGACCACGCGCAGGCTCAGGTCGCCCTCGAGGCTGCCACAGCCGCCGCCGAGCAGGCCGCCGACGACGCCGTGGCGGCGCGTGCCGGGGAGGTCGCGGCCCGCGGCTCCCTGGCCGAGGTCTACCGCAGCACCGACCGCGCGGGCGGGCTCTCCGGTGCCGCCCTGCTCCTCGACGCCCAGGACGTCGCCGACGTCGTCAGCCGGGACGCCGCGTCGCGTGCTGTGAGCCGCAAGCTCGGCGCCGCGCTGCAGACCTACCAGGACGCGCGCGCCGTTGCCGACTCGGCCGAGTCGCGGTGGACGGCCGCGAGCGAGGTGCAGCGCGAAGCCGCCGCTGCCGCCGAGCGCACCTACGACGCGGCCCGGCTCGCCGCCGCCGACCTCGAGGCCCGCACCGTCGCCGCCGAGCAGCAGCGCACCCAGCTCGTGGAGCGCCTGGCGCAGCTCCGCGCCACGACCGTCGAGATCGAACGGCAGCGGGAGGCCGCGCGGGCAGCCGAGGCCGAGGCACAGCGCGAGGCGGAGGAGCGGGCAGCCATCGAGGCGGCGGCAGCCGCGGCTCCCGCCCCGGCGCCCGCCCCCGATCCCGGGCCGACGGCGGAGCCCGGGCCGGGCGGGGACGGTGCCGACGCTCCCGCGGGGGACGTCCCGGCGGCTCCTGATCCCGCTCCTGCGCCTGCTGCCCCTCCGGCTCCGGCCCCTGCCCCTGCACCGGCGCCCGCACCGGCGCCCGCGCCGGCTCCCGCACCTGCCCCCGCCCCCGCCCCCGCCCCGGCCCCGGCCCCGGCCCCGGCTCCCGCGCCCGCCCCGCCCACGAGCGGCGTCTCTGTCGGCACGGCGGCCCAGGGAAGCGCGGCGGTGTCGTGGGCGCGGTCGAAGATCGGCACGCCGTACCAGCTCGGCGCGAGCGGTCCGGAGGCCTACGACTGCTCGGGGCTGACGTCGGGCGCCTGGTCGAGCGCGGGCGTGTGGATCACGCGCACGTCCCGGTCGCAGTACCTCGCCGTGGGGAAGATCGGCTACGACGCGCTCCGGCCGGGCGACCTCATCTTCTACGCGACCAACCGCAGTGACCCGTCCACGATCTACCACGTGGCGATGTACTCGGGCGGCGGGCGCATGATCGAGGCGGTCTACCCGGGTACGCCGGTGCGGGAGACGGCGCTCCGGATGTCGAGCGCGATGCCGTACGCGGGCAGGCCGTGAGGTCTGCGTGAGCGCTGCGTAGTCGGCGACAGGCCGCCGTGTGACACCAGCGGGTGAATGTTCCCGTGGATTTCACCCTTTGATGTCCAATAGTGCGCTTTCGTTCACTGCGTGATCGTCCCTCGTTCGCCTGGGTCCGACCTGGACGTCGGTTGAGAGCCCTTCAGTAGTGCCCGGCCCGCCACGACGGCGGGTTTCTCTGGGTGCACGCGGAGGGGCCTCATGGGGTCGCACGGTCATGTGTTCCAGCTGTACCGCACCGACGACGCTGCGGTCTGGTGGTGGAGGCTCATCAGCCCCAACGGGCGGGGCCTGGCGCGCGTCGTCGATGCCCAGCCCAGCCAGACGGCGGCGCGCGAGTCGATCCAGCGGACGCTGGCTGTGCTCGACGGGCTGACGTCGACCCTCCGCATGGAGGACGGCTTCCGCTGGCGCTGGCTGCTCGAGGACGACGGCGTCCCGGTGGTCCAGGGACTCAGCCACCACGACCGGCGGGTCCGGTGCGACCAGGCGCGCCGTCGTTTCCTGCTCGTGGCGCCCGACGCGGAGATCGACACCGTCCCGCTCCAGCTCCACGCGTCGTCCAGGCTGATCGCGTTCGTCCCTCGTTCACCGCAGGGAGGTTCCCCGGACGCCGTCGGCGGATTCGATCGGGGAGCCGCCGGGACCGCCCGGCGACCGTCCTACGAGCGCGCACGAGGAGGCCCCGCCGCATGAGTACCCGGCTCCGTGCCCCTGACGGCTCCGCGCCCCCCGCGGTCCGCCGGGAGATCGCCACCCGCCCGACCGGGAGCGACCTCGTCTTCGTGACGGGCTCCCGCGCAGTGGGCCTCGTGGTCCTCGCGGTGACTGGCGGCATCGGGGCGTTCCTGGCGTGGCAGGCGGTCCCGACGCTCCGGCGCTACGGCTGGTCCTTCTTCACGGAGACCCAGTGGTCACCCGAGACGGACACGCTCGGCATCCTGTCGGTCCTCGCCGGCACCGTGACAGTGGCGCTCGTCGCGATGAGCTTCGCGTTCCCCCTGGCGCTGGCCACGGCCCTGTACATCAGCGAGTACGCGCCGACCCGGCTCCGCGGCGCGCTCGTGTCGGTCGTCGACCTGATGGCGGCCGTGCCCTCGATCGTCTACGGGCTGTGGGGCTTCTTCCTGCTGCAGCCGCACGCGAGCGCCGTCGCCCGCTTCGTGCACGTGTATCTCGGCTGGCTCCCGTTCTTCCAGGTGGACGCGGACCTGTCCCTCGCCCAGTGGGAGCAGTCGAGGTACACGGCCTCCGCGTTCGTGGCGGGCATCGCGGTGGCGATGATGGTGCTGCCGATGGCGTGCGCCGTCATGCGCGAGGTGTTCTCGCAGGCGCCGCTGGGTGAGCGGGAGGCGGCGCTCGCTCTCGGGTCCACCCGCTGGGGCATGGTGCGCACGGTGGTGCTGCCCTTCGGACGGGGCGGCATCATCGGCGGCACGATGCTCGGGCTGGGGCGTGCGCTGGGCGAGACCATCGCGGTGGTCCTCATCATCTCCCCGGCCTTCGACCTCAAGTTCCGGCCCTTGGAGATCGGCACCAACACGGTCTCGGCGCTCATCGCCGGCCGGTTCGGCGAGGCGTCCGACGCGCAGCTGTCGGCCCTTCTCACGGCGGGGCTCGTCCTCTTCCTCATCACCCTGGCGGTCAACACGCTGGCGGCCCTGATCGTGGCGCGCAGCCGTTCGGGCGCCGGGACGGAGATCTGATGGCTGTCGCACCGTCGCTTGCGACGACCTTCGGTGGCGCCGGGGCGGCGGGCAGCACCCGGCTGCGTGCGGTCGCGCCGGACGCGCCCCCGGCTGCGCCGCGCAAGGTGTCGCAGAGCACGAGCGAGGACCGCGTCATCGCCGTCGGCTCCCTGCTGGGCGCTGCCGCGCTCGGCTGGCTCGTCTGCTACCGCCTGCTCCCCTGGGGCAGCGTCCTGGCGTGCGTGCTGGTGAGCCTGGTGTTCCTCCTGATGCTCGTCACGATCGCGACCGTGCTCACGACGCCGGGTCCCGCGGTGGCGGACCGCCTCGTGTCGACGCTCGTCTCGGCCGGGGCCGCCACCGTCGCGTTCGCGCTGGGGTCGACGATCGTCTTCGTCTTCGTGCGCGCGTGGCCCGCGCTCTGGCACTGGGCGACGTGGTCGGACGACATGGCCGGGGTGGGCCCGCGCGACCCGCTCTCCGCGGGCGGTGTGCTGCACGCGATCGTGGGCTCGGTGATCGAGCTGGGCATCGCGATGGCTGTGGCGGTCCCGCTCGCGCTCGGCACCGCGGTCTTCATGACCGAGGTGGGCGGGCGGCTCGGGCGGGTGGTGCGCACCGTCGTCGAGGCCATGACCGCGCTGCCCTCGATCGTCGCCGGCCTCTTCATCTACACGGTCCTGATCGTGGCGCTCGGCGTACCGCGATCCGGCCTGGCGGCGGGGTTCGCCCTGTTCGTCATGAGCCTCCCGATCATCGCCCGGGCTGCCGAGGTGGTGCTGCGGGTCGTGCCTGGTGGCCTGCGGGAGGCGAGCCTGGCTCTGGGCGCCTCCCGGTGGCGGACGGTCTGGCACGTGGTGCTGCCGACGGCGCGGCCGGGTCTGGCCACGGCGGTGATCCTCGGGATCGCCCGGGCGGTCGGGGAGACGTCGCCCGTCCTCCTCACCTCGGGAGCGGCCCCGTTCCTCGTCGGCAACCCGCTCGACGGCGTCATGAACTCGCTGCCGCTCTTCGTCTTCTCCGCGGTGCGCACGGGCGAGCCGTCGCTCGTCCAGCGTGGCTTCGCGGCGGCCGCCATCCTCCTCGTCCTCGTGCTCGTGCTGTTCGTCGTCGCCCGCTGGCTCGCGCGGCCGACCGTGAGAAGGAGCTGACCGTGTCGCCCTCCCGCCTCCGTACCGCCGTGGTGTCGGCAGGTGCGGCGTCTCTCGCCGCCCTCATCGTGCTCGGTCCCGCGGCCGCGCCCGCCGCGGCGGACTACGCGCAGATCGAGGGGTCCGGCTCCACCTGGAGCCAGGTCATCCTGGAGCAGTGGATCGCCGACGTGAACCCGGTCGGCATCAAGGTCTCGTACAACGGCGTGGGCTCGTCGGCGGGCCGCAAGGACTTCGCGAACAAGGCCAACGACTTCGCCATTTCGGAGATCCCGTACCAGGGGACGGACGAGCAGGGCAACGCGGACAACTCCAACGGCCGCCCGTACGCCTACATGCCGATCGTCGCGGGCGGCACGGCCTTCACGTACCACCTGGAGTCCGGCGGCCAGCTGGTCCGCGACATCCGGCTCTCCGGCGAGACCATCGCGAAGATCTTCACGAACCAGATCACGAGCTGGGACGACCCGGCGATCAAGGCGGACAACAACGGCCGGTCGTTCCCCGCGACGCCGATCATCCCGGTGGTGCGCTCCGACGGCTCCGGTACGACGGCACAGTTCACCACCTGGCTCGACAAGGCGCACCCGGGCATCTGGCGGCCCTACTTCGGGCGCTCCGGTCTCACGTCGTACTACCCGAAGAAGAGCGGCACGCGCATGGTCGCGTCGGCCGGCTCCGACCAGGTCATGAACACCATCGCTGCGGCGTCGGGCAACGGTGCCATCGGCTACGTCGAGTACTCCTACCCGATCAACAAGAAGTACCCGGTGGTGAAGGTGCTCAACGCTGCCGGCTACTACGTGGAGCCCACCCAGTACAACGTGGCCGTGGCGCTGACCCGGGCGCGGATCAACGAGGACACCTCGTCGCCGATGTACCTGACGCAGGTCCTGGACGACGTGTACAGCTTCGACGACCCGCGGGCCTACCCGCTGTCCTCGTACAGCTACATGATCCTGCCCACCGGGGCGGACGACACGCGCATGACGACGAACAAGCGCCAGGCGCTCGTCGACCTGATGTTCTACGCGCTGTGCGAGGGGCAGGGCAAGGCCGGACCGTACGGGTACTCGCCGCTGCCGCTGAACCTCGTCCAGGCGGGATTTCAGCAGCTCGCCAAGCTCAAGGCGGCTGATCCGCAGGTCGACCTTCAGAACCGCGACGCGACCAGGTGCAACAACCCCACCTTCGACGGGGCGGACCTGAGCCGGAACCGGCTCGCGGAGGTCGCGCCTCAGCCCGCCGCCTGCGACCGGCAGGGCCAGGGCCCGTGCGCGGGCGGGGGCCAGACCCGGCCGCCGGGCGGCGGCGGCGGGGGCGGCGGCGGTGCCGGCGGGGGCACGGGCGGAGGGGCCGGGGGAGCGGCAGGCGGCGCCCCGGGCGCGGCGGGTGCAGGGGCGGACGGTGCCGCGGCGCCCGGCAGTGCCGCCGGGGGCGCCGCCGCAGCCGGAGGTGCGGCGGGGACAGGAGCCGACGGCACCGGCGCGGCGGGGGAGGCGTCGTCGGCCCCCCAGATCGATCCCATCACCGGCGAGGTGATCTCCGACGGCACCGACGGGGCCTCGGGCGACGTCGCAGCCAGCGGCGCCGTGAGCACCAACCTGGGGATACGTGAGTCGGCGGGCAAGTGGGTGTTCAGCAGCGTGGTGGTCCTCGAGCTCCTCGCGATCGCGCTCGCACCCGGACTGCTGGCCCTGCGCAACCGGCAGGAGGCCGGGCTGTGACCGCGTCCCGTGCCTCGCGTCCGGTCGGGCGCCGTCTCGCCCGGCTCCGCGCAGGCTCGGCCGCAGCGGTCCTCGTGATCCTCGCGACGCTCGTCTGGGGCGGTGCCGTCATGACGGCACCGCCCGCGACAGCCGCCGGGGACGACGGCTACCAGCAGACCCGGACGCTGGTGCGGGAGCACCAGGAGGCGGACGGGAGGATCGTCCCGGTCGACACGCGCAAGGTCACGGTCGCCGTGGACCGGACCACGCACCTGCGCGGGCGCGAGACGGTCCGCGTGTCCTGGTCGGGCGCCCGCCCGAGCGCGGCCCGCACCGCGAGCCCCTACTCCATCGACGGGCTCAACCAGGAGTACCCGGTCGTGATCCTCCAGTGCCGGGGGATCGACGACCCGCGCGTGCCCGCCGACCGCCGCCTGACGCCCCAGACGTGCTGGACCACGAACTACACGCAGCGCTGGGCCGGCATGGCGCCCTCGGACGCCGTGTGGATGCACGACCTGCGCGAGGACGCCGCAGGCCGGGCCGACCAGGGCTCACAGCCGGGCTGG
This sequence comes from Antribacter sp. NEAU-D49, assembly GCF_057158775.1. Taxonomy (NCBI): domain Bacteria; kingdom Bacillati; phylum Actinomycetota; class Actinomycetes; order Micrococcales; family Promicromonosporaceae; genus Antribacter; species Antribacter sp. NEAU-D49. The sequence continues at coordinate 39,352 of NZ_JBXTSN010000019.1, read as the reverse complement.
CCCGAGCACTGCAACCCCTCCAACCCGTTCGTGGCCCAGAGCCTGACTCCCTTCGTGGGCGCCGACGGCGAGGTGTACCAGGCGTGCAACGTGGACTCGCAGGCGCCCGAGATGGCCCTCGGCGGTGCACTGCCCCCGAACGACGTCGCCGCCTTCACGCGCACCGACGGCACGGGCGACATCGACTTCGAGATCCGTAGCGACGCCGAGAACGCGTCGCTGGGCTGCTCGGCCGAGGTGGACTGCGCCATCGTGGTCATCCCGATCATGGGCATCAGCTGTGTCGACGCCGACCGGGCGTGCCGCGGCGACGGCATCCACGAGCCGGGTTCGATCAACCTCCGCAACGTGGGCGTGGACCCGGCCGTCTCCCCGCGGTTCTGGTGGTCGGAGTCGAACTGGCGCAACCGCTTCACGGTCCCGGTCGAGATCGCGCCCCCGCCCACGACGTGCGACGTCCTCGACACCCGGAAGCCGGTGGAGTTCTACGGGTCGGAGCTGATCGGCGAGGCGAGCCTCCAGTGGGCGCCCGCCTACTGCACCGACCAGGACCGGTTCAAGTTCCGGCACAACCGGATGCCCGAGGACACCGCGTACACGACGTTGCTCAACGGTCAGGCGGCCGCCGCGTTCATGACCGACCCGGGCGAGGGCGCCGAGGACCACCCGGTCGTCTACGCACCGGTCGCGGTGACCGGGTTCGCCGTCGCGTTCGTCGTCGACCGGGCGGACGGCACGGAGGCGAAGACCTTGCGGCTCACCCCGCGGCTCCTGGCCAAGCTGATGACCAGCTCCTACCCGGGTGCGCCGGTCCCGCCCGGGGAACGGCCCGACCTCGCGGGCAACCCGCTGTCCGTGAACCGGGACCCGGAGTTCACGGCCCTCAACCCCGGGCTGCCCGCGACGGAACGGCTGGAGCTCGCGACCCTGCTGTCGCTGAACGTCCCGGCCGACACGGTGCGCGCGCTCACCGACTACGTCGCCGCCGACGACGAGGCGCGGCGCTTCCTGGCGGGCGAGCCCGACGAGCACGGCATGCGCGTCAACCGGGAGTACCAGGGGATCACGGTGCCGCGCGACAGCTGGCCGTTGCTCGACAGCTGGGTGCGCCCCAGCGGCGACACGTGCGACAACACCTACCCGACACCCTGGTTCAACCGCGTGAACGCCCCGGTCTCCAGCCTGCGGCTGACCGCCGAGCACCTCCTCAACGCCTGGCCGACCGTCCTCGCCAAGCACGACCAGGACCTGGGCGTGGTGGTCGACGGCAAGCCGGTCTGCAAGCTCGGACGCACCGACCGTCAGGGGTACGGGAGCAGGTTCATGCTCGCCGTCGTCGCCCTCCCGGACGCGCTGCGGTACGGCCTCGACGTCGCCGAGCTGCGCACGGGCGGCCCGAGCGCCCGGCCCACCTTTGCCGCGCCCACGGAGGCGGCGCTCGCGGCGAGCGTCACCCACGCACGCCAGGAGCACCAGGGCGCGGCCTTCACGATCCCCCAGGCCGCCCTCGCCACCGACCCGGCCGCGTATCCCGGCACGATGATCGTCCACGCGGCGACCTTCATGACCGGTATGGACCTGGAGACGGCGGGCGACGTCGCGGAGTTCATCCGCGTCGCGACCACGGAAGGCCAGCAGACCGGGATCGGCAACGGGCTCCTCCCTCCGGGCTACCTCCCCATCCGGAGCGAGGGCGCCACCGCGCCTCTCTTCGTGGCCGCCCAGGAGGTGGCCGAGGTGGTGGAGGTGCAGCCGGACATCGACGGGTTCCTGAGCTGGCTGGAGGCGCTGCTCCGGCTGCTCGCGGAGCTCTTCGGTCAGCCGTCGCCGCCCGCGCAGCCCTCCTCGCCGGGGCTGCCGCCACCTGCGCCCTCCGGCGGCGAACCGCTGCCGCCGCTCGCGTCGGGTACGGGGCCGGCTGCCGCGCCGGTCTCCGCGCCCCGGGCCGGTGCTCCGGCGCCCGCCCCGAGCGCCTCCGCACCGCCCGACCTGAGCGGTCTCCCCGGCCCCCTCGGCGACCCCCAGGCGGAGGGGCCCGGATCGCCGGGCGCGACGGCGGCCCAGGCACCCGGCGACGTCGCCGGCCGGATCGTCCCCGCCACCGTGGGGCTCCTGCTCTCCGCAGCCTTCGCCGCGCCGCTCGTGCGCCTCGTCGGCTCGAAGCGGGTGCCGGAATGACGGCCCGGAGGATCCCGCCCGCCTCGTCGGTGGCGTCGGCGCTGCTGACGGTCGTCGCCGCGCTCTGCTGCTGGTCGCTGCTCCAGTTCTACGTGCTCGGCGCGGTCGCCTTCGCGACCGCCCAGGACAACCTCCACGACCGGCTCCGGCTCGACCTCGCCGCGCAGACCGCACCCCTCGGCGGTGACATCGAGCCCGGGACGCCGGTGGCCCTCCTCGAGATCCCCGTGCTCGGCCTGTCCCAGGTGGTCGTCGAGGGCACGTCGTCGGGCGACCTGCTCGCCGGGCCCGGCCACCTCCGTACGAGCACCCTGCCCGGTCAGGGCGGGACCGCGGTGATCCTGGGGCGGAACGCGGGGTACGGCGCGCCGTTCCGCGAGATCGCGCAGCTCGGGACGGGCGACGGCATCCGTGTCACGACCGCGCAGGGCGAGTGGGTGTACCGCGTCGAACGGGTGCGGCGGGAGGGAGACCCGCTCCCCGCCCCGGTCGAGAAGGGGCGCGGCCGGCTCGTCCTCGTCACCGCCGAGGGCAGGGGCGCCCTCGGGGCGCTCGACCCGACCGGCACGGTGTACGTCGACGCCTCCCTCCAGGCGCAGCCCGCGATCCCGGAGAAGGGACGGCCGGGCAAGGTCCCCGACGCCGAGAAGCCGATGGGTGTGGACGACTCGGGCGTGCCCCTGCTCGCCGTGACGCTGGCAGGCCTCCTGCTCGCCGTCGTCGGGATGTACGCGGCTGCCCGCCGGGCGCAGCACCGCGTGGTCTGGCTGCTCGGCTCGCCCGTCCTGGTGCTGTTCGCCTGGCTCTCCGGGGAGCTCGCCGTCCGGCTGCTGCCGAACCTCACCTGACGGCCCGCCGTCCCCGGGTCGCTGCCGGGTCGTCCCCCGTTCACCGGACATCCCGGCGGAGTTCGCCGGGCACCGCGAGGTTCGTCGAGGACCGGCGACGGTCTCCCTCCATCCCTCAGGAAGGATCAGAAATGAAGCGACGGAACGTGGCCCTGACGGTCACGGCTCTGCTCACGAGCGTCGCGCTCGTGGCGAGCGCGACGTCCGCCTCGGCGGACTTCACGCCCTCGACGAAGGACATCGTCGGCGTCGGCTCCGACACGACCGAGGTCGTGACGAACCTCGTGGCCGACGGCACCCGCGTGGGCCCTGTCCTGTACCCCGGCTACAACGGCGGCGCCGACGCACGGCTCGTGTCGTTCAACGCGACCCACCCGGTCACCGGCGCCCTGGGCGACGCGATCGTCCTCAAGGTCGGCACGCCGGCCATCGCCCGCCCGAACGGCTCGAGCGCCGGCAAGGTGCTCCTCTACGGCGCGTCCAACAACACCGCCGTGAACTTCGCGCGGTCCTCCAGCGCGCTCAGCACCGCCGAGGTCAACGCGGGTCTCTGGGCCTTCCCCTTCGCCAAGGACAGCCTCCAGATGGCGGTCTCCAAGTCGGTCGCCACGAACGCGCCCGCCACGCTCTCCGAGGAGCAGATCCTCGGCATCTACAAGGGCACGTACACCACCTGGAACCAGGTCGGCGGCACCTCGACCGCGACGATCGTCCCCCTGATCCCGCAGAGCGGGTCGGGTACCCGGAGCTTCTTCACCTCCGAGCTCAAGCGCATGAACGGCGGCGTCGACGTCACCCTGGCACCCAGCGTCCAGCAGATGCAGGAGCACGACCCGGCACTCATCAAGGACAACCCGAACGCCATCGGGCCGTTCTCCAGCGCTCGCGCCACCTTCGAGACCGCCACCATCTCGCTCGCCGGCGGCTACGTCGCCGACCGCGCCGTCTACAACGTCGTCCGCGGCGCCGACCTGAGCAAGTCGTTCGCCGGCTCGATCTTCGGCCCCGCCGGGTACTTCTGCTCGAGCTCGGGCCGCCGCTTCATCGAGGCCGCCGGCTTCAAGCAGCTCGCCGGCCAGGCGTCCGGCGGTGTCTGCGGCGTCCCGACGCAGTCCGCCACCACCAACCTCACCCTTTCCTGAACGGAGCGTTCGATGAGCATCCTCAAGAAGGCCGGCGCAGTGCTCGCCGGTGCCGCGATGGCGACCGCAGGCCTCGTGGCCACGGCCGCCCCCGCCACGGCCGGGGAGCGCGGTCCGCTGCTCGACGGCGAGATCTACTTCCTCAACCAGCCCGTCCACCTCGGTGCCGCCACGTCTGCCAACCTGGTCAACGCCGGTGACGCCCGCGTGAACAGCTGGGCGGCGATCGCCGTCGACGGCACCTGCGGTCAGCCGGAGTTCCTCGCGCAGGTCATCATCCGTACCCCGCGTACCGGCGTCCCCGAGTCGCAGTGGCCCGAGGTCGAGGTCATGGCGGCCGACATCACGTCGGACCCCCAGGGCCGCATCTACATCGCCGGCTCCGTGGACACGCTGCTCAAGACCGACCCGCAGCTCTTCCTCGAGGCGAACCCGGCCGGCGCGACGAACTTCAAGATCGTCGTCGCCTGCAACGACTGGGACGGCAACCCGCTCGGCTACTTCTCCGACGACCTGACGTTCACGGGCTCCACCGCCGCGACGTTCCAGTGGTCCCGTACCAGTGCCCCCACGCTCCCCGCCACCCCCTCCACCACCACGGTCGCCGTCTCCGACGCCTCGGTCGAGGCCGGCGAGGTCGTCACCCTCACCGCGACGGTCGCCCCGGCCGCCGCCACGGGCAACGTGGAGTTCTTCGCCGGCGCCCAGTCGCTCGGCACCGCCGCTGTGGCCGGCGGCACCGCCAGCCTCACCACGGGCTCGCTCCCGGTCGGCACGTACGACGTGACCGCCCGCTTCCTCGGTGGCGGCGGCTTCGACCCGTCGACCTCCGCGGGTGTCCCCGTCACCGTCGCCGCGGTCGCCCCCCGGGCCACCACGTCGGCGCTCGCGGTCTCCGCGACGTCGGGCGCCGCCTACCAGGCGGTCACCCTGACCTGCACCGTCACGGCTGCCACGGGCACGCCGAACGGCACGGCGGTCTTCACGAACGGCGCCCGCACCCTCGCGTCGGTCCCGGTCGTCGCCGGCGCTCCCGCCGTCTACACCACGAACGCGCTCGGCGCGGGCGAGCACCAGCTTGGCTGCACCTTCGACGGTTCGGACCCGTACGTCGACTCCACCTCGAACGTCGTCGCGGCGACCTTCGAGCAGCAGGGCGCCGCCGTGTCCGGCGACGTCGTCGTGTCGATCCCGGCCGGTGCGATCACGGTCACCACGCCGTACTCGGAGGCGAACCCCCTCCAGCTCGGCACCGCCGTGCTCGACCCGGCCGACTCCACGTACTCGGCCTCGGCCGCGTTCGAGGACATCGTCATCACCGACACCCGCGCCGGCAACCTCGGCTTCACGGCGTCGGTGCTCGCCACCGACTTCGTCTCGGCGAGCGGCAGCAGCTTCCCGGCCTCGTACGCCGGCCTGACCGGCCTCACGGCCGTCCAGGTCGCGAACAACGCCCTCCAGGCGTCGAACGTGGTCCTCACGGACGTGGCCCCGGCGCAGCCGGGCCTCGGCGCGGCCCGCGTGTTCGCGCAGTACCCGGCGGGCCAGTCCGTCGGCACCGCGCAGATCGACGGCGTGTTCGGCATCGACCAGGTCCCCACCTCGGTCGCGCCGGGCGAGTACCGCGCCACGGTCACCTTCACCGCCCTCTGAGCACCTCGCAGAGCGGCACCTGAGTGAGGGGAGGCGGGGCCCCCGGCCCCGCCTCCCCGATCCCGTCCCTCGACGCACCACCTCGAAGCACCAAGGAGCCACCGTGTCCCGCCGTTCCCTCGCTCTTGTCGCGATCCTCGCCCTCGTAGCTCTCGGCCCGACGACGGCGGCGACCGCGGCTGACGACCAGGACCTCGTCTCCTTCGGCATGTCCCCGGCCGGTCCCGAGCTGCCCGACCAGCGCCCCTACCTCGCGTACAGCGTGGCGCCGGGCACCGTGGTCCACGACCACGTGGCGGTCCTCAACCAGGACGACCAGCCGATCGGCCTGGACGTGTACGGCGGCGACGTGATCATGGCCGAGGGCAGCGGGCTCACGGTCCGCACCGCCGGCGAGGCGGACACCGACGCCGGCGCGTGGATCGCCGTGGGGCGGGAGCGCGTGGACGTGGCACCCCAGACGCCCGAGACCGGCGTCGGCTACCAGATCGTGCCGTTCTCGATCAGCGTCCCCGCCGACGCCAAGCCCGGCGACCACGTGGGCGCCGTCGTCGCGTCGCTGCGGACCCTCGGCCAGGGCGGGGCGAACGCCCCGCAGATCGAGCTGGACCAGCGCGTCGCCGCGCGCCTGTACATCCGGGTCGCCGGGGAGGTCTCGGCCGGGCTGGTCGTGGAGCGTGTGGAGGCGTCCTGGCTGCCCGACGGCGTGCTGGGCCGCGGCAGCGTCACCGTCCGGTACGTGCTGCGCAACGCGGGCAACGTGACGCTCGGCGTCGAGCCGGCGGTGACGGTCGCGGGCCCGCTCGGCCTGCTGGGCCGCACCGTCGAGGAGCAGAAGGTCGACGACCTGCTCCCGGGCGGCGAGGTGGCGCGTGAGGTGGTCGTCGACGGCGTCTGGGCCTCGGTGTGGAACGGCGTCGAGGTGTCGGCGGTGGCGGTGGCGCCCACGATCGGCGAGGACCCGGGCATCGGGACGGTCCGGGCCGGGTCCGGCGTCTGGGCGATGCCGTGGCTCGTGCTGGGGGTCCTCCTCGTGGCCGGCGCGGTCGTGGGGGTCGTCCTGTACCGGCGGTGGCGCGCGGGGCGGCGTCCGCGGCCGGATGGCGGCCGTCCCTCGGACACCGAGGCGCCGTCCGCCGTTCACGCGGCGTCGGCAGCCTGAGCCCGACCAGCAGCCGGCCGGAGGACACAGTGCGCACCAGAACGCTCGCCCCGCTCGCCGTGGTCGTCGCCGGGGCCGCCCTGGCCCTCGGGCCGGCCGCTCCCGCGGCCGCCGTGGAGCACGGGCCGGAGCTCGAGGGGAACATCTTCCTCTTCTCGGCCGACGTGAGCCTGGAGACGGCGACGGCGGCGGACCTCGTCGACGGCGGCGGCAACGGACCCATCCCGTGGCGGACGGTCGCCGTCGACGCTGCCTGCCCGGTCGAGGAGTCCGCGATCCGCACGGTCGTGCGGGTGCCGGTCGCGGGCGTCGAGGCCGACCAGTGGGTCGAGGTACCGGTCGCGCCGCCCGCGATCCCGCCCACCGTCGACGGCGGGGGCCGCCCGTACAACACGTCGGACACGGACGCGCTGACCCGGTACGAGATCGCCGAGCACGTGACGCGCACCGGCGGCGCGTCGAACTTCCAGCTCCTGGTGGTCTGCGCCGACTACGAGGGCGTGGACGTCGGGTACTGGGCCACCGACCTGACGATCACCGGCACAGGCCCGGAGGACCTCACCTGGCGGCGGACCGACCCGGTCACGCTCGACGACGTCGGGCGGCGCGACGGCGACCTCACCTGGGTGCTCTGGCTCGGCCTCGCCGGGGTCCTGATGGCCGGCGTGGTGGTCGCGGTCGTCGTGCGGCGGCGCGCGCGGTCGGCGGTGCCTGCTGTGGCGCCCGCCGTGCTGCCCGCGGTGGCGCTCGTGGTGCTGGCGGCGGGACTGCTCGCGGCCCCGCTCGGGGGTGCGCAGCCGGCACGGGCCGACGAGGGGTCGGGCGGGTCGGCGCAGGTCACGATCCCGCAGGGACCCACGAGCCCGGCGCCGGGGAGCACGCCGTCGGCCCCCGGGACGGGCGGAGGAGGCCCGGACCCGACGTCGGCCCCCGCGCCCGCGGCCTCCGCGGCCCCGGCGGAATCACCGGCGGAATCACCGTCCCCCGTGCCCTCCTGGGCACGACCCAACCTTGCCTGGCGCGGCGACGAGGGGTTCACCCCGCCCCAGCTCGCCGTGGGCGTGCTCGCCGGCCTCACGCTCCTGGGCGTCGCCGCGGGCGCCGTGCGCAGGCTCCTGGCCGGGGAGCCGGCCGACGCGAGGAGGAACACATGACCGCCGAGAAGTCGGAGACCGTCGAGAAGCCCGCGGAGCTCGTCACCGCGGACCCGGCCCAGGCGCCTGAGCCCGTCGTGGAGCCGGCGCCGGTCGTGGAGCCGGCACCCGTCGTGAAGCCCGCGCCCGTCGTGGAGCCCGCCGTGCGGGACGACGGCCCGCCCACCGAGGTGATCGAGCCGGTGGTGCTGCCGCCGTCGATGCCGAACCCCTACGCGGTGGTCCCGGGCTCGGCCCCGGCGGCCGGCGCGCCGCCGTCGATCAGGCCCACCGACCTCGCGACCCTCGACGCGCGCAACGTCTCGGCCTGGTTCGGCGAGCGGCAGGTGCTCGACCGCGTCGCGCTCACGATGCCCGCGGGCCAGGTCACGGCGCTCATCGGGCCGTCGGGCTGCGGCAAGTCGACGTTCCTGCGGATCCTCAACCGTATGCACGAGCTGGTGCCGGGGGCCTCGATGGGCGGCGAGGTGCTCCTCGACGGGCACGACGTCTACGACGCGCGGCGCCGGCTCACGCAGGCGCGACGCGAGATCGGGATGGTCTTCCAGAAGCCCAACCCGTTCCCGGCCATGTCGATCCGCGACAACGTGCTGGCGGGGCTCAAGCTGACGGGCACGCGTGCCACGGCCGCGGAGAAGTCGGACCTGGTCGAGGACTCGCTGATCCGCGCCGGGCTCTGGAACGAGGTCCGGGACCGGCTGGGGCAGCCGGGCGGCAGCCTCTCGGGCGGCCAGCAGCAGCGGCTCTGCATCGCGCGCTCCCTGGCGGTGCGACCGCGGGTGCTCCTCATGGACGAGCCGTGCTCAGCCCTGGACCCCACGTCCACCCGCGTGGTGGAGGAGACGATCGGCGTGCTGCAGCACGAGCTCACCATCGTCATCGTCACCCACAACATGCAGCAGGCGGCCCGGGTGTCGCAGCAGTGCGCGTTCTTCCTGGCGTCGCAGGGTACGCCCGGCGTGATCGTGGAGCACGGCGACACCGCGACGATGTTCGGCTCCCCGCAGGACGAGCGGACGGCGGCGTACGTGGAGGGCCGCTTCGGGTGATGGGCGCCGCCCGGCAGGTAGCGTGAGGTCATGCTCGGAACAGTCATCCACGGCCCGCGCGACGTGCGCGCCGACGAACTCCCCGAACCCTCCGTCCTCACCTCGAACGACGCCGTCGTGCGGGTCGTCGCCGCCTGCGTGTGCGGCTCCGACCTGTGGCCGTACCGCGGCGTGACCCCCACCAAGGAGCCGCACGGCATCGGCCACGAGCTGGTCGGCGTGGTCGAGGCGCTCGGCGGCGACGTGACGAGCGCGAAGGTGGGCGACCTCGTCGTCGTCCCCTTCTCGTTCGGCTGCGGCGAGTGCCAGTCGTGCCGCGCGGGGTTCCCGTCGGCCTGCGACCGCGTGACCTTCTACGGCGGGCAGGACCGCGACGGGCTGCCCGTCGAGGGCGCCCAGAGCGCGCGGGTCCGTATCCCGTTCGCGCAGTCGACGCTCGTGCCGGTCCCGCTCGACGTCGACGAGGCGGAGGCGCGCGGGCTGATCCCGTCGCTCCTGACCCTCGCCGACGTGATGTCCACCGGACACCACGCCGCTGTGTCGGCGCGCGTCGGCCAAGGCTCCACCGTCGTGGTGGTGGGCGACGGCGCCGTGGGGCTGTGCGCCGTCGTCGCGGCCAAGCGCCTGGGCGCGTCGCGCATCGTCATCATGAGCCGGCACGCGGACCGCACCGCGCTCGCGCGGGAGCTCGGCGCGACCGACGTCGTCGCGGAGCGCGGAGAGGCGGGGATCGCCGCGGTGCGCGAGGTCCTCGGCGGGCTCGCCGACTGCGCGCTGGAGTGCGTCGGCACCGACGTGTCGATGCAGCAGGCGCTCGGTGTGGTGCGCGGCGGCGGGTCGGTCGGGTTCGTGGGCGTGCCGAACGGCGGGGCGGAGCTGCCGATCAGCCAGATCTTCCGCAAGAACCTCACCGTCGGAGGCGGTATGGCTCCGGCGCGTTCGTACATCGAGGAGCTGCTGCCCGACGTGCTGTCCGGCGCGATCGACCCGGGCAAGGTCTTCGACCTCGAGCTCCCGCTGTCCGAGGTCGCCGAGGCGTACGCGGCGATGGACGAGCGCCGGGCGACGAAGGCGCTCCTGCGGCCGTGAGGTAGAGGCCGGGCCTCCCGGGTGCCGGGTCGACGGGTCCGTGCGGGTTGGAGGCTGACGCGACGTCCTGTGGACGGCGGGGTTGTCCACATCTTCGCAGGTCAGCGCGCGAAAGGAACGCCTGTTCGATAGGCTTTGAGGGTCGGGCAGGGGGCTCGGCGGGGCCGCGTGGGCGGCCTGTTCGAGTCGTCGAGGGGGTGGGCACGGTGGTGCTTTCCACCACGTGGGTGCCCGACGGCGTCCCGTCGGACCTGGCCCTTCTGGACGACGCGGACCTGGCGGATCTGGGCGACGCGGTGCTGCTGGACGCTGCGGCGGGGTGGGCGCGGCTGATCGGCTGGGCCACCACGAGGCAGGCCGCGGTCGCGGGCGAGCTCGGGCGGCGACGGGGCTGGTCGGCCGAGAGGTCCCACGCCGCGGTCGAGCTCGGCGCCCGGCTCGGGGTGCCCACCTTCGAGGCCGACAAGGTCATGGCCCGGGGGCAGGGCCTGGCCCGCCACCCTGCCGTCGCCGCGGCCCTGACGGCGGGGGTCGTCGACGTGGTCAAGACCGACCTGCTCCTGACCGCCGGGACCAGCCTGACCGTCGAGCAGCGCGCCGAGGCCATCGCGGACGTCCTGCCCCAGGCCGGCACCCGCTCGCGTACCTGGGTACGGGACGCGATGCGCACCCACGCCCACCGCCACCAGACCCCGGCCGAGGTTACCCGGGCCGAGACGGACCGGCGGGCGGTGTTCCTCGACCCCGTCCAGGGCTCGACCACCGCCTGGCTCACCGCCCGCCTGCCCGCGACCGACGCGGTGGCCGTGTGGGAGGTCCTGGACAGCGCCGGACGCGCCCTCAAACGCGCCGGGCACGGCGACCGCACCCTGGACCACGCCCGTGCCGATGCCCTGGTCGCGATCCTGACCGGCCGCCTGGTCGCCCCGCCCGCCCCGACCTGTGCACCCACGACACCCACACCCCCGGACGTGCCGCGGACGACCGTGCCCGCGCCCGACGCCGCTCCGACCGGCACCTCGGCGGGCGCCTCAGCCTCGGGCGGGTGCGTGTGCGGGGGCTGCCTGTGCGACACCACGAAGGTCACCGTGCTCCCCGTGCGGGCCTCGGTACGGGTCACGGTCGCGGCCTCGACCCTGCTCGGGCGGGACGACGAACCCGGGCACCTGGCCGGGTTCGGGCCCCTGGACGCCGAGACCACCGCCCGCCTCGCCACCGACGGGACCTGGCAACGGCTGGTCACCGACCCCCTCACCGGGATCCTGACCGACCACTCCACCCACACCTACACCCCAGGCACCGTGCTGCGCGCCGCCGTGACCGAACGCGACCGCACCTGCCAGTTCCCCCAGTGCGACCGCCCCGCAACCGCGGCCGACCTCGACCACATCACCACCTTCGACCACAGCCGCAACCCCGCCACCCTGCCCCCGGGCACCCCCGGGCAGACCCGGGCGGAGAATCTGCAGGCACTGTGCCGGCGCCACCACAACGCCAAGACCCACCACGGCTGGACCACCCACCGCGACCAGAGCACAGGGATCACCGTCTGGACCGCACCCACCGGCCACGCCTACACCCGACCACCCACCCAGCACGCCCGTCCCGCCACGAGCCGCCGCACACCACCCACCCTGCGCGCCCACGACAACGCCCACCTCGGGCGCGACACCGTCGGCAGCCGCAACCCGGAGACCCGCCCCGACCCCGGCGAACCGCCCTTCTGACCCCGGTCGGCGCCCGGGGCGCACACGGCGGCGGCCTCGGTCACCTCCCGTGCGGGAGATGACCGAGGCCGCCGTCGGACAGCTCAGTGCTTGGTGTTGTAGCCCGTGTCGATGGCGCGCTGGATGGAGCGCTCGATCTCGGCCTCGGCCTCGGTGCGGCCGACCCAGTGGGCGCCCTCCACCGACTTGCCGGGCTCCAGGTCCTTGTAGACCTCGAAGAAGTGCTGGATCTCCAGGCGGTGGAAGTCCGAGACGTCGTCGATGTCCTGGCGCCAGGCGGCGCGCTGGTCACCGGTGGGGACGCACAGCACCTTGTCGTCGCCGCCCGCCTCGTCGCGCATGCGGAACATGCCGAGCGCGCGGCACCGGATCAGGCAGCCGGGGAACGTGGGCTCCTCCAGGAGGACCAGCGCGTCCAGGGGGTCACCGTCCTCGCCGAGGGTGCCCTCGATGAACCCGTAGTCGTCCGGGTAGCGCGTGGAGGTGAAGAGCATGCGGTCCAGCCGGATGCGACCTGTCTCGTGGTCCACCTCGTACTTGTTCCGCTGACCCTTCGGGATCTCGATCGTGACGTCGAACTCCACTGAACATCCTCCATTTTTGGCTGCACTGCGCGGGAACAGTCTGCCATGCGAACAGAAAGCCGGAGCGCGGACGGCGGGCCGTCGCGCGACCGATAAAGTGATAAAACGCACTGTGCGTCGGAGCCGCTGATCACGGTTCTGGGGGTACACCACGGGACATTGCCTGCACTAGAATCGGGTATGGCCGTCGCATGACGATCGAGAGGAAGCCCATGGCGTGGGGGTTGCGCTCCGGCGCCACCGTCCTGGTGGTCAGTGCGCTGCTGGGTGGATACCTGACGGCGGACGCGATGGACGTGGTCCCCGGCATGCTCACGACCCAGGCGCCGTGGCCGGAGCCTGGTCCGTTCCCCACTGCGCCAGGCGCCGTCGAAGGCCCGGAGCTCGCCCAGTCGGTGCAGACCCTGTCCGCTGACGCTCCTGTCCCGGACGCCGCCGAGATCCAGGCGCTGGTGTCCGGCGTCGCCGCGGACACCCGGCTCGGCTCGCGCGTCGGCGTCGTCGTGATGGACGGCATGACCGGTGACGTCCTGGGTTCGGCCGCGCCGGACCAGCTCATGATCCCGGCCTCCACCCAGAAGGTCCTCACCGCTGCGGCCGCGCTCTCCCTGCCGGGGCTGGCGGAGCGCACGCTCGACACGAGGGCCGTGCTCACCGACGACGCGCTCTTCCTCGTCGGTGCCGGCGACATGATGCTCTCGGCCGGGACCGGCGACCCTGCCGCCGTAAACGGCCGCGCAGGCCTGGCCGAGCTCGCGGACCAGGTCGTCGCCCACCTGGCCCTGACCGGGCGCACCGAGGTACGGCTGGCCGTCGACGACACGCTCTTTTCAGGACCGCCGGTCGCTGCCACGGTCAACCCGGCGAACGTCGCGGCGGGCCACATCTCGAACGTCTCGGCCCTCGGCGTGAACGTGGGCCTGCTGAAGGACACCTACGACGACAGCGGCCCCCGCGCGTCCGACCCCGCCATGGCCGCGGCCCAGGCGTTCGCGGAGCGGCTGGCGGAGCGCGGGGTGACGGTCTCGGGCAGCGTCCTGAAGGAGAAGGCGCCGTCGAGCGCCCGGGAGCTCGGCCGCGTGAGCTCAGCACCGGTGGGTGAGGTCGTCGAGTTCTTCTTGCACACCTCCGACAACACGATCACCGAGGTGGTCGGCCGCCTCGTCGCCGTGGAGCGGGACCTGCCGGGCACCGCGGACGGAGCCACGCAGGCCGTCACCGGCGTCGTGCAGAACGACCTCGGTGTCGACCTCGCGGGCGCCCGGCTCGCCGACCTCTCCGGGCTGGGCGACAACTCGCGTCTCACGCCCGCCCAGCTGGCGAACGTGGTGCGGCTGACGATTGACCCCGATCGCCCCGCGCTGCGGGAGGTCGCGGTCGGCATGCCGGTGGCGGGCCTGAGCGGCACGCTCGCGGCACGCTTCAGCCAGGACGTCGCCGAGCCCGGGCTGGGCACCGTGCGCGCCAAGACCGGCAGCCTGCCCGGGGTGACGGCCCTCTCTGGCACCGTCGTCACGAGCGACGCCCGGCAGCTCGTCTTCGTCGTCCTGGCCGACTCCTACACAGGGGCCCCGCCGGACGCCTGGGCCGCCGTCGACGGGTTCGTGGCGAGCCTCGCCGCGTACACCGCGGACTGAGCGGGCCGGTTCCCTGCTACGCCCCCGGCTGAACGCTGCCGGCAGCCCGTGCTGGTTGGTTACGGTGGGGCGGTGACGTCACCCTCCGCCGGAAACGGCGTCGTCGACTGGTCCGCGGCCGCGCAGATCGCCGCCCGGCTCGCACCCCCGGGGCCGCAGGCGCCCCGGGCCGACCTGGACGCGCTCGTCGACGGGCTGCGCACCGCCGCCGGTGACGCCGTCGAGCACGTCCTCGACGTCACGAGCATGGTCCCGAGCACCCCGGCCCTCGGCCGGGTGGTCGTCGTCGACCGGGCCTCCTGGGCACGGGCGAACACGCAGGTCATGGCGGCGATGACCGACGGGCTCGGCGACGTGGTCGCCGGCGCCGTCAAGGCGCCGCCCACGAGCGCCGCGGGGCAGCTCGCGGGCGCCGCCGAGGTGGGGGCGGTGCTCGCGCTGCTCAGCGGACGCGTGCTCGGCCAGTTCGACCCGTACAGCCCTGCCGGGCAGGGTCCCGCGGCCGGACCGGGCCGGCTGCTGCTCGTGGCGCCGAACGTCCTCCAGGCGGAGCAGGCGCTGGACGCGCCCGTGCGGGACTTCCGGCTGTGGGTCTGCCTGCACGAGCAGACGCACGCGCTCCAGTTCGCCGCCGCGCCCTGGCTGGCCGGCCACCTGGCCGCCCGCACGCGGACGCTCGTCACCGGGCTCACCGAGACGTCGGCCGAGCTCGCCCGGGCGCGCCTCGACCGCAAGATCGCGATGGCCGGCCGGGCGGTGCTCCACGTGCTGCGCGGCGAGGGCGGCTCGCTGGCCGAGAGCTTCCTCACGCCGGGCCAGAAGGAACAGCTGGAGGACATCACCGCCGTCATGGCCCTCCTCGAGGGTCACGCCGACGTGATGATGGACGCCGTCGGCCCCTCCGTGGTGCCGTCCGTCCGGCAGATCCGTGCCCGGTTCGAGCGGCGGCGTGACGGTGAGGGGAGGCCGGGGGCCGACGTCGTGCTGCGACGGGTCCTGGGCATGGACGCCAAGCTGGCGCAGTATCGCGACGGCGCCAAGTTCGTGCGTGCGGTCGAGCGCCGGGTGGGCCGGGACGGGCTGAACGCCGTGTGGACCGACGCGGCGCACCTGCCCACCGCCCGGGAGATCCACGACCCGCGCGCGTGGGTGCGCCGGGTCCACGGCTGAGTCCGTGGCCCGGGTCGACCCGGCGGTGGCGGCCGCGCGGTCCGCGGTCCGGTCCGTGCTGGCCGGGTTCCCGCCGGACGCGCTCGTCCTCGTGGCGTGCTCCGGTGGCGCCGACAGCCTCGCGCTCGCCGCGGCCACGGCCCACGAGGCGCGGCGGGTGGGCCGGTCCGTGAGGTCGCGGGGGCATGCCGTCCGGGCCGGGGCGGTCGTGGTGGACCACGGCCTCCAGGCAGGGTCGGCCCGGGTGGCGCAGGACGCTGCCCGGCAGTGCCGCGAGCTGGGGCTCGACCCGGTCGTCGTCCGCCGGGTGGAGGTGGGCGAGACGCCCGACGGCCCCGAGGCCGCGGCTCGCCGCGCACGCTACGACGCGCTGGAGGCCGTCGTCGCGGAGACCGGCGCGCGGACCGTGCTCCTCGGCCACACGCTCGACGACCAGGCGGAGCAGGTGCTCCTCGGCCTGGCTCGCGGGTCGGGGGCGCGCTCGCTGGCCGGCATGCCGGGCGAGCGGGGGATCTACCGGCGGCCGTTCCTCGGCCTGCGGCGCACCCAGACCGAGGCGGTGTGCGCGGCGCTGGGGCTCGAGCCCTGGCACGACCCCACCAACCTGGTCCCGCCGGGCTGGGCGGGGGAGCGCGGCGTGCCCGCGCGCACCCTGGTGCGGGGAGTTGCGCTGCCGGCCCTCGAGGACGTGCTCGGCCCGGGCGTGGCCGAGGCGCTCGCTCGCAGCGCGGACCAGCTGCGGGAGGACGCCGACGCCCTGGACACGCTCGCGGCGGGGCTCCTCTCCCGGGCCGAGTCGGCGGCGGTGACCGCCGCCGTCGACGGCGCCGGGGCTCTCGTGCTCGATGTCCGGACCCTCGGTGACGCTCCGGCCGCGCTGCGGCGCCGGGCGCTCCGGCTGGCCGCCGCGTGGGTGGGTGCGACCACGACGGCCCGGCACGTCGACGCCCTCGACGCCCTCGTCGTCTCATGGAGCGGGCAGGGTCCCGCTCACCTGCCGGGCGATGCACGGGCATGGCGCGCGTGTGGCAGTCTGTTCCTGCGCCCAGCCCTGCAGCCCGGATCTCCCGGGTCTGTTGACGAGCCCGGCGTCAGGCCAGCCCGCACACAACAGGAGTGACCCCGTGGACCAGTCCGACGTCGGTGACGACCTCGCGAACATCCTTCTCACCGAGGAGCAGCTGCGAGAGCGGCTCTCCGAGATGGCCTCCCGGATCGACGCCGACTATGCGGGCAAGGACCTGCTCCTGGTCGGCGTCCTCAAGGGCGCCATCATGGTGATGGCCGACCTGGCCCGCCACCTCCACAGCCCGGTCACGATGGACTGGATGGCGGTGTCGTCCTACGGCTCCGGGACCAAGTCCTCCGGCGTGGTCCGCATCCTCAAGGACCTGGACTCCGACCTCACGGGCCGTCACGTCCTGATCGTCGAGGACATCATCGACTCCGGTCTGACCCTCTCGTGGCTCGTGTCGAACCTGCGGTCGCGCGGACCGGCCTCCGTGGAGGTTGCCGCCATGCTGCGGAAGCCGGACGCCGCGAAGGTCGACGTCGACGTGCGGTACGTCGGTTACGAGATCCCGAACGAGTTCGTCGTGGGATACGGCCTCGACTATGCCGAGAAGTACCGTAATCTCCCCTTTGTGGCGACGCTCGCTCCGCACGTGTACGGGGGCTGAGCACCGCCGGGAGGGTACCTGGCCCGCCGTCGACTACGCGCTGAGCGCAACGGCAGGCTTCCTCACAGGCTCAGCGTGTAGTTTCGACGGACAGACGTTGCGCGAGCGGAGGGATGCGGGGAGTTGTCCCCGTCGCCGATGAACATCAAGAAGATCCTCAGCGGGCCCCTGATCTGGGTCGTGGCCGCGCTGATTCTCATCGTCCTGGCCTTCACCACCCTGCAGGGCCCACGGGTGTCCCGGATCGACACGTCCGAGGGGCTCGAGCTCCTGGACGGCGACACGGTCACCAGCGCCCTGATCGTGGACACAGAGCAGCGCGTCCAGCTGGAGCTGTCGAAGGAGTACACCACCACCGAGGGCGAGGGCGACGAGTCCCGCGAGGTGGAGCACGGCAAGCTGGTCGAGTTCTACTACGTGGCGCCGCAGGGCGAGCGCGTGGTGGACGCCGTCTCGTCGGCCGACCTCGCCGAGGGCTTCAACTCCGAGGTGCCCCGCCCCAGCTTCCTGTCGTCGCTGCTCCAGATCATGATCCCGTTCATCATCATCGGGCTCATCTTCTGGTTCCTGTTCTCCCGCATGCAGGGCGGCGGGTCGCGCGTGATGGGCTTCGGCAAGTCACGGGCCAAGCTGATCTCCAAGGACATGCCGCAGGTGACGTTCTCCGACGTCGCGGGCGCCGACGAGGCGGTCGAGGAGCTCCAGGAGATCAAGGAGTTCCTGGCCGAGCCGGCCAAGTTCCAGGCCGTCGGCGCCAAGATCCCCAAGGGCGTGCTGCTCTACGGCCCGCCCGGGACGGGCAAGACGCTCATCGCGCGGGCGGTGGCCGGCGAGGCGGGTGTGCCCTTCTACTCGATCTCCGGTTCCGACTTCGTCGAGATGTTCGTGGGCGTCGGCGCGAGCCGCGTCCGCGACCTGTTCGAGCAGGCCAAGCAGAACTCTCCGGCGATCATCTTCGTCGACGAGATCGACGCGGTGGGCCGTCACCGCGGCGCCGGAATGGGCGGCGGGCACGACGAGCGCGAGCAGACGCTGAACCAGCTGCTCGTCGAGATGGACGGGTTCGACGTCAAGACCAACGTCATCCTCATCGCCGCGACCAACCGGCCCGACATTCTCGACCCGGCGCTGCTCCGGCCGGGCCGCTTCGACCGTCAGGTGGCGGTGGAGGCCCCCGACCTCAAGGGCCGTGAGGCGATCCTGCGGGTCCACGCCCAGGGCAAGCCGATGGTCCCGACTGTCGACCTCGGCGCCGTGGCCCGCCGCACGCCCGGCTTCACGGGCGCCGACCTGGCGAACGTCCTCAACGAGGCCGCGCTCCTCACCGCCCGCAGCGGTGCCCAGCTCATCGACGACCGCGCCCTCGACGAGGCCATCGACCGCGTGGTCGCAGGCCCGCAGAAGCGCACGCGGGTGATGAACGTCAAGGAGCAGAAGATCACGGCGTACCACGAGGGTGGTCACGCCCTGGTCGCCGCGGCGATGCGGTACACCGACCCGGTCACCAAGGTGACGATCCTCCCGCGCGGCCGCGCCCTCGGTTACACGATGGTGATGCCGATGGAGGACAAGTACTCCACCACGCGCAACGAGCTGCTCGACCAGCTCGCGTACGCGATGGGCGGGCGCGTGGCCGAGGAGATCGTGTTCCACGACCCCACGACCGGCGCCAGCAACGACATCGAGAAGGCGTCGGCCATCGCTCGCAAGATGGTCACCGAGTACGGCATGAGCGAGCGCATCGGCGCGATCAAGCTGGGCACCAGCGCCGGCGAGCCGTTCCTCGGCCGCGACATGGGTCACCAGCGCGACTACTCCGAGGCCGTGGCGGGTGCGGTGGACCACGAGGTCCGCGCGCTCATCGAGGCGGCGCACGACGAGGCGTGGGAGGTGCTCAGCCAGTACCGCGAGGTGCTCGACGAGCTGGTGCTGCGCCTCCTCGAGAAGGAGACGCTCAACCAGGCCGAGCTGGCCGAGGTGTTCGCGTCGGTCGAGAAGCGTCCCGCCCGTGACGTGTGGCTGTCGAGCGAGCAGCGCACGGTCCACACGCGCGGGCCGGTGCTGACGCCCGCCGAGAAGGCCGCCTCGAACGGCACCCCGCAGGTCCCGCAGGACGAGGCGGTCGTCGACTCCGCCTACGTCCCCGGGCGGGACGTGACGCCGGGCGCCGTCGAGGGGCCGGGCGGGACGGTCGACGGATGACGTCTCGCGACACGATCTCGCCGGTGTCCGCGGCCGGGCGGCCCGCGGCCGAGGTGCCGCCGTACGACGCCGCCCGCGTCGAGGCTGCCGTCCGCGAGCTGCTCCTCGCGGTCGGCGAGGACCCCGAGCGCGAGGGCCTGCGGGAGACGCCCGCTCGCGTGGCCCGCGCCTACGAGGAGATCTTCGCGGGGATCCGCCAGGAGGCGGGTGACGTGCTGACCACCACCTTCGACCTCGGCCACGAGGAGATGGTGCTGGTCAAGGACATCGAGGTGTACTCCACCTGCGAGCACCACCTGGTGCCGTTCCACGGCGTGGCGCACGTGGGGTACATCCCCAACGAGGACGGCAGGATCACGGGCCTGTCCAAGCTTGCGCGCCTCGTCGAGGTGTACGCGCGGCGGCCGCAGGTACAGGAGCGGATGACCACCCAGATCGCCGACTCGCTCGTGGAGATCCTGGAGCCGCGCGGGGTGCTGGTGGTGGTCGAGTGCGAGCACCTGTGCATGTCCATGCGTGGCGTCCGCAAGCCCGGGTCGCGGACCGTGACGTCGGCGGTCCGCGGCGTCATGCGGGACGTGGCGACCCGCGCCGAGGCGATGAGCCTCATCCTCGGGCGGTGACCTTCGCCATGAGCGAGGCCTCGGCGGCGCGACCCGGCGGCGCCCGGGACGCGGCGGTCGCCGGCCTCCCCGAGCTGTCGGCGACGGGCCGCACGCTCGTGATGGGGGTGGTCAACGTGACCCCCGACTCGTTCTCCGACGGCGGCGAGTGGTTCGAGCCCGACGCGGCGGTGTCGCACGGCCTCGAGCTGCTCGGCGAAGGCGCAGACCTGCTGGACGTGGGCGGGGAGTCGACCCGGCCGGGCTCCGCCCGCGTGCCGGTCGAGCAGGAGCTCGCGAGGGTCCTGCCGGTGATCCGGCGCCTCGCGGAGCGCGGTGCCGTCGTGAGCGTGGACACTACGCGCGCCCGGGTGGCGGAGCAGGCCGTCGAGGCGGGCGCCCGACTCGTGAACGACGTCTCCGGCGGCCTGGCCGACCCGGGCATGGCACGGGTCGTCGCGGAGACGGGCGTGGCGTATGTGGCGATGCACTGGCGTGGTCATGCCGACGTGATGGACCAGCTCGAGGTGTACGACGACGTCGTGGCCGACGTCCGCGACGAGCTCTCCGCTCGCCTCGACACCCTGCTGGCGGCGGGCGTGCGCGAGGACCAGGTGGTGCTCGACCCCGGACTCGGCTTCTCGAAGGCCGGGTCCCTCAACTGGCCCCTGCTCGCGCACCTCGACGCCCTGCACGCTCTGGGCCGGCCTGTGCTCGTGGGGGCGTCGCGCAAGCGCTTCCTGGGGCACCTGCTCGCCGGCGCCTCGGGCGACCCCGCCCCGCCGCGCGCCCGGGACGACGCCACGGCGGCCGTGTCAGCGCTCTCGGCGGCCGCCGGAGCATGGTGCGTGCGCGTCCACACCGTCCGCGCGAGCGCGGACGCGGTCCGCGTCGCGGCGGCGTGGACGGCAGCCCAGGAGGCGGGTTCACCTGTGGGCAAGGACACATCGGACGTCACGGGCTCGGAAGGGCTTGCGCCGACCTGGCAGGATGCGAAGGCAATCAACGACGACGGGGGGAGACCACGGTGACCACGGCCTTTGGCGCCAGCGTCCCAGCACCGGACGGGCTGCCGCTCGACCAGATCCGGCTCACGGGGGTCAGCGCCCGTGGCAACCACGGGGTCCTCCCGTCGGAGCGTGCCACGGGGCAGGAGTTTCGCGCGGACGTGGTGCTCCACGTCGACACGCGCGCGGCGGCGGCAGGAGACCGCCTCGACGACACCATCAGCTACGCCGACGTCGCGGAGGACGTGCACGCGGTGCTGTCCGGCGACCCGGCCGACCTCATCGAGACGGTCGCGGAGCGGATCGCGGCCGTTGTGCTCGTCCGCCCGCAGGTCCACGCCGTGGACGTGACGGTGCACAAGCCGCACGCCCCCATCCCCGTCGCGTTCAGCGACGTCGAGGTCTCCATCCGCCGGGACCGCAACCGGGTCCCGGTGGTCGCGGCGCCGCCCCTGGCCTCCGAGCAGGGCGCGCAGTCAGAGCCGCAGGGCGTCACCGACCAGGCCGCCCCGGCGGAGGCCGCTCCCGCCGACGCCTACGGCGAGCAGTACGCCGAGCAGCCCTACGCGGAGCAGCCCTACGCGGAGCCGACCACGCCCTACGAGGCGCCCGCGTACACCGAGCAGCCGTCGTACGGGCAGCAGCAGTACGCCGAGCCTCAGCAGTACGCCGAACAGCCCGCGCAGCGCGACGAGCTCCGCCAGGAGCCCCGCGACGAGCACCCGCGACAGGGCGACGAGCCGTCGGCCGAGGAGTACTGGGCGAGCGTCCAGACCCCCACGTGGGAGCAGGCCGCGGAGCCCACCCCGGCGGAGGTGACGGGCTCGCCCGTGACGAGCGCCGACGTCGGGCACGACGAGCCTTCGCACGACCGTATGGACGAGGTGCCCTCGGGCTGGGTCGACGTGGTGCTCGCTCTGGGTGCCAACCTGGGCGACCCGCAGGCGACGCTGCGTGCCGCGGTCACCGACCTGGACCGGGTGCCGGGGCTGGAGGTCACCGACGTGTCGCCGCTCGCGCGCACGGCCGCGGTGGGCGGGCCGGACCAGCCGGACTTCCTCAACACGGTGCTGCTGGCCCGGACCACCTTGTCGGCCCGGGACCTGCTCCGGGCGTGCCAGGCGGTCGAGGCCGCGCACGGCCGCGTCCGCGACGAGCGGTGGGGACCGCGCACGCTCGACATCGACCTCATCGTGTACGGCACCATGACCGCCACGGCGGACGACCTGGAGCTTCCGCACCCCAGGGCGCACGAGCGTGCCTTCGTGCTGGAGCCCTGGTCCCAGGTGGAGCCGGACGCGGTGCTCCCTGGACTGGGCGGTGGCCCCGTCGCCGCGCTGGCCGCGACGGCGCCGGACCGGTCCGGCATCCGCTGGCTCGCCCTGGACTGGCTGTCCGACCCGGAGCCCGGAGCACCCGACGGCGTAGGCGCCAGCGCGTCCGCACCCGAGGCGGCAGCGAGCACCGTCGCGCCCGCGACGCCCCCGCCCGCGCAGATACAGCCGCAGGCCCTCCAGCAGGCCCAGCAGCAGCACTCCCAGCAGCCGCAGGCCCCCCAGCAGGCCGCTGCGCCGATGCCGCCGGTGGTCGAGCCGGGCGGGCACCCGCAGGGCTACTCCAGCGGCTCGGTCAGCCTCCCGCAGGCGTTCGTGACCGGTTCTCCGGCTCATCCCCAGATCCACACCAGCGGCCCTGTCGCCCCCGCGGTCCCCGGCTCGGTCCCGGTCAACCCGCAGGGTGCTGCGGACACCGGCCTCGCGCCCTCCGGTCTGCCCACGCGGGCGGCGCAGGGCTACCCCGCGGGTGGCTCGGTCCCGGCACCGCAGGAGGCGTTCGTCCCCGCTCCGCCGGCCGCGACGGTGGTCCCGCAGGCTGCTCCGCCGGTGGTCTCGCCGGCGGTCTCCCCGGTGTCGCTGCCGCAGGCCCCGCCGGTGCCGATGGCGGTCCGCGAGACGGCCCACCAGGACGTCATGGCGGAGCCGCTGAGCCACCCGGCCGCGCCCGTGATGGCGCCGTCGTTCGCCCCGGTGACGTCTCCCCGCGCTGACCAGCTCCCGAACCCGTTCGCCGACCAGCGGCCGGACCTGACGGTCCCCGCGGCCGCTCCCGGCCTGCAGGCCGCCCGGCCGGGCGTGGCCGCGCAGGACGCCGCCCAGCCGGGGCCCTTCGCGCCCGTGAACCAGGCGCCGGCGCAGCCTCCGGTGATCCCGGTGCCGGACGGTCTGGTGACCGGTGTCCCCGGCGGGCCGCCGACCGCGCAGCCCGGCGGCGGCGGCGCGGACGTCGTCGACTCGCTCCCGTCGTGGGCCCCGGTCCGCCAGGACGACGGCCGGGGGCGCGACGCCTGACATGCGTAGAACTCCGGTCCGAACGCTGCTGCTCGCGCTGGTCGGCGTGGCGGTCGGTGGGTGGTTGGTGCTCCGTGCCCTCGAGGGGCGCGGGGTCCACCTGCCACCCGTCCCGTGGGTGGTCGACGCCGCGATCCTCGTGCTCGCCGGCCTCGTGCTCCGCCTCGGGTGGGCGGTCCGCGCCTACCAGCGGGGAGACCGGCCGTCGCTGGACGGTCTGCGAGCTGCCCGCACGCTCGTGCTCGCCAAGGCCGCGTCCCTCACCGGGGCGCTGCTCAGCGGCTGGTACCTCGCGCAGGTGCTCGTCGTGCTGCCCGACCTGGCGATCGAGCCGCGCCGGGACCGGGCCGTCGCGGCGGGCATCGCCGTGCTGTGCTCGGTCGTCCTGACCGTCGTGGGGCTGGTGGTGGAGCGGTTCTGCGAGCTTCCGCCGCCGGGCGACGGTGACGGTGAGCGGCGTGGGGACGGCGAACCGGGGGAGTCCACGGTCCCGGCGTGACGCGTGCCTCCCGCAGGGTCCTGCCGTGCGCGAACGCTTGATGGGAGAATGACACTATGACCAGCCCGTTCGAACCGCCGGACGTGACCTGGAGCCGCGTGTCGCCGCGGCTCGTGACGGCACGGCTGGTCCCCGCCACGATCACGCTGGGGGTCCCGCTCCTCGCGGGCGCGGTCCTGGCGCTGACCGTGTCCCCGTGGTTCTGGCTGCTCGCCGGGTTCCCGGCGGCCATCCTGGCCCTGACGGTCTGGGTGGTCCCGCGACAGGTGCGGGCGCTGGGCTACGCGGAGCGCGACGACGACCTGCTGATCCGCAAGGGAGTCCTGTTCCGGTCTCTCACGGTGGTGCCGTACGGCCGCATGCAGTACGTCGACGTCGAGGCCGGCCCGCTCGACCGGCGGCTCGGGCTGGCCAAGGTCCAGCTGCACACGGCCTCCGTCGGCACCGACGCCCAGATCCCCGGCCTGCCGCCGGACGAGGCGGCGCGCCTGCGCGACCGGCTCGCCTCGCGGGGCGAGGCCCGTCTGGCGGGCCTGTGACCACGCCGGACCCGGCCACGCCGGACCCGGCCACGCTGGAACCAGCCGGTCCCGTGCCGGAGGACCTGACCTGGCGGCGCGTCCACCCGGTGACACCGGTGGTGCGGGGATGGACCATCCTGGCCGCCGCGCTGCTCGTCGTGGGACAGCAGTCGATCGACGACTCCGCCCAGGGGGGCGGCATCGTCGAGCTGCTGCGCAGCGACTTCTGGTGGACGGTGCCGGTCGCGATCGTCCTCGTCGCGCTGGCGGGCTTCGGGTATGCCGCGGTGGCGTGGCGAATGACGTCGTACGCAGTGGGCGAGGACACCGTCCACATGCGCAAGGGCGTCCTCTTCCGGACGCAGCGCCACGCCCGCCTGGACCGGGTCCAGGCGGTCGACATCCGCCAGCCGCTCGTCGCGCGCCTCTTCGGGCTCTGCGAGCTCACGCTCGAGGTGGCCGGCGGCAGCGACTCCGGCATCGCGATCGGCTTTCTCCGCGACGGCGACGCGCGCGCCCTGCGCGGCGAGCTCCTCGCCCGTGCGGCGGGCCTCAAGGCGCGCCGCCGGGGCGGTGAGCCGCTGGGCGACGGGCCGGTGCACCCGGGCGACGCGGCGCCGTCGTCGGACGGGGCCGTCGCGGGGCCGCCCCCCGTGCTGTCCGCCCCGGAGCTCCTGGAGGCCCCTGAGCAGGCGGTCCTGACGGTCGCGCCGGGGCGCCTCATCATGTCGCTGCTGCGCAGCGGCGTGACCATCTTCACGGCCGTCTTCCTGGTGGCCCTCGTGGTCCTGGTCGTCACGACGGGCCGGATCAGCATCGCGCTCTCGGTGCTGCCGGCCCTGCTCGGTGGTGGCGGGTACCTCTTCAACCGGTTCACCGGCGAGTTCGACTTCCGGGTCGCCATCTCGCAGGACGGGATCCGGCTGCGGCACGGCCTCCTCGAGACGCGAGCGCAGACCATCCCGCCCGGGCGCATCCAGGCGGTGAGCCTCACCCAGGGCATGCTGTGGCGTGGTCCGGACTGGTGGCGCGTCCAGGTGAACGTGGCCGGGTACGGCGACAAGAACGAGACCAATGCCGTCCTGCTGCCGGTCGGCACGCGCGAGGACGCGCTCACCGTCCTGTCTCTCGTGCTGCCCGACCTCGGCGTGGACGAGCCCCGCGCGCTCCTCGAGGAGGGGCTGGCGGGCGACTCGTCGTCGGGCGGCCGGTTCGTCGGCAGCCCGCGCCGCGCCCGGATCCTCGACCCCCTCGCCTGGCGGCGGCACGGGTTCAGCGTGACGGGGCGCGCCCTCCTGATGCGCCGTGGCCGGCTGGTGCGCTCGCTCGACGTGGTGCCCCACGAGCGCACGCAGTCGCTCGCCGTGACGCAGGGGCCGTGGCAGCGCCGGCTCCGGCTCGCGACGTTCACCGTGCACTCGACCCCCGGCCCGGTGAGCCCGGCGGTGCCCCATCTGGACGCGGCCGACGCCGCTCGCCTGCTCGACGAGCAGGCCCTGCGGGCCCGGAGCGCCCGGGCGGCTGCAGGACCCGAACGATGGATGGAGACGTCATGACCGAGCCGGTGAGCGAGCCCAGGCGGCCGGGCCGCCTGGGTGTCGGGGTGGTCGGGGCGGGTCGCGTGGGCGCGGTGCTGGGCAGCGCGCTCCGGGCCACGGGCCACGCGGTCGTGGGCGCGAGCGGGATCTCCGACGCGTCGCTCGAGCGCATCGCCACGCTCCTGCCGGGCGTACCGGTCCTCGAGGTGGAGCAGGTCGTCGAGCGGGCGGAGCTCGTCCTCCTCGCGGTGCCCGACGACGCCCTGGCCGGCCTGGTCTCGGGCCTCGCCGAGGTCGGTGCCTGGCAGCCCGGCCAGCTGGTGGTGCACACCTCCGGCCGCTACGGCGTCGGGGTGCTGGAGCCTGCGCGTGCCGCGGGAGCCATCCCGCTCGCCGTCCACCCGGCGATGACCTTCACCGGCACGTCGCTGGACCTCGCCCGGCTGGAGGGCAGCACGTTCGCCGTCACCGCCCCCACAGTGGTGCAGCCCATCGGGCAGGCGCTCGTGGTCGAGATCGGCGGTGAGCCGGTTGTCGTGGCCGAGGAGGCCCGCGGGCTCTACCACGCGGCCTTGGCGCACGGCGCGAACCACCTGGTCGTGCTCGTGGCCCAGGCCGCGCAGGCACTCGAGGAGGCGGGGGTCGCCACCCCCGGGCGCGTGCTGCAGCCCTTGTTGAGCGCGGCCCTCGACGGCGCCACGCGCGCCGCCGACGCCCGCGAGGGCGTGGGGCCGGGAGCCATCTCCGCGCTGACCGGCCCGGTCTCGCGGGGCGACGTGGGGACCGTCGAGGAGCACCTGGCGGTGCTGGCCGAGCTGGCCGCCCGCTCGGGCGCCACCGACGTGCCGGACAGCTACACGGAGCTCGCCCGGGGAGCCACGCGTCGCGCCCTGGCGAGCCACCGCATCGACGACACCGCGGCACAGGCGCTGCTCGACGCCCTGGGCGGGCCCGAGTCGCACGCAGGAAGGAACCCCCGATGACCACCCCGACGCCGACCGTCGTCAGCACCCGCGAGGAGCTGCGTGACGCGCTCCTGGCGGCCACCCTGGGCTCGCCCGGGGCGTCCGGCGGGCCCGCCCGCCGGGCGGTCGTCATGACCATGGGCGCGCTGCACGACGGCCACCTCGAGCTGGTGCGGCGCGCGCGAGCCGAGGCCGGTCCCGACGGCCAGGTGCTGGTCACGATCTTCGTGAACCCGCTCCAGTTCGGGAAGGGCGAGGACCTTGACACGTACCCCCGTGACCTCGACGGCGACGTCGCGAAGCTCGGCACGGTGGGTGCGGACCTGGTCTTCGCCCCGACGCCGGACGTGATGTACCCGGACGGCGACCCCGTGGTGCGGGTCTCGGCCGGCCGTGTCGGCCAGGTGCTGGAGGGCGTGCACCGCCCGGGGCACATGGACGGGGTGCTGACCGTCGTGCTGAAGCTGCTGCACCTGACGCGGCCCGACGTGGCGCTGTTCGGGCAGAAGGACGCCCAGCAGCTGCTCGCGGTCCGGCGCATGGTGCGCGACCTCGATCTCGACGTCGAGATCCTCGGCGTGCCGACGGTCCGGGAGCCCGACGGGCTGGCCATGTCCTCGCGCAACGCCTACCTGTCCCCCGACGAGCGCGAGCGGGCGCTCGCCCTCTCCCGCGCGCTGCGGGCCGGGGCCGAGGCAGGGCCCCGGGGCGGAGCGCCCGCGGTGCTGGCGACGGCGTCGGGAATCCTCAACGCGGCACCCGGCGTTGTGGTGGATTACCTGGCTCTCGTGGATCCGGATACCGTTGAGGA
Source organism: Antribacter sp. NEAU-D49 (assembly GCF_057158775.1). Classification (NCBI taxonomy): domain Bacteria; kingdom Bacillati; phylum Actinomycetota; class Actinomycetes; order Micrococcales; family Promicromonosporaceae; genus Antribacter; species Antribacter sp. NEAU-D49. The sequence continues at coordinate 11,787 of NZ_JBXTSN010000019.1, read as the reverse complement.
CGTGCCGGCGGACCGTACCGGTCCGGCGTTGCTCCTCGTGGCGGCGCGCGTGGGCACCACCCGACTGATCGACAACCAGGCCGTCGACGTGGTCGCGGCGCCGGAGACCCCGGCCGTCGTGCCTCTGACCGGCCAGGAGGCAACCCCGTGACCGAGCACCTCTCGAAGCGTCCCGCGTCGCTCCAGCGACCCATGATGATCGCGAAGATCCACCGGGCGACGGTGACGCAGGCGGACCTGCACTATGTGGGCTCCATCACTGTCGACGCCGACCTGCTCGACGCCGCGGACCTCGTCCCGGGCCAGCAGGTCGACGTGGTCGACGTGACGAACGGGTCCCGCCTCACCACCTACGTGATCCCGGGGGAGCCTGGTTCGGGCCAGATCTGCATCAACGGTGCGGCCGCGCACCTGGTGCACCCCGGCGACGTGGTCATCCTGATCGCCTACGGCCTGCTCTCCGACCACGATGCGCGCACCTTCCTGCCGAGCGTGGTGTTCGTGGACGAGAACAACCGCATCGTCGAGGTCCTCGACGAGCCGGGCCACGTGCCCGACGGCTACGGGCTCGAGGAGAGCGGCATCCCGATCGAGCCCTTCCAGACGTCCGGGCTCGTCCGCACCGCCGCCGGCCGGGCCTCCGTGCCGTCGGTGTCGGGCCGCGGGTGAGCGCGCCCTCTCCCGGGGCGCCGTGGCCGCGTCTCGCACGTGCCCTCGCGGCGCCCGCGCCGGGCTGGACCACCACGGTCGACGCGATCGTGGTGGGGTCCGGCATCGCCGGCCTGACGGCCGCGCTCGAGCTCCGCACCCGGGTGCCGCGCGTGCTGCTCGTGACGAAGGGAGAGCTGTCGTCGGGCTCCACCGTGTGGGCGCAGGGCGGCATCGCCGCCGCCCTCCACCCGGAGGACTCTCCCGAGGCGCACCTCGCGGACACGCTGGCCGCCGGGGGCGGGCTGAGCGACGCCGACGCGGTGAAGGTGCTGGTCACCGAGGGCCCGGAACGGGTTCGCGAGCTCGTGGCCCGTGGCGCCGTCTTCGACCTCGCCGGAGACGGCGAGATCGCCCTGACCCGCGAGGGCGGGCACCACGCCGACCGGATCGCCCACGCGGGCGGCGACGCGACGGGCGCCGAGATCTCGCGGGCGCTCGTGGCGCAGATCGAGGCCGTCCGCCACGACCCCGGCATCGAGGTGGTCGAGAACGCCCTGGTCATCGACATCCTGACCGGTGCGCCCGACGCCGAGGGGCGCCGGCCCGCGGCCGGGGTGACCCTGCACGTGCGGGGGACCGGCACGCGTGACGGCGTCGGTGCCGTGCTCGCGCCCGTCGTGGTCCTCGCGACCGGCGGGATCGGGCAGGTCTTCCGCTCGTCCACGAACCCGGCGGGCGCCACCGGCGACGGCATCGCGGCCGCGCTGCGGGCGGGCGCGGTCCTGGCCGACCTGGAGTTCGTGCAGTTCCACCCCACGGTGCTGTGGCTCGGTTCGGGCGCCAAGGGGCAGCTCCCGCTGATCTCCGAGGCCGTGCGCGGCGAGGGCGCGCTGCTGCTCGACGTCGACGGCCGCCGGTTCATGCCCGCCGTCCACGAGATGGCCGAGCTCGCGCCCCGAGACGTCGTTGCGCACGCGATCGTGCGGCAGATGGCGGCGACGTCGTCGGACAACGTGCTGCTCGACGCGCGGCACCTCGGCGCCGACTTCCTGCGCCGGCGCTTCCCGACGATCACCGACCGCCTGCTCGCGAACGGCATCGACTGGACCGAGGAGCTGGTGCCGGTGGCGCCGGCCCAGCACTACCACTCGGGCGGCGTCGTGACCGACCTGCACGGGCGCTCGTCGGTGGAGGGCCTGTACGCGGTGGGCGAGGTCGCCTGCACCGGCGTGCACGGCGCCAACCGGCTCGCGTCGAACTCGCTGCTGGAGGGGCTGGTATTCGCCTACCGCGCCGCGCGCGACGTGGCAGGCCGGTACGCCTCCGGAGACCTGCGCACGGCACCCGAGCCCGTGGAGCGTCCTGGCGGTACGGCCCTCGTCGCCGCCGCCGCGCGGTCTCGGATCCAGAAGGTGACGTCAGGGGGGTCCGGCGTGATCCGCTCCGCGGCCTCGCTGGAGGCCGCCGACGAGCGGCTCGCCGCCGTGCGCCCCGACGCCCACCGCGTCGCCGACGTCATGGCCGAGCCCCAGGTCGCGGAGTGGGAGACCACCAACGTGCACCAGGTCGCGCGCGCCCTCACGCTGGCCGCGTGGGAGCGGACCGAGACCCGGGGCGGGCACTACCGCATGGACTTCCCGTCGACGGACCCGGACTGGGCGCGGCGCGTGCTGGTGTCGCTGGCCGACGACGGCACGGTGCGGCTGGCCTGAGGCCTCCGGGCCGCTGTCGGCCCGCGACCAGGTAGCTGTTCCCACTTCGGGTCGCGACCAGGTAGCTGTTCCCCTTCTCGTCGTGAAAGGGGGAACGGCTACCTGATCGCGGGGTGGTCGGGGAGGACGAACCGCATACTCTCAGCGCATGGGCTGGGAGTTCTGGATCGATCGTGGCGGCACCTTCACCGACATCGTTGCGCGGCATCCCGATGGAGGCTTGTCGACACACAAGCTGCTCTCGGAGGACCCGAGCAGGTACAAGGATGCCGCTGTGGCCGGTATTCGGCGCGTACTGGAGAGCGCCGAGGAACTCGACCGAACGGTCGACGCGGTTCGGATGGGCACCACCGTTGCCACCAACGCCCTCCTCGAGCGGGGTGGCGAGCCGACCGTCCTGGTCGTCACGAAGGGCTTCCGCGACGCCCTGCGCATCGCATACCAGAACCGTCCACGGATCTTCGATCGTCACATCGTTCTACCGGAGCCGTTGTACTCGCGCGTCATCGAGGTCGACGAGCGGGTCACGGCTGAGGGCGAGGTCCTTCGGGCGCCGGACCTGGAGTCCCTGGCTCCCGAGCTGCGGCGCGCTCTGCACGACGGCTTCCGTGCAGTTGCGGTCGTCTGCCTCCATGCTCACCTGTACCCCGCTCACGAGGCGGCGGTCGCACGGCTGGCGGAGGAGGTCGGCTTCACCCAGGTCTCCCGGTCGGCGGAGGTGAGTCCCCTGGTGAAGCTGGTAGCGCGCGGGGACACCACGGTTGTGGATGCCTATCTGTCACCAGTTCTTCGTCGTTACGTGGACCAAGTCGCTGGAGACCTGCGTGGTGTGCCCTTGCGGTTCATGCAGTCGAACGGCGGCTTGGCGGAGGCTGAGCGCTTCCGCGGCAAGGACGCTGTTCTCTCGGGTCCGGCAGGTGGCATCGTCGGGATGGCACGGATGTCTGCGCTTGCAGGGTTCGACCGCGTCATCGGCTTCGACATGGGAGGAACCTCGACCGACGTCTCGCACTACGCAGGAGCCTTCGACAGGGTCTTCGACACGACTGTCGCTGGAATTCGCCTGCGTGCTCCGATGCTCGACATCCACACCGTCGCGGCCGGAGGCGGTTCCCTTCTGCACTTCGACGGCGGGCGGTACCGTGTCGGTCCCGAATCTGCCGGAGCGGTCCCCGGCCCAGCTTGCTACCGCGCTGGCGGTCCGCTGACGGTCACCGACGCTAACGTCCTGCTCGGTCGTGTCCAGCCCGACCACTTCCCCGCAGTCTTCGGTCCGGGCGGTGACGAGCCGCTCGACGTCGACGTGGTCCGGGAGAAGTTCGCGGAGCTGGCTGCTGCCATCGGTGACGGTCGTACGCCAGAGCAGGTGGCAGAGGGATTCCTGGCGGTTGCGGTCGCGAACATGGCTGGAGCCGTCAAGAAGATCACGGTCCGCAAGGGGCACGACGTCACCCGCTACGCACTTGCCACGTTCGGTGGTGCAGGAGGGCAGCATGCATGCGCGGTCGCGGACGGTCTCGGGATCGAGACCGTGCTGGTGCCGCCCATGGCCGGCGTGCTGTCAGCGCTCGGTATGGGTCTTGCCGACACCACTCTCATGAGCGAGCGGGCCGTCGAGCTGCCACTGACCCCTGACTCCGTGGCCGCGATCAGGCAGACCGCCTCGGCCCTCGAGGTCGGTCTGCGCATGGAGCTCACCGGAGGCCTGATCGATCGCACTGGCACATCTCCAGCGATCGTGGTGACAGCTCGGGTACACCTGCGATATGACGGGACCGATACGACGATCCCCGTGCGCTTCGCGGACATCGCAACGATGGTGGCAGAGTTCGAACGCACGCACCGCACGACGTACTCCTTCCTCCTGGATCGGCCGTTGATCGCTGAGGCGGTCGCTGTCGAGGTGGTGGCCCCGAGCGCTCATGCCGAACGCGTCTTCGAGAGCATCCCGACCGGCCCCCCGGGAGTTCCCGGTCCAGCGGCGACAGTGCGGATGTTCGCGCATGGCGACTGGCACGGCAGCCCCCTCTACCTGCGCGACGATCTGATACCGGGGTACCGGGTGCTTGGCCCGGCCGTCATTGTCGAGCCGAACGCGACGACCGTCGTCGAGCCGGGTTGGTGCGCTGAGGCGACGGGCGCCGGACACCTGATCGTCAGGCGGGTGGTTCCACGCCCAAAGGCAGATGTGGCTGCGGCGGCAGACCCGGTCATGCTCGAGATCTTCAACAACCTGTTCATGTCGATCGCCGAGCAGATGGGCTCTCGGCTCGAGGCGACGTCCCAGTCGGTGAACATCAAGGAGCGACTCGACTTCTCCTGCGCTCTGTTCGATCCCGACGGCAATCTCGTGGCGAACGCACCGCACATCCCCGTTCACCTCGGTTCCATGGGCACCTCGGTGAAGGAGGTGATCGCCAGGCGGCGAGGCACGATGCGTCCGGGGGACTCGTACGCGGTCAACGACCCGTTCCACGGCGGGACCCACCTCCCGGATGTCACTGTCATCACGCCCGTGTTCTCCGACGACGGAGCCGAGATTCTCTTCTACGTCGCGGCACGTGGTCACCACGCCGAGATCGGGGGCATCACGCCCGGGTCGATGCCTGCGGACAGCCGAGAGATCGACGAGGAGGGCGTGCTGTTCGACAACTGGCTTCTGGTCCAGGACGGGGCACTTCGTGAGCGCGAGACTCGTGAGTTGCTCGCCTCCGCCCGGTACCCGTCGCGAGACCCGGCGACCAATCTGGCGGACCTGCGTGCCCAGCTCGCGGCCAACGCCAAAGGGGTCGAGGAGATCGGGGCGATGGTCGAGCACTTCGGGCTCGACGTCGTGCAGGCGTACATGCGCCACGTCCAGGACAACGCGGCGGAGGCTGTCCGGCAGGTGATCGACGCTCTTGCTGACGGCGAGTACAGGTATGAGACGGACAGTGGCGCCGTGATCGCGGTACGGGTCAGCGTGCATCGCGAGGAGCGGCGGGCGACGGTTGACTTCACGGGCACGTCGCCGCAGCTTGCGACGAACTTCAACGCCCCGTCGTCTGTCGCGACAGCCGCGGTGCTCTACGTCTTCCGCACCCTTGTCGCCGACGACATTCCGCTCAATGACGGATGCCTCCGTCCACTGACGATCGTGATCCCGCCGGGCACGATGCTCTCACCGGAGCCTCCGGCGGCTGTCGTGGCCGGCAACGTCGAGACGAGCCAGGCGATCACCGGAGCGCTGTACGGGGCGCTCGGGGTTCAAGCTGAGGGATCAGGCACGATGAACAACCTCACGTTCGGTGACGAGTCGCGGCAGTACTACGAGACGATCGCGTCGGGTTCAGGGGCGGGTGAAGGGTTCGACGGTGCGCCGGCGGTCCAGACCCATATGACGAACTCGCGGCTCACCGACCCAGAGGTTCTGGAGGCGCGGTTCCCGGTCTTGGTCCGGGAGTTTTCGATCCGGGCCGGATCAGGCGGTGCCGGCCGGTGGCGCGGTGGCGATGGTGTCGTGCGGGTGCTGGAGTTCCGGGAGCCGATGAGCGTGAGCGTGCTCTCAGGCCACCGTGTCGTACCGCCGTACGGACTGCGCGGAGGAATACCCGGGGCGCTGGGGCGGAACACCGTCTCTCACACGGACGGGACGGTCGACGTGCTTGCTGGTTGTGCACGAGCCGAGCTCGGACCGGGTGATGTCCTGACCATCGAGACGCCCGGCGGCGGTGGCTTCGGCTCATAGGGCGTCAGCCGCGAATACGCCTCCTCGCCTCGGCGGTCATGGCGTCGGCCAAGCGGCCGAGCCTGCGGGGCAGGATTCCCAGCCGGTCCAGCCCGCGAGCGATCGTCCCGACGAGGACGGCCCAGGCGAGGACGGCGGGAATCGTGGTGAGCTGTGCGATGTCCGGCCAGTGCCATGACCAGATGATTGTCGCTACGCCCGCAGCGGCAGCCGCGACGGCGAGCGTCCAGATGAGAGCTGCGCCCGCGAGGAAGACAGGCAGACGACGCTGGGCCTTCAGCTGCTCGTCTCTCAGCTGACCGAGGAGCTCGCGGTTCCTTGCGGCGAGGGCGGTGCTGTACCGGTGCTCTTGTGAGGGCCCGGAGTCGGCGTCCGGGCGACTGTCAGCCAACGAGACCACCGGAGCCAGCGAGTCCAGGACGAGCGGCGCGATACGTTCCACGGCGGCGATCGCCTGCGTGTACCGCGCGACCGCGCTGAGATGGCCTTCGGTGGCTCTCGCGGCGTGAAACTCGGCGCGGAGACGCGCCAGAGCACGGGCCACTCGGCCCAGGTGGGCAGGGTCGCCACCGGCGGCCGCGACTGCCAGCGCGACCGTCGCGGTTCCCTCGTGGCTGAGCCACAGATCGCCCGTGCTCGCAGGTTCTGCCAGGTCGAGCAGTCGCGTGACAGCAGAGCGGAGTGCCGGGCCGCCGTCGACCTCGAGTACGAGAACGAGAAAGCCGATCCAGTCCAGGATCCGCAGGGCGTCCGGTGGGTTGGCTTCACCGGAAGCGAGACCGCCGATCTCGTCGGCGAGGAGCTCCATCGGGGCATCACCCAGGGCGACCTTGCCGGCGCTGACGAGCACGTCGGAGATCGGGTCGCCCGGTGCCAGGAGCGCGACGCGGTCCAGCATCTCCCGGCGGAGCGACATGTCAGCCTCTGCTGCGCACAGCACCTGGAGCACTGCGAGGGCCGACGTCATCGTCATCCCGTCATAGACGAGCGATCCCAGGCGTGACTGCAACGCGGCGTCCCGCCGGGGGTCCCAGGTCTCGGACGCGGTGGCCGGCGCCCGGTTGAGGAGCTGGCGTGCCGCAACCACGATGTTTCGGGTGGGAAACGGGTCGAGCGTGTCCGCCCGGAGCGCGGCTCCCGGATCAGCGGCAAAGAAGTCGCGCGCGAGGATGCTTTCTCGCGCGCTCACGCGACCGGTGAACTGCACTGTGCCGTTGCGGTCCACCCCTCCTGCGGCAAGAACCACTCCGCCTTGTTGTGTGGCCGTCATCAGGGAGTCAGCCGTGCGCCGGTCGACCGGTGACACAAGGTGGAGGCTCGGTCGTCGGGACAGCCAGCCCGTCGCTGGGTCGTCGGCGCTGACCCGGTGTGTCCTCCGCAGGTGACCCACTGTCGCGGCCATGGGGCTCTGGGCGCCTGAGGGCCACAGGACGACGTCGGGGAGGCCGGTGCAGGCGAACTCGATGCAGTTCGCGAGGAGTCGAGTGGCGCCGTGCCAGTCGAGGGGTAGCGCGGAATGGACGACCCGCCATGCGAAGTGCTCAGCACTCACGGCGAGGAGCGCCTCGCCGTCCGCGCTCCGTACCACCGTCTCGAACTCCTGCAGCAGCGTTGCGGGCACCGACAACCACGAGCTCAGCTCGCCGAGCTGCCCTGTGGCGGCCAGGTCAGAGGCGAGGTCGATGGGGAACGGGTAGTTCAAGAGCACGCTCTCGACGTCTGCCGGCTCTGGGCGGGCCGGTCTGGCCGGGCGCCGATCAAAGCTGAGGGCGGGCCCGTCCGGCATGGCGACGAGCGTGTCGACAGCCGCGTACTGGTGGAGCAGCACGAGCCCACGGCCGCGCCGGAGAAACTCCGTGATCGCAGCCGAATGCTTGCGGACTGCGGCTGCAGCTCGGCCGTCGGCATGCCGGAGTGCGTTCGATGCGATGACGATCGCGTCGTATGCCGACTCCGGCAGGGTCGAAAGGACCGGTGCGCACTCCTCGTCGTGCACGACGTCGACCGACACCGGCTTGCCGATCGCGGTGAGCATGGCTCCGGCGTCGACGATCGCCTGGCCGTCGTCGGCGTGGAACTGGCGGGTGGACTCAAGACCGTCGACGATCACCGCGATGCGCACCACGCGAGGCTATGTGCCTGCACGACTCTCAGCGGGGTCCTGGGACCGCGTGTCGACGGCAGCGACTACCGTGGCCCCGTGAGCACTCCTGGCACGCTGCCCGTCTTCGCCGCCCCGTCCACGGTCGAGCCGGGCCTCGACCCCGCGTGGGTCGCCCGCGTCGTCGAGGTCGCCCTCGACGAGGACCTCGGCCCGGCGCCGGGACGGGACGTCACCACCCAGGCGACCATCCCGTCGTCGGCCACCGGCACCGCGGACCTGGTGGCCCGGGCCGACGGCGTCGTGGCCGGGCTGGTCGTGGTGGAGGAGGTCCTCCGCCAGGTGGCCGGGCGGCTCGGGCTGCCCCAGCCGGAGGTGGTGTTCCACGCGCAGGACGGCGCCACGGTGGCCACGGGCCAGGTGCTCGCCGCCCTCAGCGGGCGCACGCAGGTGCTGCTGGTGGGGGAGCGGACGCTGCTCAACCTCGCGAGCCGGGCATCGGGCGTGGCCACCGCCGCCGCGGCGTGGTCGCGTGAGCTTGCCGGCACGGGCGCTCAGGTGCTCGACACGCGCAAGACGACTCCCGGCCTGAGGGCGCTGCAGAAGTACGCCGTGCGTGCCGGCGGCGGCACCAACAAGCGCATGGGCCTCTACGACGTCGCGATGATCAAGGACAACCACGTGGTGGCCGCGGGATCGGTGCGGGCCGCCATCGAGGCGGTGCGCGCCACCTTCCCGGACGTGCTGGTCCAGGTCGAGGCCGACACGACGGCCCAGGCGCTGGAGGCGGTCGGCGCGGGCGCCGACTTCCTGCTCCTCGACAACATGCCCACTCCGGTCCTGGCGGCGACCGTCGCCGCGGTGCGCGAGCGCGAAGGTCGCGACGGCGTGCCGGCGCACGTCGAGCTCGAGGCCACGGGGAACCTCACGCTCGACCGCGCCCGGGAGGTGGCCGGGACGGGTGTGGACTACCTGTCGGTGGGTGGGCTCACGCACAGTGCGCCGATCCTGGACCTGGCCCTGGACCTGCGGCCGGCCTGAGACCTAGGCGACGGGCGGCAGAGGGCGGGCGCACCGGGGCGCCTCGGTAGGATTGGCGGGTGACCACCGACACCAGCACGCCGGGCGTGCCCGACGACGCGCCCGAGACCGACGACCTGCCCGAGCAGCTGCGGATCCGGCGCGAGAAGCGTGAGCGCCTGCTGGAGCGCGGCGTCGAGCCGTACCCCGTCGGCGTCCCGGTGACCCACACGATCGCCGCCGTCCGCGAGGCGTACGGCCACCTCGAGGCCGGCGAGGAGACCCAGGACGTCGTGGGCCTCGCGGGTCGCGTGGTCTTCCTGCGCAACACCGGAAAGCTCTGCTTCGTCACCGTTCAGGACGGCGAAGGAAATCGCCTTCAGGCCATGCTCAGCCTCGCGGAGGTGGGTGAGGAATCCCTCGCCGACTTCAAGAGCGACGTGGACCTCGGTGACCATCTCTTCGTGCACGGCCGGGTCGGTTCGTCGCGTCGTGGAGAGCTGAGCGTCTTCGCCGACGAATGGCGCATGGCCGCCAAGTCGCTGCGCCCGCTGCCGGTGCTCCACAAGGACCTTTCGGAGGAGGCGCGGGTCCGTCAGCGTTATGTGGACCTGATTGCCCGGCCCGCCGCTCGCGACATGGTGCGCGTCCGCGCGGGCGTGGTGCGTTCGCTGCGGGAGAATTTCCACCGCCGCGGCTTCCTCGAGATCGAGACGCCCATGCTGCAGACGCAGGCGGGCGGCGCCACAGCGCGCCCATTCTCGACCCACATGAATGCCTTTGACATCGAGCTCTTCCTGCGCATCGCCCCGGAGCTGTTCCTCAAGCGCGCCGTGGTGGGCGGCGTCGAGAAGGTGTTCGAGATCAACCGCAACTTCCGCAACGAGGGCGCGGACTCCACGCACTCGCCGGAGTTCGCGATGCTCGAGGCGTACGAGGCCTACGGCGACTACGACACCATCGGCGCGCTCACCCAGGACCTGGTGCAGACGGCTGCGCAGGACGTGCTGGGCACCACGACGGTGACGCTGCCCGACGGCGCGGAGTACGAGCTGGGCGGCGAGTGGCCGCGTCTGCGGATGTACGAGTCGCTGTCGCAGTCGCTCGGCGAGGAGATCACCCCCGAGACGTCGGTGGAGCACCTCGAGAAGCTGGCCGACCGCCTCGGTATCGAGCTGGGGAGCAAGCGTTTCATCAACCACGGCAAGCTCGTGGAGGTGCTGTGGGAGCACCAGGTGGGCGACCACCTGTTCGCGCCCACGTTCGTGTGCGACTTCCCGGTCGAGACCTCCCCGCTGACCCGCGACCACCGCACCGCGAAGGGGCAGGTCGAGAAGTGGGACCTGTATGTGCGCGGCTTCGAGCTCGCGACGGGCTACTCCGAGCTGGTGGACCCGGTGATCCAGCGTCAGCGGTTCGAGGCGCAGGCGCTCCTGGCGGCGGCGGGCGACGACGAGGCCATGCGGATCGACGAGGACTTCCTCGCCGCGATGGAGCACGCGATGCCGCCGTCGGGCGGAATGGGTATGGGCATCGACCGCCTGCTCATGGCGCTCACGGGCGTCGGTGTCCGCGAGACGATTCTTTTCCCGCTCGTCAAGCCACAGGGCTGACCGCAAACGTGAGGAAGTCGTGATGGAAACGTTCTGGGCGGGCGCTGCGGCCCTCGTGCCTTCTGCGGGGCTGGGCCTGATCTTCTGGTTCGTGATGAGAAAGATCGTGCGCGCCGACCGTGACGAACGTCTCGCACTGGAGCGAATGGACCGCGAGGCGGCGGAACGCGCGGAAAAGTAGTCCGCGGCGATTTCACGCTCCCTTCCCCCGCGTGTATTCGTGCCCTGTAATTGACATGCGATCACTCGATAGGGCATGCTCCAGAACTGCACATGGTAAAAGGTGGCGTGGGAAAGGTGGGTCCGATGGTTCAGAAGGTTCAGGTTGTTCTCGTGGACGACATCGACGGCGGCGTCGCCGAGGAAACCGTGACTTTCGGCCTTGACGGCGTGAGCTACGAGATCGACCTCAGCACCGCGCACGCCGCCGAGCTGCGCGAGGCGTTCGCCCCCTGGGTGGGCCACGCGCGCAAGGCCTCCGCCCGTACCTCGACGGCCCGCCCCGCGGCCCGTCGCTCGCGCGGCTCGTCCAACACGGCCGAGATCCGCGAGTGGGCCAAGGCGAACGGCCACACGGTCAGCGACCGCGGCCGCATCTCGGCCGAGGTGCTCGAGGCCTACAACAAGGCCAACGGCTGACACGTGCTCCCCGCAGGGCACTGATACGCACTTCCCAGGCGCCCCGGTCGCCCGCCCACGTGGCGGGACGGCCGGGGCGCCTGCTCGTGCACGCCTAGGGCCTGTCCTGTGAATGGCCTGGTCACTGGTTCTGTAATGTCCGGGTTGTGGGTGTTGGTCGGGGTGAGTTGACGGATGCGGCGTGGGCGCGGATCGAGCCGCTGCTGCCGGTCTCGTCCGGGCGTGGCGGGCAGTGGCGTGATCACCGGCAGGTGATCAACGGGATTTTGTGGCGGCTGCGGGCCGGGACGCCGTGGCGGGACGTGCCTGCGAAGTACGGGCCGT